>CAZCDK010000009.1:0-10093 GCA_964497285.1 uncultured Anaerolineaceae bacterium | reverse complement strand
GGCGAGCATCAGCTGCCCCAACGGGTCGTCGGCGTTCACGACGGCCGTCTTCGGGAGGCCCTTGCCGCTCGTGTGGTCGAGGGCTTCGAAGAGGCGGCCCTTGGCGTCACGGTAAGCCTCGAACGTCCCGTGGAAGTCGAGGTGGTCGCCCGTAATGTTGGTGAGAACAGCGACGTCATAGTCGACATGATCGAGCCGGTGGAGCGCGAGGCCGTGACTGGTGGATTCAACCACAGCGTAGCGACAGCCCGCATCGACCATACGGCGGAGGAGATGCTGGACTTCGGTTGCCTCGGGGGTCGTCATGCGACTGCCGACGACTCCGGCGTCGCCGGCGATGGAGACGTCGACGGTTCCGAGCCGGCCCGCCCTGGCCCCGGACGCTTCGAGGATGCTGGAGAGCAGGTGCGACGTGGTGGTCTTGCCGTCGGTGCCGGTGACGCCGACGACAACGAGTTCGCGGCTTTGGTGGCCATAGAACCAGGCAGCGGCCGCAGACAGGGCGGTACGGGTGTCATCGACGGCGATGATCGCGGGCCCGGAGGGCAGGGTGCGCCACCGGTATTCGCGGTCGCGCTGGACAAGGATGGCGGTGGCGCCCAAGCCACCGACCTGGGAGAGGAAGTCGTGGCCATCGACGTTGGAGCCGGGGATCGCTACGAAGAGGGCGCCGGGGGTCGGCCTGCGGGAGTCGTGTTCGATGTTGGAGATCGGTGTGCGAGCCGAGCCCGCAACCAGCCGGGCGCCGGGCAGTTGAGCGACGAGGGAGTCAACCGTGCGCGGTTCAGGCATGAGTCATTGGGCGAGGAGGGATTTGGTGGAGACAGGGGGATTCGAACCCCCGACCTCAGCAGTGCGAACGCTGCGCTCTCCCATCTGAGCTATGTCCCCACACGCACTTCGGGCCGCTTCCATCGTAGGTAGCGGCCCGAGCGAGCGTCAAACGTGGCTGGTATTCAGTGACGTTGGGAGGACCCCCGACCGATGCGGTAGCTTGTCTCCCCCGTGAATTCCTTTTCTTTCCCGCACTTCTTGCACCGCCCCGGCGTCATTTCACCCCTGGGGGACTCCAGAACCCAGTGGTGGACGCAGTCCCCGACCATTTGCAGTGTTTCGGCCTTGGACACGAAAAAGCCCCTCTCGACGTAGGTTGGTCTGGTTTCCGTGCGCCGGTGAATCACCCCTCCACCGGCCCCGCGCCAGTGTAGTCCCGGCCATAGAGCGTTTCAATGGATTATTGCGAATCGTCCAGCATGCCGGGCAAAGGTGTAATACTGAGTATTCCGGATGACGGGTCGATCGCCTGTACTACTTCGCCAATAGCGGGAATGAGAACCTCGCCGCGGTCGCCGGTTGCGACGTAGATGTCGTTGGCCGACGTCTGAAGCACCTCGGTGATGCGGCCGAGTTCGCGTCCTTCGGCGGTCACGACCCGCAGCCCGATGATCTCGTGGATGAAGAATGAGTCTGCGTCGTTGCGGCGGACGTCGGCTTCGATGGCCTCGACGAGTTCGCCCGCGAAACGCTCGGCGGCATTGCGATCACTGAGGCCGCCAAGCTGCAGGAGCCAGGCGTCGCGGTCGGGGCGGGCACGGAGGACCGTGAAGCGGTCGCCACGCAGATAGATGCGCCGGCCCCGCTGGAGATTGGGCGCCCCGGGGTTGAAGGCTGTGACGCGCAGCTCGCCCCGGATGCCGTGGGCCCTGGAGACGACACCGAGGGCAATGAAGCCTTCGCGAGGCTCCGGCAATGGGGAAGCAGGCTTCCGCGCGACGCGAGGGCGGCCATGGTGGCCGCGGCGTCCGGGCTCGCCTGTGGGCGTGGGGTGTTCAGCCGTCAGTCGCCGATCTCCAGGCTGGCACGGACATCCTCGCGCACTGCCGCGACCTTGAGCAGGGATCGCATGGCAGCTGCGATGCGGCCGCCTTTGCCGATGACTTTGCCCCAGTCGTCTTCCGCCACGTCAAGGCGGACGACGACGCGGTGGCCATCGTCGATTTCCGATACCTGGACGCTTTCCGGGTTGTCGACGAGGCCGCGGGCCACGTATTCGACGACAGTCGCCATCATCGAGGCCATGGCTAGGCTTCCTCAGCTACGGCGGCGGGCGCGCCACCGGTGATGCCGGCCCGGCGCAGGATCTTTTCGGCGGCCTCCGATGGCTGGGCGCCCTTGGTCAGCCATTCGCGGGTCCTGGCCTCATCGAGTTGAATCGAAGGCGGATCTGCGTGCGGATCATACGAGCCGAGGGTATCGAGGAAGGCACCGTCGCGTTTCGCTTCCTTTTCCGCCACGACGACGCGGTAGTAGGGTTGGCGCTTCTTGCCCACACGACGCAGGCGAATTCGAATCATCGGTACTCCTTGAGGCCCGCGGGACGGGCATTCCAGACACAATATCGGTGTAATCCTACCGTATCAGCGTTCTACATGCCGAATCGCGCGGAGGGGCTGTCGGCAGGGCTATCGCATCCCAGGCATCAGGGGGAACTTTCCGGAGGCGATGGTCCGGGCGATCTTGCGGGCCTCGAAGAACTGCTTGAGGACCTGGTTCACCTGCATCGCCCCGGTGCCGCTGCCCCGCGCGATCCGCTTGCGGCGCTTGCCGTCGATCTTCTCCGGGTGGCGACGCTCCCAGGGGGTCATTGAAAGGACGATGGCTTCGGCCTGCTTGAAGAACCGGTCGTCCAGGTCATCCACGTTCAGCTGCATCTTGATCCGGTTGAAGCCGGGGAGCATCTGGACGAGCTGACCAAGCGGGCCCATCTTACGAACCTTGCGGAGCTGTTCGAGGAAGTCCTGCAGGTCGAACGTGCCCTTCTTGAACTTCTCGCCAAAGCGGTCGGTGTCTTCGTCGCCCATTTCCAGGCGGGCCTTTTCAATGAGCGTCATCATGTCGCCCATGCCGAGGATGCGGCCCGCCAACCGGTCGGGGTGGAAGGCCTCGAGGGCCTCGGCCTTTTCGCCGACGCCGATGAACTTGACCGGTACGCCAGTAACCTGGCGGATGCTCAGCGCCGCGCCACCGCGGGCGTCGCCGTCCATCTTCGTCAGGATGAGACCGGTGATGCCGACCTTCTCGTGAAACTCCTTGGCGGCCGTGACGGCATCCTGGCCGGCCATGGCATCGGCGACGAACAGGACCTCCTGAGGCAGGAGCTGGCGCCGGAGGCCGGCAACCTCCAGCATCATCGTTTCGTCGATGTGGAGACGGCCGGCGGTGTCGACAAGGACGTGAGTGCAACTCATGCGCCGGGCCTTGTCGAGGCCGTTGGCGGCGATTTCGGCTGGACTGGCTTCGATGCCCTCGTCGTAACAGGGGACGTCGAGTTGCTTTGCCAGGGTCACGAGCTGTTGGACGGCGGCGGGCCGATAGACGTCGCAGGCGATGACAAACGGCCGCTGGCCTTCCTTCTTCAGGAGGCTGGCAAGCTTGGCGATGCTCGTGGTCTTGCCCGAGCCCTGAAGGCCGACGAGCATGATGACCGACGGCGGTCTTGTGGCTGTGGCCAATGTCGTGGCCTCGCCACCGAGGAGCTGGACAAGTTCGTCATAGACGATACCGATCACTTGCTGGGCCGGAGTGAGGCTGCGGAGCACCTGCGCCCCCAAGGCCTTGTCCTTCACGCGCGTCGTGAACTCACGCACGACCTTGAAATTGACATCGGCCTCGAGCAGGGCCATGCGCACTTCACGCAGCGCCCGGTCGAGGTCTTCTTCTGTCACGACGCCGCGACTGCCGAACTTCTTGAACGCGCCCTGCAGCTTGTCGGTCAGCGACTCAAACATGGCGTAAGAATAGCGCACGGCGCCGGTCTAGCGGGGCGGGCGTGCGTGGTGTCACGGGGAGAGGCCGGCCAGGTCCACGTGATAAATGGCGTAGTCGCCAGAGCGGAAGACCTCCTGGAGCCCGGGCATCCGGGCGATTCTCGCCAGGCCCTCAGAAGTGCCCCAAGACCGCTCTTCAGTCCCGACCACGACGTAGGAGACGTTGAACCTGCGGAGATACTGTGCGGCCTCTGATGCGCTCATGTCGGTGTAGAAGCGCCGGGTCTCCGTGCGGCGCTGGCTGACGAGCCCCGAGTAGTCCCAGCGCTGCTGGGTCTCGTGCCAGTCCCAGCCGATGACGGCGGGAAGGCCCGTGTTCACCGAGATCCGGCCGGTCCAGTGGTAGAGGGGCCCGACAGCCTCGACGATGACTGGACTGCCCTCGACGTTCTCGCGGAGCCAGCGGATGAGCGGCGCGTCGTCGGCGAGCCGGATGGTTGCGTCGTCGGCCGCCGCCGGCGTGCCGTGATCCTCGCGGAAGCTCGCAACCTGGAGATAGCCGAGGCCGTTGAGGCTTCGCGGGAGCGGGGCGAAGCGGGCGTTCTGGCGCGAGGCGGTTCCGGAGAACACGAAGATGCTCGAGCTGACGAGAAGAACGACGCCCCCGGCGAGGCCGACGGTGGCGGCGAACGCGCGCCCCGGCCGGGGCGCAACGTGCCATCCCCGGGCGCTCCACAGGTAGCGACCGGCGTACCAGGCTCCGAAGGCGCTTGCCATGGCAAGGATCTGCCACGCTTCGAGGGAGAACTTGAAGACTGTGTTCATCCGTTCGATGTCGTTCTTGACGGTGACCACGTCGACGCCGGCCGCGACGGCGAAGCCGAGGGCGAACAACGCGGTGGCGAGCAGCCGGGCGATATCCCGTTCTCGCGCGCGCAGATCGAGCCAAATCAGGTTCACCAGGAACAGCTCCGCGATGATGCTGAGAGCCACTACCGTTACACCAAAACGCCAGGTGAGGAACGCGAGCCCGCCAACGAACGTGAGGAGGGCAGCGAGTTCGAGGCGGCCTGCGGCCATGGCGAGGACAGGGTTGCTCCCCGGCCCACCGCGGGTGCGGATCTCCTCGTGGTGGCGCACGGCGACGAACGCCAGGGCGAAGCAGACAAAGATGCCGAAATGGGCGACGTACTGGTAGGGCAGCGTTGTTTCGGGCGCACGGACGAGGCCGCTGTTGAAGACCTCGAAGTGGCGCGTGAAAGGCGCAAAGACAACCACCATCACCCCAAGAGCGATCGCGCCGTGCGCTACACCGTGCCACCAGCGGCAGTGCCACTTCCCGGGCGCAAGAACCTGGCCGAGCGTGATCGAGGCCACGACCGTCAGCGCTGCGGTGGGGAAATCCCAGGTGTGGATGGTGCGCACCAAACCGAGCGCGAGCCCGAGGCCGACCGCGAGGGCCCAGGGCTGCGGTTTGTCGTCGCCAGTTGCGGTCACGACGTAGGCCATACCGAGCCCGAAAACGAGCCCGAAGAAGGGAAGTCCCATCAGGTGCGGATGGAGGTCGGCGAAAAGGAAGGTCCAGTAGGGGAACTCGGTGATGTCGAGGGAGCCGATGTGCACGCGTGAGCTTCGCCACCAGTCAAATGGGGGCAATACTGCACCGTGGAACAGCCACCGGGACAACCCCCCGGCGATTCCAGCCACACCTCCGACGATGGGCAGGCCTTCGAACGCGCGCCACGTGTTGACGGCCTGGAACCTCTCGATGAGCTGATGGGCCCCGTCGAGGTTGCCGATGCCCATGAACAGGATGGCACCGACGAGGCCCGCGATGACCGCCGGCCGCTTGCCGCGCATCAGATCCTCGGCCGAGGCCCGGGCGTTGGCAGAGAGTCCGACGAGATTGTGCACTGTCGAGGCGGCCACTGCGGCTGCCAGCGCGGCGAACGTTGGGACGCCAAGGTTGAAGGCTATCTCGGGGACAAGCCGGAGAGCGCGGATGGGCACGGCGAGGAAGAACCAGCCCATGTAGTAGTAGTTCATGGTGCCGCCAGCGAACCACGGATCGTAGGGCGGCATCTCGGTGGAACGTGCAACCGCGGTCAGGTAGGCCAGCTCCATGGGCTTCTCTCCGCCCTGCGGGTGGTGCCAAAGGTCCGGGTTCCAGTAGCGCAGAGCGAGGAAGGCAAGGAAGGCGACGAGGAAGGCCGCTTCCATTGCCAGCCACGACGGCCAGCGCTCGCGGGCCTGGGCCACCAGGTCGCGCCTGCGGAAGACGGCGAGTGCCACTCCCGCGAGCACGACGGTCCCATAGACGAACCAGACCAACGCCCCGGAGAAGCGTGCCGCATCCCAGGCAACCAGAAGCCATGTGGGGAGAGCCACGCTGGTGATCCCCAAGATCTTCGCCAGCCCGTAGCCGCGGTCGGGAAGGGCGCGCAGGAGCCAAGTGGCCCAGGGCAGGGTTGCAAAGGAGGCCACTTCGAGCCAGAGGAGCCACCAGAGCCACGGAATGGAGCTGGCCCAGCCTTCCGCATCGAAGACGTCGGTGAAGGTTCCCCCTGACTGCTGGACTCGCGCCTGGCCGGTGGTGAACTGCAGACCGTTGGTGCGCCCTTGCTTCGGAAGGAGATCGACTGCACGTTCCGGGTGGGCTTCGTTCAGAAGCTCCAGGGCGCGGGCAGGGTCCCAGTTGGCGGTCTTGCGGTAGATCCGGACTTCGGGATGGTCGTAGACGGTGAAGGACTCCTCGGCGCTGGAATCGTCGATGCCGAGGCCGAGAAACGAAGGCTGCACCTGGAAGCGAGCCACGAGGTCGAACCCGAGCGTCCCGCTGTCGAGGAGTTCGTAGTACCGGATCGTTGCGGGATACTCGCGTTCGAGCTGCCTGACCGAGTAGCGCACGCGGTTCGAGCTGATGGCGACGTAGTCTGCTCCGTTCAGGCCAACGGTCCGAGTCTCGGACGGCCCTCCGTAGACGAGCCTGCGGACCTTGTCGAGCGAGTCGGACTCGTACGGTTGGGTCTCAACGATGCTGTACTGGCCCCAACCCTGGCCCGGGATCGAGTACGGCAGCGTGTCGTCCCAGGCCTCGGCAGTTATGCCGGCGCCGGCGGGGATGTTTTCATAGATCCAGGCGCTTGCCTGCAGGCGGGTGTGTTCGGCACGGTAGACGTTCTGGAATGCCGCCGCCCAGAAGGCGGTGGTAGCGACGACGGCGGCGAGGATGCAGGCGGCTCCCCAACGCACCGCCCGCGGGGGCAGCCGAAGGCAGGGAGGGAGCCCCCATGCGGCGCCCTGCCAGCGGCTCGCCGAGGCGACGAGCGCCGTGAGCCCCCAGCCAGCCATCGCGCACAACACCGGGTACATGGGGACGAAGTAGCGCATCCACGCCACGAAGCGAGGAGCCTGAAAGGCGAAGACCGCGCCGGCGAAGGCGAGGGGCAGAAGGAAACCGGCCTCGCGCCGCCGGAACAGGAGTACCGCTCCGGCCGCAACACTGACCCACGCGGCGAGACCGAGCCCAGGACCGAGGCCGAACAGGATCATGTTGCGCAATGGCCACAGGATCGCCGTCCTGCCCGCGAACTGGACGAATGGCGGGTAGTTGGTGTTGCCGTTCTGGCGGTCGATTTCGCCACTGATGTCGGCCCGCCACTGCTCGCTGAGGGCCATGTTCCAGAAGTGCGGCCCCTGGAACGCGTAGGGCTGTGCGGCGCGAAAGACGAGCATGGCCAGCGCGGCGGCAAGGCAGAGGGTGGCAACGTCGAAGGTCCAGAAGCCGCCCGGGGCGGAACGCTCGCCGCGGAAGCGAAGTCCCAGCCTGGGGAGGTCGCGCAGGCCAATGCGGATGGCCATGGCGAGTGCCGGTCCGAGTGCCAGCGGCCAGGCGGTGACCTTGCTCGCCAGGCCGAGGCCGACGGTGAGTCCCAGCACCAGGGTCAGCCCAGCACGCGCCCACCAGCGCTCGGCCCGAACGCTCATGGCGGACGCCAGCAGGGTCGCGGCCCCAAAGAACGTGACGTATGGATCCATTGTCCAGAAGTGGGCGAGTTGCGTGGGCAGGACTGCGAGAGCGTAGAGGAGCGCTCCCAATAGCCCCGGCCTGGATCCGAAGAGGTAGAATCCCAGGCCGAAGACCAGGGCGATCGTTCCCACATCCACAGCGGCCGTGACTGCGCGGCCCCACTCGACGTCGGTATCGTAGGAGTTGCCCGGGCCGGCGGGATCGTCGCCGGCAAGCGTGGCGATGCCCTTCACCAGGAAGAGAGGGAAGGTTCCGTAGACGTAGGAATGCGTCTCGGGTGTGTTGTAGGGATTGAGCGGGCTGCGGGCGGTGTCGAAGTAGCCACCGAGGCTACCGGGCCAATCGGTGCGGTCGGCGACGAACGAGAGGGCGCGCTCGTCGGGGTGCATCTGCAACGGGTGTTCCGCGCCGGCCGGCTGGTCCCAGTCGAGGCCGTTGAAGCGGAGCGCCGTCCCCAGCAGGAGGATGAGCGTCAGCGCCAGGGGCCAGCGGAGACCATTGGCTCGAAGCCAACTCAGCGCGGGCTTCCGCTTCTCGTGCATCGAAGCCGCGTGGTCGAGCGGCGTTTCCGCCACAGGCCCTCCCGGGGAAAGCGCTCGGCCGCCTTCCGTCGCTAGAGGATACGACTCAGGTCCGGGATGCGCGCGCTTCCAGGATGGTGGCGCCTGGCGCTGACGGGAGTAGTGGTTACAACCCCTTCTGCACCAGGAACGCGCAGAGGTCGCCGAGACGGCAGGAGTAGCCCCACTCATTGTCGTACCAGGCGGCGACCTTCACCAGATTCCCGCCAACGACGTTCGTTGAGAGACCGTCAACGATGCTCGAGCGCGCGTCTCCCTTGAGGTCCATGGAGACCACAGGGTCGGTGGTGAAGCCGAGGATGCCCTTCATCTCGCCGGAAGCTGCTTCGACGAAGAGCGCGTTCACGTCGTCCCTGGTCGTGTCCTTCTCTGTGAGAGCGACGATTTCGACGATCGAGACCGTGGGTGTGGGCACGCGGTAGGCGAGCCCGTCGATCTTGCCTTCAACTTCGGGAATGACAAGGCGAAGGGCCCTGGCGGCACCGGTCGACGTTGGCACGATGTTCAGGGCACCGGCCCGCATCTCGCGGAGATCGCTGCCAGCCGCGCGGTCGAGGATCTGCTGCGAGTTGGTGTACGAGTGGATGGTCGTCATCTGCGCCTTGACCAGACCGAGGTTGTCGACGATGACCTTGACGACCGGCGCGAGCCCGTTGGTTGTGCAGCTGGCGTTCGAGACTACGTGGTGCCTTGCCGCGTCGTACTTCTCAGGATTCACTCCCAGGACGATGGTGACATCCTCGTTCTTGGCCGGAGCACTGATGACAACCTTCTTCACGCTGTCACGGCGGTGGGCGACAGCCTTCGTGGCGTCGGTGAAGAGCCCGGTCGACTCGATCACGATCTGGGCGCCGATGGATCCCCAGGGGATAGAACCGGGATCGCGTTCGCTGAAGACCTTCAGGAGCCGGCCATCAACCGACAGACCGCCGTCGGCCACGCGGACGTCGTGGTTCCAGCGGCCGTAGCTGGAGTCGTACTTCAGGAGGTTGGCGTTTGTCTCACTCGGCACGAGATCGTTGATCCCGACAACCTCAAGGTTGCCGGCGTGCTGGTCGGAAATGGCCCTGAGAACCAGTCGCCCGATTCGTCCGAAGCCGTTGATGCCAACCTTCGTGGTCACATAAACCCCCGCGAGTCGATGGATGAGTTGCATCGATCAGACTAGCGAGTCTGCACAAACCGGGCTACCTAGCGATAGAACAGGTCCGCGATCGCGGCGCCGTAGGCCATCATCTGTCCCGGGGCGAGGGCATATGCCGGCGGCATGAGGCAAGCCGAGTCTGCAACCTCCCAGATAGCGGATACGCGCTTCCTGACTTCGTCGGGCGTGCCGCAGACAACGAAGGTCTCGGCCATCTCGTTGGGAACGAGGTGTTTCACGCCAAGGTAGTCACCGCGCTTCACGCCCTCCTGGAGCAGTCTCGCCTCCTTGCCGAACCCGTGGGCGGCGAAGTAGGGCTCGTACTGCTCGGCGCCGGCATAGAAGGCGACCGTGGCCCGAGCATCCTCGACGGCCTGCTTGCGATCGCGATTCGGGGCGACGAAGAGCCAGATGTTGAACTCGATATCGGTGCGCTGGCGCCCGGCCCGGGCGAGAGCGGCCTTGACATCGTCCATGACCCTGGTCGTGGCCCATTCGACCGACCAGATGGGGTGGCCGATGATGCCCTCGGCGACCTCGGCGCCGAGGCGGAGGAGCGGCTGCCGAAGGC
>CAZCDK010000008.1:24721-28522 GCA_964497285.1 uncultured Anaerolineaceae bacterium | reverse complement strand
AGCCGGCCCCGGCCGGAGGCGCCGATGATCGCCAGGGTCGCTGTCCCGGCGAGGGCGCCGATGCCCACGCCCATGGTCATGAGAGTGAAGCCGCCGGAGGGGCTGTGCAGTTCGGTCTCCGCGAAGCCAGGAAGCATGGCGTCGAACGACATGGTGAGTGCGCAGTGGGCCACGACAAGGAGAAACAGGGCGAGGACGGGCATGGTTGCGCGCACGTAGTCGAGGCCCTCGCTGAGATTGGCGACGACTTCGGAGAGACGCTGGACGCCGCCGCGAGAGCGGGTCTGGACGCGACGGATGGATGTGAACGCGAGGAGGGCGAAGAGCGCCCCGACGCCGTAGGCGCCTTCGACACCGATAGTGGCAAGGAGCGGCCCGGCGATGATGGGTCCGACCGCCCGCGAGCCAAACTGGGTCATACTGCTGAGCGAAACGGCGTTGCCGAGGTGCTCGGCGGGGACGACGTTCGCGAGCAGAGCCTGATCAGAGGGGATCTCGACGGCACGCACGAGGCCCTGGATGAGCGCCATACCCACCACCATCCAAACGGCGATCACGCCTGTGGCGGCCAGCACGCAGAGCGTGGCGGTGACAGCGAAAGCGCCGATGCGCGTCGAGCGAACCAGCAGCCGCCGCTCAACGCGGTCGGCGATGATGCCGCCGAACGGGGCGAGCAGGTAGGGCGACATGGAGGCGAAGGTTGAGACACCGACCCAGAAGGACGAATCGCTCAGCCGGTAGACGATCCAGGCGTTGCCGAGGAGGAGGGTCCAGAGGGCAACGCTCGAGCACGCGGTGCCGCCCCAGAGGGCACGGAAGTCGCTGGATTGTGTTGCGGGCAGCCGGGTGCCAATGGTGCGCGAGAGGGACAAGGTCAGGGAAGTATACGGGGCGGAAGGGAACCGGACGTGACCGCTCTAGTTCTTGATGGCACGAAGCCAGACGTGACCCTCTTCCATTCCTACAAGGCTGCCCCAGAAGCGTTCGCAGATGTATTGGCTACGCTTGCTGCGGTTGGCCAGGGAGTCGAGGATGCGGCCGGCAACGCGCCGGGCGCGGTTCGGACTGGGGACCCACGGGTCGTCGCTCGGGGGAGCCTCGGCGTTGAGGCTGAACGTCAGCCGGCGGCGAACGACGCGAAACCTGGCTGACTGGTAGTAGCCGAAGAGGACGCCGTGGAGGCTCTCCGGATCGAAGTAGTCGAACGTATCGAGCGTAATCGCGCGGCGGTGCGTCGGGTCCGTCCACGTGACGTACGGTGTGCTGGCGTGCGGGAACCGGAGGTACACGATCGCCCCGGGCTTGCAGATCCGCCAGATCTCGGCCATGAAGCTGGTGATGTCGCCCAGGTGCTCGACGATGTGGGAGGCGTAGACGCGGTCGGCGGAGTTGTCGCGAAGGGGAAGAGGGCGAGTCACATCGGCGATCACATCGACACCGCTGACGCGAGCTATGTCCAATCCAATGGCGCCCTGCTGTTTGCGGAAACCGCAGCCGAGGTCGATGGCCACGGACTGGTCGCGGGTCGACAGTGTGTCACCGGCTGCCATGTAGAGGATTATGGCGGGCGCCCCGCCAAGGGATAAGGCCCGGCGGAACCCTGCTGCAATCGAACGGCGGTCACGATCGGGGTTTGGCAGCCGGGCCCAGCGGGAATTCGTGTGGAATGACTCTGGCGGGGACACCGACAGCGGTGGAGTTGTCGGGGACATCGCGAAAGACGACGGCGTTGGCTCCGATGCGAGCGTTGTCGCCGATGCGGATCGGGCCGAGGATCTTGGCGCCCGTGCCGATGAACACGAACCTCCCGATGGCCGGGCCGACCAGGCTCACGGACTCGGATGCGCCGCCGGTATCGAGGCCGATGGTGACAAAAGGACCGATGGAGCAAAGTGGCCCGACGACAGTGGGGCCGTCTATCACGACGTGACCGTGGTTGAGGAGGAGACCGGGGCCGATGCGGGCGGAGTCTCCTATGTCGACAGCGGCGATCATCATCGAGAGGCGCCGGCAGAGGTTGGGAAGGAGTGGGATGCGCTTTCGGCGGGACCAGGCCTGGAGCCGGTAGAGAAGAACGGCCTGGAGAACGGGCGAGAAGACGCAGACGGCAACGCGTACTCCGGTTTCGCCAAAGTAGTGCCGGACGACGCCGATGTTGTACCAACGGGCGGCGACAGCGATGTCTTCGCGGACGTTTTCGAACACGGGCAGACCGTAGGGGAGTGGCAAGCAACGAGCAACGCGAGATGAGCGATGGGCAAGGGGCGACGAGCGGCGAGCAGCAGCGGGATCGGGCCCGAGGGGGTGGGCATGTGTCGCGCACGGACTCTGGCGGGCGTAGGCTCGGGGCCGTGAACGTGATTGAGGCCCGTGGGGTGAGACGGCGATTCGGAGCGGTCGAAGTGCTGCAAGGAGTGGACCTGGCGGTGGCGCGAGGGACCACGTATGGCCTCCTCGGACCGTCTGGCTCGGGGAAGACGACGCTGATCCGGGTTCTCCTGGGGTTGGCGCGGGCCGACGCTGGCGAAGTGACCGTGCTGGGTCGACCAATTCCCGACCGCGAAGTGCTGGGCCGGATCGGCTACATGCCGCAGACAACGGCTCTCTATGCCGACCTCACGGCCCGGGAGAACGTGGCGTTCTTCGCCGGGGTGCAGGGCGCCGTGGGTGCAGGGCGCGTGCGAGGGGCGCTCGACCTGGTGCAGCTCGGTGAGCGGGCTGACAGCCCGGTGCACACCTTCAGCGGCGGGATGATGCAGCGAACATCGCTTGCCTGCGCGCTGGTCCACGGCCCGGAGCTGCTGTTCCTCGACGAACCGACGGTGGGCATGGATCCGGTGCTGCGAAAGCGTTTCTGGGAGTACTTCCGGACACTCAATGCCAGCGGGGTGACGATCGTGCTGACCAGCCACATGATGGAGGAAGCAGAGCAGGCCGACCGGCTCGGGTTGTTGCGAGGGGGCGTGTTCCTGGCGGAAGGCACACCCGGGGAGGTCTGCGCGGCAGCCGGCACGCCCGACCTGCAGGCCGCGTTCCTGAAGCTCGCCGAGGTGCAGGGTGAACGGCCGTAGGACGTGGGCCGTGGCACTGCGGGTCGTGCGCCAGTTCCGGCGCGACCGGCGTTCGCTGGCGATGGTGCTGTTCGTGCCGGTGGTATTGATGGCACTGGTCGGCTATCTCGTTCGCAACCAGGATTCGGAACACACGATTGCGGTGGTCGACCAAACCGGCCTCGACGTGGCAGGGACGGTGGCGCGTGAGATCGAAGCGGCGGGCAACGCGCGCACGGTGATCAGGGACGAAGCTGCCGCCCGGAGCGCCATCGAGGACGGCTCAGTCCACGCCGCGGTCGTCCTGAGTCTGGCCAACGGCGACTTGCTGGTCCGGTTGGTGCTCGAAGGGACGCAACCATCCAATGCCCAGGCGATCCGGCAGCTGGTGACGCGCGCGGTTCTGGCATTGAAGCTCTCGGGAGGGACGTACCGGGCGACTGACGTACCAGGCGCAATCCCGATCGAGTACATCCACGGCGGGCCGGAGTACGACACGCTGGACTTCTTCGCACCGGCGCTGATGGGGTTCTTCGCCTTCTTCCTGGTGTTCCTGTTGACCGCGGTGAGCTTTCAGCGCGAGCGATCGGCGGGCACGCTGGAACGGCTGATGGCGAGCCCGATCCGGCGGACGGAGCTCATCGGGGGCTATGCGCTGGGGTTCGGGTTCTTTGCCCTGTTGCAGGCAGTGCTGGTGGTGGGAGCGTCCGTTCTCATCTTCCGGATCCACTACGCCGGGGCGCTTGCCTGG
>CAZCDK010000008.1:18278-24688 GCA_964497285.1 uncultured Anaerolineaceae bacterium | reverse complement strand
TCCTGAGCCTGGCGGCCGTGAATCTCGGGGTCTTCGTTTCGGCGTTTGCCCGCACGGAACTCCAGGCGATGCAGTTCATTCCGCTGGTGATTGTGCCGCAAGGATTGCTCGGCGGGGTGATCTGGCCGGTTTCGTCGCTGCCCGGCTGGCTGGGTCCGGTGACGAAGGCCCTGCCGATGACCTACGCGATCAACGCGCTGCGCGGGGTGATGCTCAGGGGAGACGGACCCGGGGACGCGGATCTCCTGCTCAACGGCGGGGCCGTGGCAGGATTCGCTCTGGTGTTCGCCGCCCTGGCGGTCGCGACACTGCGTCGCGAGGCAGCGTGACGGTGAGTGAAGGGCCGTTGACCGGAGATGGGGCAGTGTTGCAGTTCCGAAATGATCCGGGCCGGCAATCGGGATAGGCTCAGAGCGTAGTCTTGAAGAAAGAAGGTGGATCGGGTTGGCAACACGAACGGTCCTTTCAATTGCAGTTGGTTCGGCGATCGCCGTCGCGGGGCTGGTGGGCGGCAGCATTGTGATGGCGTCGAGCGACACGGGCGAGACAGCGATCACGATTGCATCGACAGGTGGCGGACTCGACCAGGCACAGGGCGATGCGTTCCTGACGGCGCTTGCAGCGAGGCTCAACGTTTCGGTTGACGCGCTCAAGGCAGCGATCAAGGACACCGGCCTCGAGTTCCTCGACAAGGCACTCGCGGATGGGAAGATCACCCAGGACATGCACGACAAGATCAAGTCAGCGATCGAGTCCGGGAAGATCGAGGGCTTCGGCCTCGGGCGTGGCTTCGGCATCATCGGCGAGCACGGCAAGGGGATGCCGAACGGCATGCCCTTTGGCAAGGGCCCGGGTGGCAGGCGCGGAGGCGACGTCTTCGGCCAGCTCATGAAGACAGGGGACAACCTGGCGAAATTCCTGGGCCTGGCAGACGCTGCAGCCCTGAGGACGGAGATGCAGGGCGGCAAGTCGCTGGCCGACATCGCCGCGGGGAAAGGCATACCGAAGGACGCGCTGAAGGGCGAACTCAAGGCCGAGGCTGGAGCGCTGCTGGACGAGGCGGTGAAGAGCGGAAAGCTGACGCAGGCGCAGGCGGACGTCATGAAGACAGGGTTCGAGAGCCAGCTCGACGACATGATCAGTATGAAGATGGGGAGCATGGGCCCGGGCTCGCACATGGGACCGCGGGGCATGGGACCGTTCAAGAACATCCTGCCGGGGAGCGGCACCGGCGGTTCGACGACCAACAGCCAGTAGGCTGATGCCCGGGGAAACGGATGGGGGCGAGGCGTCTTTCGGGCGGCTCGCCCCTTTTCTTCCGTAGACTGGAATGCAATGCAGACGGCAGAGACCGCAGCCGACCTGATTCTCGTTGCCGACGACGAGCCCAACATCGTGAAGCTGGTCTCGATGTACCTCTCTCGCCACGGCTACCGGGTGGAGACCGCACGGGACGGCAACGAGACGCTGCGCAAAGCACGAGAACTGAAGCCAGCGCTGCTCGTGCTGGATGTGATGATGCCGGGTCCCGACGGGTTGCAGGTTTGCCGGGCGCTGGGTGGAAGGCCCGGCGGCGTGCCGATAATCCTGCTGACAGCGCGGTCGTCGGACGTGGACAAGATCGCCGGGCTGCGCATTGGAGCGGACGACTATGTGACCAAGCCCTTCAACCCGGAAGAGCTGGTGGCGCGAGTGGCGGCGGTGTTGCGCAGGGCGCGCGCGGACCCATCTCCGCCGACGTCCGACCAGATCCGGATCTCCTCTCTAGAGATAGACCCGCCGGCGCGTGAGGTGCGCGTGAAGGGCGCCCCGCTAGCACTGACGCCGCGCGAGCTTGACCTCCTCCTGACCCTGGCCCGGTTCCAGGGCGTGTCTCTTGATCGTGAACAGCTGCTGGACCTGGTGTGGGGAACATCGTTCTACTCGCTGCGGACTGTCGACGTTCACGTGGCGAGGCTGCGGGAGAAGCTGCGGGGAAGCGGCGTGAGGATTGACACGGTCTGGGGCTCCGGATACAGGCTGACAGCTGAGGAGACAGAGCGATGAGCCTTCCGGGACGGTTCGTGGGGCTCCAGGCGCGACTGATCGCGGCCTTCGTTGGGCTCACGGTGGTTGCGCTGCTCACTGCGGGCGGGGCGTTCGTGCTGCTGACTCGGCACGACGAGGAGCAGCGGCGACTCGACGAGACCGCGTCAGTGTCGCCGGCGCTTTCGGCGGAGTTCTTCTTGAGGGAGTTGCGCGGCGACTCGACGACTGACCTCTCGACGTTCGCACACGACGCGGCGGACCGCTATGGAGTGCGCCTGCTGATCGCTGACAACCAGTTTCGAGTGATTGCCGACAGCAACGGGACCCTGGAGGGGAAGAGCCTCGTGGCAACCAAGCAGGAGCACGAGCCGCTGATGCACAACGGCCGGCTCTCACCCTACACGCTGGTATACCCGGAGTCGGGTCCGGGCGGCGACCTGATCCTGCTTTCGCCAGCGTTGGCGGGGCCGCGGGCGCGCGTGATGGACGGTGGCGGCAATGTCCGGGGCCTGGCGCGGAGACCCGGGAGCGAGTACTCGCTCTTCCTGGCGGTGCCACGCCAGACCATTGGCCGGGCGTGGCTCGGCCTCCTGCCGACGCTAGGCCTGGCAGCGGTGATCGCCCTGCCGGTGGCGGTGTTGCTGGCGATTGTGGTGGCCCGCTACATCACCCGGCCGCTTCATCGCCTGACGCTGGCGACTCACAAGATGGCGGAGGGTACGTTCGACGTGGACGTGGGAATGAATCGGCGCGACGAGGTCGGGCAGCTTGCCGGCGCCTTCTCGACGATGGCGGAGCGTGTGGGCCAGTCGCAGATAGAGATGCGGACCCTGATCGCCAACGTCTCGCACGACCTCAAGACGCCACTCACGTCGATCCTGGGATTCGCGCAGGCGTTGCGCAACGGCCAGGCGGCGACCGGCGCCGAGGCGGAACGCATGGGCGAGGTGATCCACGAGGAAGCGCGCCGGTTGACTACGCGACTTGACGATCTGCTCTACCTGTCGGAGCTCGAGGGAGGCCAGACGGTGGTCGAGCAGGAAGATGTGGACCTCGGGAAGCTGCTGCGCGGGGCGGCAGCGCGCATCGAGCCGGACCTGCGGGTGCGCGGGATCGAAATGACGATCGACGTGGCTGCCGATCTGACGGGCGCTGCGGACGGAGCGAAGCTGGAGCGGGCGGTGGAGAACCTGATCGAGAATGCGCGGCGGTACACGCCTGACGGCGGGCATGTGAAGGTGGCCGCGATGCCGCTTGGCACGCAGCCCGGGGCGGTGGTGATCGAAGTGACCAACACGGCGGAGGAGATGGATCCGCAGGAGGTACCGCGGTTGTTCGAGCGCTTCTACCGGCGCGACCGGTCGCGGTCCGGCCCGCGTGGTTCGGGGCTGGGGCTGCCGATCGCTCGCGACCTGGTGGAACTCCAGGGAGGATCGCTCGATGCGGCTTTGGAGGGTGGCAAGATCGTGTTCCGGCTCACGCTGCCGGGCGCCGGGTAGAGGGTGTCTCAGGCCCCGTCGAGCACCTCAAGGGCCCGCTCCATGAGGCGTGGCATCGAGGGCTTGAGCACTTCCCAGTGGGGGTCGTCGCGCTTGCCTCGACGGTGGAGCATCAGATTGAAGCCGCCGATGATGGAGAACTTGTAGGCGGCGAGAGCGCGATACCAGGCGACGTCGCCCGGGTCTTCGCCGAATGCCTCAATGTACATGGAGACGAGTTCGGGCGGGCGAGGGATCTCGGATCGAGTGCGGCCTTCGTGTACCCAGGCATCGGGGTCGCTGAAGAGGAGGATCCAGCCGAGGTCGTTCAGGGTGGCTCCAACGCCCCAGAGCTCCCAATCGATGAGGGCGGCAAGGGAGTCGCCAGTATAGAAGAGGTTGGTCCACTGGAAGTCGCCGTGGAAGATGCCGAGGCGGGGGTTTGCCGGGAGGCGTTCGAGCAGGCGCCGCTTCACTTCCGGGCCGAGTTCGACCATCTCCGGTTCGGCGGCGCGCTCCCAGAAGCGGTCCCAGCGCTGGATGTCGAACGTCATGTCGAGCGGTGGACCTTCGTTGGGGACGTACTGCTCCCAGTCGAGCCGGTGGAGCCGGGCGAGGGCTTCCATGGCCTGGCGGGCCATGGGCCGGAGCCGATCGGCAGGGAAACCGGAAGCCCATTCGCCTTCGCCCGTGCGAAGGCAGTCGCCGGGGAGGCGAGGAACGATCATGTAGGGGCGGCCAAACCACTGCGGGTCGTCGCCGGCCCAGGTAACATCGACGACCGGGACGCCCGTGCCCTTGATGGCTGTGATGACGCGCGCCTGGCGAAGGATGTCGGCGGGGCCTTCGAACTTGACGTTCGCGGGGGGCACGCGGAGGACGTATTCGCGCGTCTCGCCGCGGGACTTCAGCGAAAAGAAGAAGGAGAGGCCGGCGTGGCCAGGCGTGGTGTCCATGGTTGGGACGGTTGCGTTGGGGTCATCGAGCTGAGTGCGGCAGAACGAGGCCAACTGGTCTTTGAGGATCGCGATTTCGTCCACCAGGGCCTCCTGCAACGCTTCAGGAACGAATCTACGCCGGCAGGGGCTGGCGGTCATCAGTTAGCGGCCAGCTACTCACGACTGGTTCCGCCCCGAGAGTGCCTCGTCGATGGGATGGTAGTGATGGACGTGATGGTAGCCGCGACGGCGCTGGACGTAGCCGGCGAGCAGACCGTGGTTGGGGGCGAGGACAAGGGCGACCAGGAAGAGCGCAGTGGCGATTAGCACGATGGTGCCGCCGGCGGCGGTGTCGGCGTGGTAGGAAACGAGGATGCCGCCGGCGCCGCTGATGAGTGCGGTGAGGACGCTGAGGGCCATCATGCGGCCCAGGCGGTCGGTGAGCAGCCGCGCGGTCGCCGGTGGTGTGACGATGAGGGCGAGGATGAGGATGTTGCCCACTGTCTGCAGGCTGACGACGATGGTCGCGGCAACCAGCAAGAGGAGAACAAGGTCGAGCAGGAACACAGGATACCCCAGTGACCGGGCCATGGTGGCGTCAAATGCGACGAGAGTGAACTCCTTGAGCAGGGCGAAAAGAACGGCGGAAACGACCAGACCGATGATGAGCGTGGCGACGAGATCCTGGCGTGTGACGCCGAGGACGTTGCCGAAGAGGAGCGAGCCGAGGTCTTTCTTGAACCCGGCCTGGCGGCTGATAAGGACGACGCCGAGGGCGAAGAAGGCGGCGAAGAGGACTCCGACCGCCGAATCGGCGCTCACGCGGCGAGTGCGGGAGAGCACGCCGATTCCAAGGGCAGTGAGGGCGCCGAAGGCGAACGCGCCGATCATGATGCTCCGGCCGGCGATGTAGGAGAGAACCACGCCGGGGAAGACGGTGTGCGCCAGTGCATCGCCGATGAACGCAAGGCCCCGGAGGACAACGAAACAGCCCACGAGGCCGCAGACAGTGCCGACGATGAGGATCTCGACTAGCGCCCGCTGCATGAACTCATAGCCCAGGGGGTCGGTGACGAAGTCGAACATCAGGCGAACACGGCAACGCGGCCGCCAAACGTGGCGCGCAACACTTCGGGCGTATAGGTGGAGCTGGTGGGGCCGAAGGCCACAAGGCGGCCGTTCAGGCAGCAAACGTGGGAGGTGGCGGTCGCGACCTCGTCCAGGTCGTGGGTGGCCATGAGGACGATGACGCCGTCGCGAGCGAACTGGCGGATGGCATCGTGGAGGATGGAGCGATTCTCCTGGTCGATGCCCGTGAAGGGCTCGTCGAGGAGGATGACAAGGGGGTCCTGGACGATTGCGCGGGCAAGGAAGATGCGCTGTTGTTGGCCGCCCGAGAACTGGCTGATGTGGCGGTGCCCGATCCGGGCGAGCCCAAGCTGCGCCAGGGCGGCGTCGGCTTTGCGGCGATCGGAGGGGCCGGGACGGCGAAGCCACCCAGCGGCCCGATAGCGGCCCATGAGGACGACATCGCGCGCGGTGACGGGGAAGTCCCAGTTGACGTCTTCTCGCTGGGGGACGTACGCGACGCGACCGCCGGAAGCACGGATGTCGTCGCCGCCGAGGAGAACCTGGCCCTGCCGCAGAGGAAGGATGCCGGCAATTGCCTTTAGCAACGTGCTCTTGCCGCCGCCGTTGGGGCCGATGAGGCCGACGACATTCCCCGGTTCGACGCGAAGGGAGACGGCGCCGAGCTGGAAGGTCGAGCCGTATCCGACGCGGACGTTGTCGAGTTCGAGGAGATGGCGGGGGTTCATCAGCGAAGCGCCTCTGCGATCTTACGGGCATTGACAAGGAGCATGCCGTCCAGTCTCTCGGCGCCGGAGCCGGGCGGGCCCAGTGCGGGGACGTAGAGAGCACGGAGCCTGCGCACGGGGGGATCGCCAGCGAGCCGGCCAGGGAAAGA
>CAZCDK010000008.1:0-18268 GCA_964497285.1 uncultured Anaerolineaceae bacterium | reverse complement strand
CGATGCGCACGCCGGTGTCCCTGGCGATCTGGCCAGCGACCCTGGGTTGGAGGGAGCTCTCGGCGAAGATCGCGCGCACCTTTTCGCGCCGGATGGTGTCTTCGAGGGCGGCGATGTCCTTGGCTGACGGCTCGGCCTGCGTGGTAAGGCTGGGGATGACGGCACCCACGAACTGGAGACCATAGCGGTCGATGAAGTAGCCGAAGGCGTCGTGGTTGGTGACCATCTTGCGGTTGGCGGGTGGGATGGTGGCGATCAGCTCGCGGACCTGCCGGTCAACATCGTCGAGCATGGCGACATAGGCTGTGGAGCGGTCCTGGTAGGCGGTTGCGTTTGCGGGGTCTTTCGAGGCGAGGGCATCGGCGATGTTCACGGTCATTGCCTTCACGTTGAGGGGGTCCTGCCAGACGTGGGGGTCCTGTTGGCTGTTTTGAACCCGGAGCTTGATTCCCGCCGTGACGGTGACGGACTTCGCGGCGACGGAGGCGCCGGTCGCGGCCCTGTCCAGGTATGCATCGAGTCCGATGCCGTGGCGAAGGATGATGGAAGCTCGCTCGACCGCCTTCAGGTCGTCGGCGGAGAGCTCGTAGTCATGCGGATCCACACCGGCCTTGACGAGCACGCGGACATCGGCGATGTCGCCGGCGACCACGCGGGCGAGGGCGCCAATCTGGACAGTCGTGGTGAGAACCTGGAGCCTGGTGCCGGCCTTTTCGGCGGGGCTTCCACCACACGCGACGACGGAGGCCGCCGAGGCAGCAATCGCGAAAAGCGTGGCGATTGAAAGGAGACGCGTGCCCCACAGGCGCCGGGCGCCGGACGAGGAACGACGGGAGTGCGGGCAGAACCGAGGGGGCAGCGGGGAACGTGTCACGATGGCCTTATTGAGATTCAGTCTCAACACCTGGATCCTACGCGGGATGGTGACGATTCACAACCAAAAAAGGACCTTGACATGCCTTCCCGGCAGAGTAACGTAGATACCAGACCGGCGCCCAAGCCCGCACGAAAACGGTCCGGGAGTGGCGCCAACGCGAGGGGGTTGGATCATGCGAAGCAAGCTCCACGCCTTCTACGGAGTATGGATAGTGCAGACGTAGGGTCCGCTTTCAGCGGACCGCACACGAGAACCGCTCGAGGTCCGAATCCCTCATAAAGAGCAGGTCTCGCGGACGCAGCAAGCCAAGCCCGATGCGATGCGGGCGCGTCCGATCGCCCCGACCCGGGGCGGCACGAGGGCCAAGCGGGACGTCGAGTGGAACTCGCCACCTGCAGCCGCCCGGCTGTTGGTGGACGGAGTAAGAAGCCACAGGCCCCGGAATCCCCGGGGCCTGTTTGCGTTCCGAGGGCGGTCTGGGGCTTTCGGCAGAAATGGGCGACTCGATCCACGGATCTCGATCCAATCGTCGAGCCTGAGGTTCTTGTCCACCTGGCTCCCGGGCGGCAGTGCGCCGACTACGTCGCCGAAACCGGCTCTCCTGTGCTTCCCGGGCCATGTTCCGGCCGGGTGCTGACAGCGAGGCCGCCGAACAGCGTCCAGGCATGGATCGTGAGTTCGGAGGCGTTCGGCGGCAGGCCGTCAGCGTCGACCTTGCTCTCCGAACCTCCGCAGAACGAAGTGGCATCCAGGGTCACGCGCCAGCCTTCGGGCACAATGATGGCCGTCCCGCCGAAGACCGTGTGGACTTCGAGAGAGGCACCAGCCGGGTCAAGTGCGGCCTCTCGCAGATCGACCTGCGAGCCGCCAAACATGGTGAGCACGGACCCGCGGCGGAAGGCGGCGGCGTGGCTGGCGAACTCGAGGCCTGTGTAGACGACAGCAAGATCGACCTCGTTGTCGTCCGGTCCGCCGCGCGACGGGTGCAGCCTCTTGATGATGAGCGCCGCCAGCGACAGCGAGAGATAGCCAACGAGCGCGACGAACCCCGTGAGTTTGAGCAACTTGCGCATGAGGGACGGGATTGTAGCAGAGAGCGCCCGCAATTGAGCGCGAGCCCGTCCTGACCCGCCTACGGGACCTCGATGAGGATTGCATCGCCCTGGCCCGTGCCGGAACAGATCGCGGCAACGCCATACCCACCGCCCAGTTCGCGCAGCTGGAAGGCCACGGTCATTGCCAGGCGCGCCCCGCTCGCACCGATCGGATGGCCCATGGCGACTGCACCGCCGTGGCGATTGACCTTCGTGGCATCCCATCCCAGCTCTCTGCCGCAGATGAGGGGGACGCAGGCGAAGGCCTCGTTCACCTCGATGACGCTCAGGTCTGCGAGCGAGACGTTCGCCTTCGCGAGAACCTTGCGGATAGCAAGCGCAGAGGCAACCGGGAAGTCGGACGGCTTCACAGCGATCTCGGCGTTGGCCACGACGCGCGCGATCGGCGTCGCGCCCAGGCGCGCTGCCCCTTCGCCGGAGGCCATCAGAAGCACGGCCGCCCCGTCGTTCACAGCCGGGGCGTTCCCGGGCGTGATTGCGCGCGTTCCATAGACCGGACTTAATCGCGCGAGCACGGCGGCGTTGGTCCTGGGACGCGGGTGCTCATCGCGCGTCAGGGCGACGTGGTTCGGGTCGCGATGCGACGGCACAGCCATCACTTCGGCGCCGAAGTAGCCCCGGTTGAAGGCAGCGCCCCAGCGTTGCTGGCTCAGGGTCGACCAATCGTCCATCTCCTGCCGCGAGATCCCGCGCGCGGCGGCCATGTTGTCGCCGTGGACCGCCATGTGGCAGTCGTCGAAAGCGCACCAGAGTCCGTCGTAGACCATTCCGTCGATGAGCGTGCTGTTGCCCATGCGGGCGCCCCAGCGGCGCTCCATGTCGTAATAGGGGGTGTTGGTCATCGATTCCATGCCGCCGGCGAGGACGAGGTCGTGCTCGCCCGCGCGAATGAGCTGCGACGCCAGCGAAACAGCGCGCATACCGCTGGCGCAGACCTTGTTCACGAGCAGGCTGGGGGTCGTATCCGGCAACCCGCCGCCGATCAATGCCTGGCGGCTCGGGAGCTGCCCTGCGCCGGCCTGGAGCACCTGGCCGAGGATGACGTTCTCCACCGTGCCAGGTTCGACGCCATGCTTCTGGACCAGCCGCCGGATGAGGAGGGCGGCGAGCTCGGCTGCGGCGTAGTCGCGGAGAGCACCACCGAACTTTCCCCATGGCGTGCGCGTAGCGTCAACGATGAATGCGTCGGGCATGCCCACCTCCGGCACCATGGTAGCGGAGCGGTCCCTCTGGCTCACGACGGGTCCGGAGCCGCCGGCCGGGCCTCGCCGCGGGAGCAGCCGCAAGAAGTGCTGAAGAACGGAGACCCCCGCAAGCGGAGGTCTCCGTGACGGCGCGGCGTGGCGGTCCGGACCTTACGGCGTGGCGATGGTCCAGTTTGTGGTGGTCGTGACGGCCACCCAGTAGGCGCCGTAACGGGTGAGCGTGGTGAAGTCGTTCGCGCCCGCGACGCCCACCCCGGACGGGTAGAATGCCAGCCAGCGCTGCCCACCCGCGCTCCAGCTGAACACAGCAGTGACAATGGAGAAGACGTTGTTCGTGAGCGTATCATCGGGCGACTCGAAGCCCTTGAGCGCATTCTCGGCGCCGGCACCGTCGGCGCCGAACCACACAATGAGGTTCCAGCGGAACGAGAGCGTGTAGGTGCTGTGGGCGCCCGTGCTCGTGTAGGTAAAGTTGTCGGCGGTCCCGGCTTCCGGGCTCGTGACCGCACCTACGGTTACGAACACGTTGACTGTGCCGGCGGTGTGCGCTGGCGATGTGACTGTGATCTGCGAATCGGTGTTCACCGCGAACGAGCCCGCAGCCGTTCCGCCGAAGCTGACGCTGGTTGCGCCCGTGAAGCCCGAACCCGTGATCACTACCGTGGTCCCACCTCCCACCGGACCCGTGGAGGGACTCACGGAACCGACCATTGGCGACGTTCCCGTGTAGGTGAAGTCGTCGGCGGTGCCGTTGTCCAGGCTGGTGCCGACAGCATTCGTGACTCTCACCTGGACCAGCCCGGCAACATGGGCCGGGGTGTAGCCGGTGATGGTGCTATCGCTCACCACGGTGAAGCTGGTGACAGCGGTTCCGCCGAAGGCGATGCCGCCGAAGATGTTGACCCCGGTGAAGTTGGTGCCGGTGAGCGTGAAGTACGTGAGGCCCGTGGTTGGGCCGGAAACCGGGGTCACGGAAGTCACGGTCGGCAGGCCGGTGACGGCGCCATAGATGAAGTCGTCGGCTGTCCCGTTGTCGAGGCTCGTGCCGACCGCATTCGCTACCCGCACCTGCACCAATCCCGCAACGTGCGCCGGGGTATACCCGGTGATCGTGGTGTTGCTGACCACCGTGAAGGACGTGACGGCAGTGCCACCAAAGGTGATGCCGCCGGAGACGTTTACGCCCGTGAAATTCGTGCCGGTGATGGTGAAGTACGTCATCCCGGCGGTGGGCCCGGAGGTTGGGTTCACGTTGTAGACAACCGGCAATCCTGCCACACCACCGTATGTGAACTGGTCGGCGACGCTGGTGGCACTCGTGCCGGACGCCGTCGTGACCTGGACATCCACGGTCGCCGCGAAGTGGGCAGGTGCATTGGCGATGATGGTGGTGCTGCTGTTGAAGGTGATTGTGGCCGGGTAAGAGGAGCCACCGAAAGTCACGCTCAGAGCGCCCGACAGGTTGACGCCGGTGATTGTGACGCCCGCGAGGCCCGAAATCGGACCGAAGTTGGGCGAAACAGAGGTGACCACGGGCGCACCGGTCGTGTCATCGTCGACGATCGTAACGACCGAGGGGTTGGTCCCGACGATGCTCGTGCCGGCGGAGCCGTTGCTGAGGGTGACATTGAAGGTCTCGGCTCCCTCAACCAAGAGGTCCTGCAAGATGGTCACGGTGATCGGCATCTGGGTTACGCCGGCCCCGAACGTGAGCGTGGCCGCAGTCGCCGTGAAGTCGGCTCCCGAGGTTGCGGTGCCCGAGCTCGTGGCGTAGTCAACGGTGACCGTGCCCGCGCTGCCGTTGATGCGGTTCACGAACAGGGTCACCGACACTCCGGCTTCACTGACGGAATACGTGCCGGAGGCGAACTGGAACTGGCCTGCACCATCATTGTCCAGGTTCGTGACCGAGACATCGGCAGCATTGAGGTTGTTGTAGTTCCCGTCCGTGCTGGTCGCGGGCGCCGTGATGATTGTGTAGGGAATGTTTCCATCAACGGACAAGTCGTTGACCCCGGTTACGGTGACGGTTTGCGGCGTCGACCAGTTGCCGGTCGTAAATGTCAGCGAAGGAGGCGAGACGGTGCCTTCGGCCAGGTTGCTGGACGTGAGGCCGATAGTCACGTTGGCGGTGGGCTGAGTGTTGAGCTGCACGGCGAACGTGGCCTGCGCGCCGGATTCGCTGGTCACCAGGCCCGAGGTTGGAGCGACGGAGATACCAGCGGCGTCGTTGTCCTGGATGGTGACGACAGCTGTGTTGTTTGTCCCGCCAACCAACCCGGGCGCCGCATTGGTGATCGTCACTGTGAACGTCTCGGGGCTCTCGGGAGCAGAATCGTTGACGGTGGGAATCAGCAGCTGCCGGCTGCCTTCCATGTTGCTGAAACTGACCGTCCCGGCACTGACGCTATAGTCGACTCCGCCGCCGGTCGCAGTGTCACCGGGAACGCCAACGGTGTAGTTGACGTTCACCGCCCCGGCTGTGCCACCGGTTCTCGTAATGGTGAGAACGGCAGACTGCCCTTCGGTGACGGAATACGCTCCCAGGCTGAACTGGAAGGTGCCGTTGGATGCGTCCGCTTTGAGATGACCCGGCGCGCCGGCACCGGCAATCAACGCTGCGACCCCGATCGTCAGCGCGAGGAGTGCCCCGAGGGGCGAGACGATGTGTTTCTTTGCGTTCATTTTGCCCTTCCGCACCTAGCAACGGGAGTTCTGGTCTTCCCTTGACTAACGTCCGCAAGAAGGGCTTGGTTCCCTTCTGACGCAGACCGTCCGGGCAATGTACTCCTTCTGTCAAGTTCATGCCACATGTTTATGTCGTCTCGTTGTTTCTGTTTATTCATTGTCGCCCCGTTGGTATAGGATCTCGCGGCAGCATCCTGGTCCGTGAGGCTGGCCCATGACCTGGCTCCCCGAGGTTGAAGAGCTTCGTGAACGGCTCGAACTTGCCCGCCGCATGGGCGGAGAGGAGAACATCCAGCGCCAGCACGATGGCGGCAAGCTCACCGTTCGCGAGCGCATCCAGCGGCTGGCAGACCCTGGATCGTTCGCCGAAACGGGAGCTCTTGCGGGCCGATCAGAGTACGACGCGGAGGGCAGGCTCAGCGGCTTCCGGCCGGCGAACTTCGTGATGGGCTTCGCCCGCATCGGCGGCCGGCGGGTGATTGTCGGCGGCGACGACTTCACGGTCCGCGGCGGCGCCGCGGACGCCTCGATCGGCGGCAAACAGGGCTACGCGGAGAAGATGGCGCGCGAACTGCGGCTTCCGATCGTCCGGCTCGTCGATGGCACCGGCGGCGGGGGTAGCATTCGCTCCTTCGAGACCATGGGCCGCACCTACGTCCCTGCGAATCCAGCGTGGGATACCGTTGTTGAGATGCTCAACGAGGTTCCTGTCGTGTCGGCTGCCATGGGAAGCGTGGCCGGTCTCGGCGCTGCCCGCGTCGTCACCTCTCATTGGAGCATCATGGTGAAGGACAGCGCGCAGGTATTCGTGGCGGGGCCGCCGGTGGTGGCGCGGGGCATGGGTGAGGACGTGGCGAAGGAGGACCTCGGGGGCGCGGACATTCACTACCACAATGGCGTTGTGGACAACCTCGCCGAAGACGAGGACGACGCCTTCCGCCAGATCCGCCAATTCCTTTCCTTCCTGCCCCAGAATGCCTGGCAACAACCACTGCGAGCCGAGCCGGTCGACGACCCCGGCCGGCGGGAGGAGTCGCTCCTTTCCATCATTCCGCGCAACCGCCGAAGACCATACAAGGTCCGCGAGGTGCTGAACGCCGTGCTCGACCGGGGGTCGCTTTTCGAAGTCGGCGGCGGCTGGGGACGGTCCGTGGTCACCGGTTTCGCCCGCCTCGACGGCTTCCCGGTGGGCATCGTCTCCAACGATCCCTACGAGTTCGGCGGCGGGCTGACAGCAGACGGAAGTGAGAAAATGGCCCGGTTCGTGGACTTGTGCGACACGTTTCACGTTCCGGCAGTGAACTTCCTGGACCAGCCGGGGTTCGTGATCGGCACCGCCGGAGAGAAGGCCGCGACCATCCGCAAGGGCGCACGCGCGATGACGGCGGTCTTCCAGGCGAGCGTGCCATGGGTCACGATCCTCATGCGCCGCGCGTTCGGGGTCGCGGGCGCTGCGCACGCGAACACCGGGCGCCTCAACCTGCGCTACGCCTGGCCCAGCGGCGATTGGGGAAGCCTGCCACTCGAAGGAGGGATTGAGGCGGCCTACAAGCGCGACCTGGCCAACTCACCCGACCCCGACGCGTTGCGCGCAGAGATCGAGACGCGCTTCAACGCCTTCCGGTCGCCGTTCCGCACCGCAGAGGCATTCGGCATCGAGCACATCATCGACCCGCGCGACACGCGTCCAATCCTTTGCGATTGGGTGCATCTCGCCTACGAGATCGAATCGACTCAGCTCGAACCGAGGAGGCGAGGCTACCGGCCGTAGGGGCACGCAGGGCAAGGCACTACTTGCTTGTGCGGCGGAACATCTCGTAGTCGATGACCATGTGCTGGATGACGCTGGCGGCGATCAGACCCACCGCCAGGACAACGCCACCGATGACATCGAGCGTACCGTTGTCCTTCGCCGCTCCGATTCCGAGCAGCACGGCCCCGATCGCCCCCACCAGCGGTCCGATGAGCGTCGGTGCATGGCCTTCTTCGCGGTTGATGGCGGTGAGAAGTCGCTCCGTCATATCTTGTTCTCCCTTGCGGATCAGGGTGGCGCAAGAGTAGCACAATGCAACCCTCTTCAAAACCGGATCGGTCTCAGCGCTTGCGGCCCGGCGGGGCCGGCCTGGCCGGGCCTCGTGCCAGCCGCTCGCGGCGGTGTTCCAGCGATGCGAGTCCCGTTTCGCTCCCTGGATTCCCGGGCCGGGCCAGGCCCCGGCGGAGGAGATCGAGCGCTCGGTCGACGTAGCCCAGCGCGTGAACCCGGTCCCGATCGCAGTGTTCCGCCAGCTTGGCAAGCTCCACGTACGGCACGATCAGCCGGCTGTTAGGTTCGGCGAGCATCGCCTTCCACCATGTCGCGGCGGCGTCCAGCCGCCCCAGTTTGCGGCAGCAGCGGGCGGCGTGTTCCATCGCCTCAAGCCGCTCTCTCCGAGGAAGCCCTGATCCAAGCGCTTCCTCGTAGTGCGCCACGGCTGCCGCTCGATCGCCCGCGTATTCAGCGGCGCGTGCGGCCGCAAGGTGGCCTTCGGTCCCCTCGCAGGTCGCGGCGAGCTGTGCCGCAAGAGCCACGAGCGACATCACGTCCCAGGCGTTGTGCCGCAACACGGGCAGGATGTGCGTCGGATCGCCTGTGCGTGCGAACCGGAAGTAGCGCTCGGGGACCTCGTGCGAAGGGCAGTCGGCCTCGCGCTCAAAGCCGAGCAGCTCCAATTCCACGTTCGTCAGCCGGTGCGAATTCAGCTGGCCGCGGAAGAGCCGCCGATTCGGGTGGAGGAGATCGAGGTGCGGGAGCGCGCGAAACGCCGGGCGCTGGCGGGCGAGGATGTAGCGCGCCTCGAGCATGGGCAAGTCGAAGGACTTCCCGTTGTAGCTAACGAGCATGCCGGCTCTCTCGAGATCCTCGTGCAGGCCGCCCAGCAATCCTCCTTCGTAGTGTGGCGCGGGCAGCAAGTACTGCCGCAAGCGCAAGAGCGAACCGTCGAATCGCGCCGTCCCCGCCAGGAACACCATGACCCCGGCGCCTCCCAGACCAGTTGTTTCCGTGTCAACATAGAGGAGTTCCTCCGGACGGCACCGGGCGATGCGTTCGTCGCGGCACTGGGCGCTGAGCCGGGCGGTATCGAGCGCAAGCGCGCGGTGGAGAGGAACGCGGCCATGTTCGTGGCCCGCCTCGTAGACGCTCTCTATGACGTAGCCGGGCCCGCGTGGCGATTGGAACCAGTGACCCCCCAGCGCAGAGAGGTCGGGCAGTTCGGTCACGCTCTCGACGCGAGCAGCCGGAAGGCCTCGAGAGGGCTGGCTCAGGGCCGTTCGAAGGCGGTCACGCAGATCAGCAGACACGGATTCGCTCGTTCCGGCGTTTCAGCGCCGTTCGGCCGATCGATGGGAGGGGATCCTTCGATTCGAACATCTGTGCGAAGTATAGCTCCTGTGCGCCGGTTGCCGCGCGCAGAGAAACGGAGACCGGGGGATCCTCTCCTGGCCGCCTCCAGCACCAGCGGCACCTGATTGCCACCGAACCGTCCGCGCCACCTCCTTTCCCGTCACCGTCCCCCGGCCGTTACTTGTCGTAGGCGGCCTTCTGACCAAGGGACGCTGGCGACATTGTCCTCCCCGTCGCAGGGGGCGCCGGTCCGGCCTGGACGGCGCCCCACCCCTCCTCGCGAGCGAGCATCTCTCCTCTTCACGTCGCTTCAGTGCCGCGTTTGCTGTGGCCGCGAGGATTGCCTGCCGATTCCCACCGTGCCACGATACGGGTGGCGACCGCCCGGTGCAGACAGGAGAGCACGTGACGTTCGAAGCGGAACAGGAAGGCCTACCGCAGGTTTGCCCGTATCTTGGGCTGGCCGACGACGCAGACTCACACGCGACATACGCGACCGAAGCCCACCGCTGCTATCGCCTCCCGACTCCGACGCGCATCGCCACTAACTACCAGGAAAACTACTGCCTCGGCGACAGCTTCGAAACGTGCTCGGTGTACCAGGGCGAGAGCGTGTCCAAGACGACCACTCCCGCTCCCCCGCCTGCGACGCCGAGACAGGGCCAGGCCGCCGGCCGGCCGGTGCGGGTGCAGGGGCCTCCCCCGGGAGCCGGTGCCCGCCAGCGTCCCCCGCGCCCGGAGCGCCCGCTTCGCCCGGGCGGAACGGTGGGGCCGCGCCCCCGCGCGGGCGGGATCAGCATGCCCGTGGCGACAGTCGGGCTCTTTGCGCTGGCCTTCGCGGTCATCGCCATTGCGCTGCTCATTTCGCGGGCGGTCGACGACAGCGACAACTCCAAGGCATACGATCCCGGTGTGCTTGCCACGACCTCAGCGCAGAAGACGGTCCAGGCGGGAAAGTCACCGGCGGGACAGACGACACAAGCCGGGAGCCAGGGGACTATCCCGCCCCCGGGTAGCCTCACACCGGGAACTCCTACGACCCCCGGCACTCCAGGCGCCACGCGGACAGGAACCCCGGGCACACCGGGCGCTACCGGCAAGACGTACACGGTCAAGGCTGGCGACACCTGCGGCGGAATCGCGGCGGCGAGCAACACGACGCTCAAGGAACTACTTGACCTGAACAATCTGAAGGAAGACGACTGCACGCGTCTTCAGGTGGGCCAGAGTCTCAAGCTGCCATAGATCCCAGCGACGTTCGGGTCGCCGCTCCGGGGAAGGCAGTGGCGGCGACGACCCTACACTTTGGACTCCGCCTCGGGGACGCGCGCGGGTAGCGCGGCGTCGCCATGATGCTCCCGCACCCAGGCCGACCGCGCGTCCCAGTGGCCCGGGTGGCTGGACCAATGGTTGGTCCGTTCCTCGACCCACTTCCAGTCGGCCCAGCAAAGCAGCGCGGTGTCAAGATCGCGACGCGCGAGCCGGCGGATTTCACTCATGATGGGGTCGCGCCGGCGCTTGCGAGCTTCGATCTTGTCGGCGATGAGGATCACTCGCGCGATCAGGGACATCCGGGCGAGGCCAAGGGTGTGATCGCGGACGGCGGCGAGCACATCTTCGTCCTGAACGGCGAACCGTTCGCGCAAGACGGCGGCCGCTACAGCGCCATGGAGCACCATCGGGCTGGCGATGTCAGCGTCGCCAAGCGGGATGCCCGCGTCGCGTGCCATCTGCAACTGGTCGGCCTCTGGGAACGACCGGAAGAGGTCGTGGCCCCAGACCGCCAGTTCGACACGCTCGCGGTCAAGGTCCCATCGCCGGGCGAGGTCCAGGGCTTCGGAGGCGACGCGCTCCACGTGTGCGACCAGGCTCCGGGGCCGGGACTGCATGTCGGCCCGGACGGCGGCGAGCTGAGACCGGACGGAGCCTGGCACTAGCCTTCCGGGCCGAGCGGCCGGCCGCCGAGCAGGTGAAGGTGGAGGTGCGAAATCGACATCCCGGCGGCATCGCCGACATTGAAGGCAAGGCGGTACCCAGTCTCCCAAGCACCTTCCAACCGCGCGACTTCCTTCGACAGCATGAACATCCCGGCGAGGAGGTCACCATGGACCCACTCGAACTCGCGCGCCGACTCGACATGCTTCCTCGGGATGATCAAATCGTGGACAGGGGCACGCGGGTTGATGTCTCGTACGGCAAACGCATGCTCGTTCTCGGCGACCCTCGGCACCGGGATCTCGCCCGCACTCATTTTGCAGAACAGGCAATCTGGCATCGGCGCGCATTGTATCAGGACTCATCTCCCGGCGGTGTCCGCGATCGCTTCAAGGATCTCGCGCACCTTGCGCCGCTGGATCTTCCCGTTGGCTGTGGTTGGGAGTTCGTCGAAGCGGTGGACGAGCCTCGGCACCTTGTACCGCGCCAGACGCTCCGACAGGAATGCATCGACGCCCGAGAGGTCCACCCCGGGATCGGCCACGACTGCCGCTGCAACCGTGTGGCCCCAGTCTTCGCTGCCGAGCCCCACGACCGCGGCGCCCGCGACTCCCGGGTATCCCATGAGCGCACTCTCGACCTCCGCCGGGTACACGTTTTCCCCGCCGGTCACGATGAGATCGTCACGACGGTCGAGGACATACAGGTATCCGTCCTTGTCGATGCGGCCGATGTCCCCCGTATGGAGCCAGCCATCGACAATCGCGGCGGCAGTTGCCTCCTCGTTCTGCCAGTAGCCGGGCGTGACGGTGGGGCCTGAGACCAGGATCTCTCCCGGTTCCCCGGGTGCGGCATCAATTCGCACGCGAGTCGTCACGAGCGGGCGGCCTGCCGAACCAAGGTGATCCGCTGCTTCCCACGGCGAGATGGTTGCAACCTGGCTTGCGGCCTCGGTGAGACCATAGGTCTGGACCACAGCCAGTCCTCGCGCCAGCGCCCGTTCGAGCAGAGGCCGGGGCACCGGGCCGCCGCCGGCGAGCACGACACGCAGCGTCTCCGGATACGGGAGGGCATCAGCATCGAGCATGCGCTGCAACATGGTGCTCACAACGGAGACGATCGTGACGCGGTCCTCCCTCAGGGCGCGATTGACGGCGTGCTCATCAAAAAGCGGATGGACGATCGCGGTCGTGCCATAGACGGCGCTCCGGAGGAGGATGGAGAGCCCCCCAACGTGGAAGAGAGGCATACACGCCAGCCAGCGCTCGTTCGGATCGAGCCCGAAGTTGAAGGCGGAAGCGGCTGCGCTCGCCCAGAAGTTGCCGAAGGTGAGCATCGCCCCTTTGGGGCGGCCGGTCGTGCCTGACGTATAGATGACGCTGTGTACTTCGTCGGGCGCGAAGGCATCGCGGAGGCCGGTCGCGGGCATGTCGCGCGTCACGGGGAGGGGAAGAGCGGGTATGCCGACCGCCCCGGCAGCAGCACGTGCTGCTTGCAGCGTGGGCGTGTGGCAGAGAAGCGCCTTCGCGCCGCAGTTGTCGAGTTGCCAGGCGAGTTCGTCAGGCGTCTGCCGCGCGTTGAGCGGGACGAGGATGCCACCCGCGCGCGGAACAGCGTGGACCGCTTCGACAAACTCCAGCGAGTTCTGCGCGAGAAGGGCAATTCGTTCCCCGGGCTCAAGGCCGCCGAAGACGAGCGCCTTCGCCAGTCGCGTCGCCCGGCGGTCAAGATCCGCATAGCTGACCCGCTCGTTCGCGAAGATGACGGCGGCGTGGTCGGGAAGCGTGGCGGCGCGTTGCGCCAGCCAGTCGGGGGCCGGGATGCTCACCGCGGCGCCTCCCCCCACGGTCCTGCCCCCACAAGCGCCAGTGCAGCTTCATCCAGCGTGACCCCGGAACCGGGGATCCCCGGCACAGTCAGCAGCCCGGATCGAATCGGCGGCACATCGGCGACGATATCACGTTCGAGGAACTCCAGTGTTGAGAGGCCGCAGGCTGGCCGCGGCTCCGGCAGGAGCGCAGCGAGGTGGGAGGCCAACATCGTCCCGAGACCCGAATCGAACGTGGTCGTTACGATCGCCGCCAGCCCCTCGGCGCGCGCAACCGCCAGCAACGCAAGGGCTTCGCGCAGGCCGGTGACCATTGGTTTCACAATCACCGCATCGGCCGCGCCCGCGCGAATCGCATCAAGGAGATCGCCGGTGGAACGACACCCCTCGTCGATCGCGAGCGGAACGGACGAGCGGCGTCTCACTTCGGCCATGCTTTCGAGTCCCGCGGCCGGTGCCAGGGGTTGTTCGCAGAGAGCGGCGCCGATGACCGACCGTCCTTTCAACGCGCCCACAGCGACACGTCCATCGCTCCAACCTCCGTTGGCATCCACGCGCAAGGCGATTCCTGGCCCGACAGCCTCACGAATGGCCGCGACTCGCGAGACATCGGAGGGCGCGTCCAGACCGACCTTGACCTTCAGGGTGGTATAGCCGTGCGCAACGGCGGCAAGCGAGTGGGCCGCCGCGACCGCCGGGTCGGACGCGTCGATGACCGCGTTCACGGGGATGACGATGGGCCCGGGGGCGAGTTCGACCCCTGCCTGGGCCGCCAGCCAACGGCACAACGGCTGGCCCGTGCGCCGGGCGAGGATGCTGGCTACGGCCATCTCGAAGCCGCACCGCGTGGCGCCTGCCGATCCGGGAGAGAGGTTTCCAAGGTCGAATCGGGCCTCCCAGAGATCCACAAGCCGCCGGCCCCGGGCCTGGGCGGCGATGCCCGCAAGTGCCCTGGCGGCTTCGCCCACACTCCCGCCCCCAAACGACGGCAACGGCGATGCCTCGCCGAATCCGGTTTCGCCCGACGTCGTCGTGATCCGGACGAGCAGACCGTCGCGCGCGGAGAGAGAACCGTGTGCCGCCCCGAAAGGCGAACGCAACGGGATCCGGAACGGCCGCCAGGAAAGCGTGGCAAGCACAGCCCCAGCCTAACGGGATTGGGCCGCCGGCCGCCACGCGACAAAACAACCTTTGGCGCCAGCCTGTCTTCCGCTAACCGGCGGCCCTTGCTGCCGGGGCAGCCAGCTCACGGTGCACAATGGTGATGTGGGTAGTCCGAGACCGCTGGGGCAGTACAGGGAGAAGCGGGACTTCGCGCGCACGCCCGAACCTGCGGGCGCCCCCGGGCTTGAGCCGGGGGAGGCCCCGCGGTTCGTGGTCCAGGAACACCACGCCAGTGCGCTCCACTGGGACTTCCGGCTGGAGCGCGACGGCGTACTCGTCTCGTGGGCGGTGCCCAAGGGCATCCCGGCGGACCCGAAGAAGAACCACCGCGCCATCCACGTCGAAGACCATCCGATCGAGTACGGAAGCTTCGAAGGCACGATCCCGGCAGGGGAGTATGGCGCCGGCGAGGTGACGGTCTGGGACCACGGGATCTACGAGTGCGAGAAGTTTCGCGACGACGAAGTCATGGTCATCCTGCACGGGAGTCGACTCAAGGGCCGGTACGTGCTGTTCCGGACCGACGGGAAGAACTGGATGATCCACCGAATGGATCCGCCGCAGGACGGGGGCCGCGAAACGATGCCCCGCCGGCTTTCGCCGATGCTCGCGAAGCTCTCCGGCCTGCCCCGGAACGAGAGCGAGCACGCCTTCGAGATAAAGTGGGATGGAGTCCGCGCGATTGCCTACATAGAAGGGGGACGCTGCCGCCTCGAAAGCCGCAACCTCCTCGACCTGACGAAGCAGTTCCCGGAAGTCACGCGGCTGGGCGGAGCCCTCGGATCGGTCGAGGCCGTGCTCGACGGGGAGATCGTCGCCCTCGACACACAGGGCCGCCCGAGCTTCGAACGGCTGCAGAACAGGCTGGGGCTGACGAACGAGGCCCAGGTGCGGCGCCGGTCGAAGGACACCCCGGCGACATACCAGGTCTTCGACTTGCTCTTCCTCAACGGCCACGCGACGACCGCGCTCGCATATCGCGAACGGCGGCAGTTGCTCGAAGCGCTCGACCTCGCGGGGCCCTCATGGAGCACCCCTGCATACCACCTCGGCGACGGGCGCATGCTGCTGGAAGCTGTGCGGGCCCAGGGTCTTGAAGGGCTTGTCGCGAAGCGGCTGGACAGCCCTTACCTGCCGGGCAAGCGCACGCCGGCGTGGCTGAAAATCAAGGCCACTCGCAGCCAGGAGTTCGTTGTTGGCGGCTGGACCCCCGGTGAGGGCGCCCGTTCTGGTACCATCGGGGCCCTTCTCCTCGGCACCTACGACCGCGCGCGAGACACGCCGGGCGAGCCACAACGGCTCATCTATGCCGGGAAGGTGGGCACGGGCTTCACCGAAGCATTCCTCCAGAAGCTGATGTCGCAGCTTCGCACCCTGCCGCGCGAACGCCCTACCTTCGACGACGGCGACATTCCTCCCGGCGCCCGCTTCGTCGAGCCGCGCCTGGTGGCCGCGGTCGCGTTCACGGAGTGGACCAGCAGCGGGAGCATCCGCCACCCGTCGTTCAAAGGGCTGCGCCTCGACAAGGATCCGCGCGATGTTGTCCGCGAAGAGGAGATGCCGGTGTGAGCAGCCAGACCGTCAACACCGTGGTGGAAGGGAGACAGCTCAGCCTCTCCAACCTCGACAAGGTGTTCTACCCGGCCGCGAGCTTCACCAAGGCCCAGGTCATCGACTACTACATGCGCATTGGTCCGGTGCTGCTTCCCCACGTTCGCGCCCGGCCCCTCACGCTCAAGCGCTACCCGAACGGCGTCGAAGGCGCGTTCTTCTACGAAAAGGCCTGCCCGTCGTCCCGGCCGGACTGGGTGAACGTTGCCACCATCTGGAGCGACAGCTCCGGACGCCAGATTCCCTACTGCCTCTGCGATGACCTGCCCACGCTCATCTGGCTCGCGAACCTGGCCACGATCGAGCTTCATCCTTCGCTTGCGTTGGGAATGGACCCCGCCCGGCCCACATGTGTCGCCTTCGACCTCGACCCCGGACCACCCGCGGCAATCGTCGAATGCTGCCGCGTGGCCCTCTGGCTGCGCGAGCTGCTGGCTCCGCTCGGGCTGCAGGCGTTCGCCAAGACCTCGGGCTCGAAGGGCATGCAGGTCTACCTGCCGCTCAACACACCGGTCACATATGACCAGACCAAGCCGTTCGCCAAAGCCGTGGCCGAACTCCTCGTGCGGCAGCACCGCGAGTCCGTGGTTTCCAACATGCGCAAGGACCTGCGTGGCGGGAAGGTGCTCATCGACTGGAGCCAGAACAGCGAGCACAAGACGACGGTTGCGGTGTACTCCCTCCGGGCGCGCCCGCGCCCCACCGTGTCCGCACCGGTCGGATGGGACGAAGTGGAGGAAGTAGCCGGTTCAGGCGACGGCGGCGCGCTGGTCTTCGAGGCGGGGGCGGTGGTCCGACGCGTCCAGAAGCTGGGCGATCTCTTTGCGCCTGTGGCCACGATCGTGCAGGAACTCCCTGCGCTCGGACAGGCGTGAGCCCGGGATCGCCCCTGTAGAATGACGCCACTCTCACCAGGCAGGAGCGTCATGGACAGGCAGACCGTCCGCTACGAGACCGATGGGCCCGTCGCAATTGTCACCATCGACCGGCCCGAAGTGCGCAACGCTGTGAACCGGCCGACCGCAGATGCCCTGGCAGCCGCATTTCGGCGCTTCGACGCCGACGGTGCGCTCGCGGTCGCGGTGCTCACCGGCGCCGAAGGCGCGTTCTGCGCGGGCGCCGACCTCAAGGCCGTCTCCGAGGCCCAGGGCAACCGCGCCGCGGAATCCGGCGATGGCCCCATGGGGCCATCGCGCATGCTGTTGAGCAAGCCCGTGATCGCCGCGGTCGAAGGGCACGCAGTCGCGGGAGGGCTGGAGCTTGCCCTCTGGTGCGACTTGCGCATCGCCGCCACAGACGCCGTTTTCGGTGTGTATTGCCGGCGCTGGGGCGTGCCTCTGATCGATGGTGGGACAATCCGGCTCCCGCGACTGATTGGCCACAGCAACGCGATGGACATGATCCTCACGGGCAGGGGCGTCTCCGGCGACGAAGCGTTGCGCATGGGCCTCGCGAACCGCCTGGTCGAACCGGGCACCGCTGTCGCGGCCGCGGTGGCACTCGCGAAGGAGTTGTCGAGGTTTCCGCAGCGCTGCCTGCGCTCGGATCGCCTTTCCGCCTATGAACAGTGGTCGCTTGACCTTGGGTCGGCGCTCCAGAACGAGTTTCGCCGGGGCCGGGAGGTCATTGCCTCCGGGGAGACGCGGGAGGGAGCCACGCGTTTTGCGCAGGGCGCCGGCCGTCACGGGGAGTTAGAGTAGTGCCGGGTCCACGTGCGGGCCGGGGCGCACGAGCGTCAGCGCACGCGGTCGATGGTGCCCCCGCCGAGGAGGTCTTCACCCGCGTAAACGACGATCGCCTGCCCCGGAGTGAGCGCCCTTTGCCGGCGCTGGAACCGGATCACGGCCGAGTGGCCGCGAGCATCCACAAGCGTGGCTCGTGCCGGATCGGCCCTGTAGCGTGGCTTCGCGTCCACGGCAAGCCCGGGGACGGGTGGAGATCCGGCCACCCAGTGCGCCTCGATGACCTCGACAGTACCGGCGAAGAGATCCGCTTCCTTCCCCACCGTTACCACGTTCGCCGCAGCGTCGATAGCGGTAACGTAGCGGGGCTCGCCCGCCGCCAGGCCCAGGCCCTTGCGCTGGCCAATCGTGTATGCGGCCACGCCGCGATGCCTGCCAATCGTATGGCCGGAAATGTCACGCATCTCCCCGGCGGCGAGGTCGAGCCGCTCGCCGAGGAACGCGCGGTAGTCGTTGCCGGGCACAAAGCAGATCTCCACGCTGTCCGGCTTGGCGGCAACATCGAGGTCGAGGTCCCTCGCGATGGCGCGAACCTCGGCCTTTGTGAGATTCCCGAGGGGCAGGAGCGTCTGCGCAAGCTGTTCCTGCCCGAGCATGTAGAGAACGTAGGACTGGTCTTTCGAGCTGTCGGCTGCCCTCAGAAGACGGAAGGGAGGAGTACCGCCCTGACCGGCCGCCCCTGGCCCCTGGCCCCCGGCGACGCGGGCGTAATGGCCGGTGG
>CAZCDK010000007.1:7781-29884 GCA_964497285.1 uncultured Anaerolineaceae bacterium | reverse complement strand
GTGGCGGTGGTGTCTTGTGGTTCCGCTGCGGTTAGCAGCTCGTCTTCGCGTGGCAGTTCGACTGCTTGCGCCGGCGGTGTCTCGGGAAGATCAGCGGTGCCTGGGGGCGACGGAGGCGGCTCGAGCGCTTCGGGTTCGGGAAGGCTAGCGGTCCCAAAGGCCAGGTCCCAGCGCGAGAGCGGCGTTGCTGGTTCGTCGGGAGGCACCGCGGCCCCTTCCGTCTCGTCCGACAGTGCGGCGCGTTCAACAGGGGCGACCGCGGCGTCTTCCGCTTCGACCGGGGGCGGCGGCTGGCCCGCAGCCCAGCCGCGGAGGCCTTCGAGGATGCCGCTATCGTCCGCGCTCGCATCGAGCAGATCGGTCCAGCGCGAGCCCTGGTGGGCTGGAGACTCGCCGAAGGATTCGTTCGCGCGAATTGAGGGGAAGGGCACCAGGCGGAAGTCGGATGGTTCCGTGCTCCACTCGTCTTCCGTGTCCGGCTCACCAGGACTCTGACCTTGACGAAGGCGGAGTGACGTTGGGAGGTCGGCGGGGGGCAAGGCGGGTTCGTTCGCGGGCCCCGGGCTCTCTCCGGTGTCGCCTCCCCGCGAAAGGCGGAACGTGCCGCCCTGCGTTTCCTTGACAGGAGGCGGGTCATCCCCTTTCTTCGCGCGGCCAAAGAGGCTGCGACGCGGATGTGTCTCGACTGGCGGTGGCTCCGGGGAATGGCCGGAGATGTTTTCGAGGATGCGGCGGCGGAGGGCGCGGTTCTTCTCCTCCTGTCGCTCCCAGGCGCCTCCCGGAAGGTCGAAGAACCAGCCTTCGTCCTCGCCGGTCTTGGATTCCCCGGGCTCGCTGCCCTCGGGCCATTCCTGGTCGCGCTGCATGGTCATCAGGGTACCACAGCCTTCTGCGAGTCCTTCCAGACGCCGTCTCGCCCTTTACAGGCGATTGACCTACGCTCGCGCCGTATGGGCGCCGAGGTCGGGCTTTCCGACGAGCGACTTGTTTCTCTTTCAAGAAACGGAGATCTTGCGGCTTTCAACAGGCTAGTCGAGCGGTACCAGGGGCCCGTCTACTCACTTTGCCTGCGCCTGCTGGGCAACCGGCAGGCGGCCGAGGACGCCGCACAGGAGGCGTTTCTCTCCGCTTACCGGGCGATGCCCAGGTTCACCGGGACCAGTTTCCGGGCCTGGTTGTTGCGGATCGCGGCCAACCAGAGCAAGGACGAATGGCGCCGGCGAAAGCGGCGGGATCTCGCGAGTTCTCTCGATGAGATGTTCGACATGTTGGACTTGCCTGTTGAGGTGGCCGACCCGGACCCGGGTGCCGAACTGGTGATGGAAAGCCGCGAGCTGGCGATCATCGTCCAGGATGCCCTCCTGACGCTCCCGATGGATCAACGAGAGGCGATCACGCTGGTCGACCTGCACGAGTACCGCTACGAAGAGGTTGCCGCCATGACCGGGGTCTCGCTGGGGACGGTCAAGTCGCGGGTGCATCGCGGCCGGGATCGCCTTCGGCGGGTTTTTGCCGCGAAGCCGGAACTACTTGCCGCGTATCGTCGTCTGGACGAAGGAGAGGTGAACGAATGAGGTGGCTCGGAAGGGGGCGGGGACACGACCGATGGGCCGGGAGCATTGCCGCCTACGTTGATGGGGAACTCCCTGGCAGGGAGTCGAGCCGTCTGGACGCCCACCTCAGCGGTTGCCCTGTGTGTATCGAGTCTGTCGCCCAGGAGCGTGCCCTCAAGCGGCTTCTTGGCAGGAGCCTTGCGGAGGTCCGCGTCCCGCGGTCGTTCGCGATCACCGAGGCCATGCTCGCCCGCAGAGACCGGCCGACGCGCAACGCAGTCGGCGTGCCGCTGCTGGCGATGCGCCTGGCTCAAGGTGTGGCTGTCGCGGCAGTGATCGGGTTCGCGAGCCTGGTTGTCCTAGACCGGGGCAAGAGCGGCTCGGACAGCGCGCCTGCAGCGGCCGCATTCACCTCGACGGAGAGCGAGCGCGCGGGAGCGACAGCGGGCAATCTGGCCCCGGAGGCCGGGTCGGCACGGGACGCGGGCAGCTCGAAGTCGGGCGCGACGGCGGTTCCGCCCTATTCGCCGGGTGGTGTCCAGGGCCAGAGTGCCGTCTCTCCGGCGCCCTCGGCGCCGCCAGCGGCGGCCGACAGCGCCGGTAACGTCGTCGAGCCCTCGGAGACGATCCGTGACGCCCCGGACTTGGAAGCTGCGCCGCTGGCCTCGCCCGACGAGAAGAGCGGCACCGACTGGCCGGGTGTCGCCAGGGCGGCACTCGTGCTTGTCAGCATCGCCGCGCTCGGTGGCTACTTCGTCGCGCGGCGCGCAAATGGGAGGTCTATCGATGTCTAGTCGCAACCAGTGGGGCCTGCTTCTTGCCATCCCTGCCATGTTCGCAGCTTTGGCTGCCACCGGGTGCGGTGATGAGGCGGGAGACGTTGTCATCCAGCCGGCGTCCGAGCCGCCCGGGATTGCAGTGAGCGGCCGTGGGGAGGTCGAGGCGCCGCCTGACACGGGCTTCTTCGATGTTGGCGTCAACGCGACGGCCACGACGGTCGCGGACGCGCGGGACCGGGCAGCGAAAGCCGCCGACGCCGTCATCGCTTCCGCGAGAAAGAACGGAGTCGACAGCAAGGACGTCAAGACAACGCAGTTCCGGATCGACCCGGTGTACGACTACGGAAGGACCGGCGGCACACCCCGAATAACGGGCTACGCAGTCACCAACACGGTGGAAGTGAAAGTCCGCAAGCTGGACAGCTTCAGCAAGATCATCGACGAGGCGGTCGCGGCGGGCGGCGACCTGGTGCGCATCCAGGGCATTCGCTTCGACATCGAGGACACAACGAAGCTGCTTCAGCAGGCAAGGGAAGCTGCGATGAAGGACGCCCGGGAGAAGGCAGACCAGCTCGCGAAGCTCGGCGGAGTGAAGCTTGGAACGCCGCTGGGCATCTCGGAAGAGCAATCCATGCGCCCGACGCCGGTCCTGAGCCAGAGGGCCGAAGGCGTCGCGCCTGCGGCGGATGTCGCCACGCCGATCGAAATCGGGACCGGCCGTGTGGTGGTCAACGTGCAGGTGCGGTGGGGCATCGAGAAGTAGCGCATCCGGGCGCAATCCGGGCGTCAGAGGCTGCGGATGTCCTTTGAAGCAACCCCGCCGATGAAGGCCAGGACGAGGGCGACGACGCAGAACGCGGCAATGGCGTGCGGGGCCCCGAGGTACTGCTCGGCAATGAAGCCCATGAGGAGGCCGCCAAACGGGTTGAGTCCCTGGGCCATCGTGTAGAGGGAAAGCACGCGTCCCCGGTATTCGTTCTCAACGTTCAACTGCAGGAGCGTCTGGTTGAAGGTCGAAAAGACCACCAGCCCAAGTCCGCCAACGATCAGCAGCCCGAGAGACAGAAAGTAGACACGGGAGAACGAGAACGACAGGATCATCGTCATGTAGGTGAGGAGGGCGATGCTGGCAATGGCTCCCTTGTGTTTCACATCGGCGAGCGATGCCACGACGAGGGCGCTGATGAGGGATCCGATCCCCACGCCGGTCTGGAGCCAGCCGTAGCCGCTCGAACCGACGTGGAGGTAGTTTTTCGCCACGTTCGGCATCATCTGCAGATAGGGGAAGACGAGGGCGCTGGGGATGGCCTGTAAGAGCGTGAGGCGCAGCAGGGTCTTGTGTTGGACGAGGTACTCGGCGCCGAGCCGGATACCCCTGAGCACCGGTTCCCGCTGGCGTGGCGGCGGTTGGTTCAGGTGCAGGGGAACCAGGCTCAAAGTTGCGGCGGCGAAGAACAGGAATTTGCCGAAGAAGGCCGAGGAGATGCTGTAGGAGATCATGAACCCGGCCACACCCGGTCCGACAACGCGAGCCATGTTGTTGACCATCGAATTTAGAGCGATGGCGTTTGGCAGCTGCTCCTGCCCGACGGCGTCGAAGACGAGGAACTGGCGCACGGGGTTGTAGATGCTTGCGGCGAACCCGGCCACCAGGGCCGTGACGTTGCGCTGCCACACCGCGATGTGCCCGCTGACGATGAGGATGCCCATGGCGAGCGCCCCGAGCCCGTTCACCGCGTAGGCAACACCCGCCACGACGCGCCGATCGACGCGCTCTGAGAGCGCGCCCGCGAACGGCGAGACGAAGAGGATGCTGAAGCCCCGGATAAACTGCACGAGGCCGAGCTGGAAAGGCGAGTCGGTTAGCTGTTGGACCAACCAGCCCTGGCCGATCTGTTCCATCCACATGGCAAAACTGCTTGCCATTGTGCCGCTGAGGAGGAAACGGAAGTTTCGATTGGAGAGCGACCCGAAGGCGACCGAGGCGCGCGAGCGCGCCAGTGCTGCGACCTCGCCTTCTTCCTGCGGGGCCTCCGTCGTTGAGCCTTGCTTCATGGACTCACCAATCATGACGGGCGTCCAGGTTGGGAGCCAGCCGATGTGCGTCTCGGTGAGGTGAAGATGATTCCGTTGCCGGCCTAGTAAGCTGGAGCTGTGGCCGTTCGACTCGCCCTGGTGATGCCCCTCGCCGCTACCGTCCTGGTCGCGGCCGGGGTGGTTGCTGCCCTTATCGTGCGTGATGGGGGGCCAGACCGCGGCCGAACGGCCGAGAGGGTGGTGCCGACGGCGGAACCGACACCGTCCGCGAGCCCGGCGCTGAAGCCGTCGGGTTCGGTGTGCCAGGGCGCCATGAGGCGGCCGGACCCCGGGCAGCCGCGCGTCTACCCGGCGGAATACACCAGGCAGCGCGAGGCTCTCGGCATCGCCGTCGTGGGCAGCGACCAGGTTGATGACCGCGCCTTCGAAGAAGCGGTGAAGACCATCGGGCGATTCTTCAGGAGCAACGACCTCGCCATCCGGTTGGCCGAAGAGGGTGCATATGTGGTGATCGCCGAGCAGGGCCGGGCGCTGGACGAGCTGCCAGAATTCGGGTGCCTTAGCGCAGGCGTCCGCGACGACGTGCACAATGCCTGCGGAATCGCCGATCGTGCCGACTACCCGGTGGTGGCGGTGGACGAACTGGATATGCTGGGCAACCGCAAGGGACCCTGCCTGGGCTTGAACATCCTCTACCACGAACTCGGCCACCTGGTGCAGGGGTGGACCCTGACTCCCACCGACTACTTCGACGTGAGGCTCTTCTACCAGGCCGCTCTCGACGAGGGGAAATACAAGGACGCCTACGCAGCGAAGAACGTGAACGAGTACTTCGCTGAGGCCACGCAGGCCTATTTCCTCTACGCTCAACCGGGCGGCGGGCACGATCGTGCGTGGCTGCGCCGATACGATCCGGACCTCTACGGTCTGCTGGCGCGAGTCTACGGGGAGTGAGGGGGGACCCAGTTACTCGCCGATGACGTCCTGCCGTGAGCGAATGATGGCGTAAGCGCCGGCGGCCCTTGAGATGTGGGTCTCGAGTTCCGGGCACCGTTTGCGCAGGGCGGCGATGTGCTGGTTGAGCGGAAGCCGGCGGCGTTCATGGAGCGAGGTTCTGCCAAGATCCTTGACTTGCTTCGCGATGAGCACGTAGATGGGGCGGAGCCGCACCGTGCCAGATTCGCATTCCCGGTTGTGGCTGGTCGCCCGGCACTCGAGGAAACCGACTAGCTCGACCGTTCCGGGGGTGGCGCCGGTCTGCTCCTTGGCCGCGCGCTTCAGGAAGGCTGCAGGCGTTTCCGCGGAATCCGGGCGGCCTTCGACGGTACCCCAAGCTTCGCTGCCAACCCTGCGAGTCACATAGCCGTGCTCGCCCATGAAGACGAGAGAATAGACGTAGTCAACAGGCGTGCCGACCGGGAGGGTGGCTGCGTCCACCCACCGCGCCCGCCACTCGTCGCCGAGGTTCAGTTCGATGACCGCGGCCGGCAAGTAGGTACGATAGGTGGGCGGCAAGGTCATTGTGAGCGTCTCCTTGGGCGGGCGATTGGGTGAGCGAAGGCGGCTGGCCAGCTCGGATTTGGATCCGGTCGAGGCGCGCCCCCTTGAACGAATACCGCGCGGGTGATGGTCGCGTCAAGCCGCGCTGGCTGGCTCGCCCGGAACGGCGAGATCACTCCGGGACGAACACCCGGCGACCGCCGGCCTCGGTTAACCTGCCCACGCCCGGGAACTCGCTGTGGACGCAGACCAGGAGTGCCCGTTCGCGGATGGCGCGTTCGGCGAGCGCCTTCTTGGTCTCCAGACTCACCAGCGGCAGCACGTCGAAGGCGGAGATCCAGGCGGGACGCTCCGCCTGGACAGCATGCTGAACGAGGTCGCCGGTGTAGATGGCGGTCTCCCCGCCGGACGCAAGTACAAGCGAGGCATGGTCGGCGGTGTGCCCGGGCGTGGGCAGGAAGTGCACACCGGCGATGACCTCGTGCTCGGCCTCGACGAGGTGCAGGCGTCCCGAGAGCATCAGCGGTTCGAAGTTCTCGGCAAAGTACGTCGCGCGTGTGCGCTCGTTGGGACGCATGGCGACCTCGTATTCGCCCTTCTGGAGAAAGTAGCGGGCGTTGGGGAAGGTTGGAACCAGGGCACCGCTTGCGTCGCGTACAGTGTTCCAGCCGCAGTGGTCCGCGTGCAGGTGAGTATTGGCGACGGCGGTCACGTCCTCCGGCTGGAGGCCGAGGCGCGCCAGCGCGGTGAGCAGATGCCCATAGTCGCCCGGGAATGAGCGGTCGCGGAGCGTAGGCGGGAGCTTGTTGCCCATCCCCGTTTCGACGAGGAGGACATCGTCGCCGCGGCGCACGAGCATGCAGTTCAGGCCCAATGCAATCCGGTGTTGGGCGTCGACGTGTTCGGGACCGACGATCGGTTCCCACATGACGCGGGGCACCAGACCGAACACCGCGCCGCCGTCGAGCCGCACGAACCCGTCCGAGAGGATGGCAATGTCGAAGTCACCGAGGCGGTAGCGGGCGGGGTCGTGCATGGCTCGAACCATAAGAGCAGCGTTCACCGGCATCAATCCCGGTCACCCCGGCTGGCGCCAACGTAGTTAACACAGCGAAAATGCGTCATAATCGTCGACGGGGTCCTGCCCTTCGGGATCGATGAAGCGGATTGCCATCTCATTGCAGTTGCAAACGTTTGCAACTAGCGCAACGATGGATGTCCCGGAGAGCGCTCCGGCCACCCGCAACGTGACAGCGCGAGGCATCCATGCACATCCCAACGCTCTTTCTCATGCACGCGCCGGATGGGTTCTTCTCCGCGCCGGTCTCCGGGGCGATGTGGCTCGTGACTGCGCTGCTCCTGGGGATTGCCGTGCGCCGGGCCGGAGCCACACTGGACGAACGAGCAGTGCCGCTCCTCGGGGTGATGGCCGCGTTCATCTTTGCGGCCCAGATGTTCAACTTCCAGGTGGCCGGCGGCACGTCGGGGCACTTGCTGGGAGGCGTGCTGGCGGCCGTCCTGCTGGGACCGTGGGCTGCAACCGTCGTCATGGCGTGTGTCATCGGCGTTCAGGGGCTTGTGTTCCAGGACGGCGGTCTCGTTGTCATGGGTGGAAACATCTTCAACATGGGAATCATGGGCACGCTGGGTGGCTACGGCGTCTACCGGGCGATTGCAGGAGTCCTCGGTGGCGAGAATCGGGCCCGGCTCCCTGCGGCGGCTATCGCGGCCTGGATCTCGGTGGAAATGGCGGCCGTTCTCGTTTCCGTCGAGCTAGCCGTTTCGGACACGACTTCCCTGGCCGTGGCACTCCCGGTGATGGCTGGCGTTCACGCGCTGATCGGCCTTGGGGAAGCGGTGATCACCGTGGCGGCGATTGGGTTCATCGCGGTCGCGCGAGCCGACCTGCTGCATCTCCGGGACCGGACTTCGGGGCGCCTCGTGCAGGAGAGCGGAGCTCAATGAGCGATCGGGGACCAGAACCGAAGGCTCGCGGACGGAGAATCGCCGCCTTGTTGCGTGCCTACTGGTGGGCAGGGGGGCTGGCGCTCTCAGTGGGTGTGATCGCCCTGGCGGCCCGGTTCTCCTCCAGCTCCCCGGATGGTCTGCAGCGTGTCGCCAAGGACGAGGGCTTCGCCGACTCTGCGAAGGGCTCGCCGCTTGATTGGCTGCCGGCCTACACGGTCCCGGGGTTGAGCGGGGACTTGAGCCGGGTCACGGCCGGTCTCGTCGGGATCCTCATCGTCGTGGCGGCGATCACCGTGGTTGGCAGACTGATGCTTCGCAGAAACCGGTGAGCACGCTCACGCTCGATCGGTATCTAGCGCGCGAAAGCCCGCTTCATCGCGCGGACGCCCGGGTGAAGCTTCTGGCAACAGTCGGGTTCATCCTGTCGCTCAGCCTGCTGCCTGCGGGTTCGTTTGTGGCGCTGGGACTGGCATGGATGGCCGTCGTGCTCCTTTCGGCTGTCGGACGGGTGGGTCTGCTCAAGACCACGCGAAGCGCGTTCTTCGCGCTCCCGTTCGTGCTCGCGGCGGCGCCGCTGGTGTTCACCAAGCGCGGCAATCCGATCGGGGATGTCGACCTTGGTCTCTTGAGCCTGACCGCCAGCGGCGAAGGGCTGCGGTTGTTCGCGACGATCGCGCTCAAGAGCTGGGTGAGCGTGCAGGCGTCGCTACTGCTCGCGTTTACGACGCCGTTTCACGAACTGGTCGACGCTCTTCGGCGCCTGCGCGTGCCGACGCTGATGGTGGCAATCATCGCCTTCATGTATCGCTACCTGGCCGTCCTTTCGGATGAGGCAAGTCGCATGATGCGGGCGCGAGCGGCACGGTCAGCAGTCGTTGACGGGAGAGGCGCGAGCTCCCTTCTCTGGCGCGCCCGGGTAGTCGGGTCCATGGTGGGTTCGCTCTTTCTTCGCGCCTACGAGCGGAGCGAGCGTATCTACGCGGCGATGCAGTCGCGCGGCTTCAGCGGGGACATTCGCCACCTTGGCGGCCGGAAGCTACGTGGAGGGGAATGGCTGGCACTCACAACGGGCGCCGCCGTTCTCGCGAGCTTCTCGGCCGCATCTCGCCTCTGGCTGCCGCGGATATGAGCGCACCAGGGGCACTCGCGGTGGCGATGGCACGTGCGGGACCGGGGCTGGCGGAAGACCGGTGGGTGGAATGCGAACATCTGCACTTCGCCTACCCTGATGGCCACGAGGCGCTGACCGGGATCGACCTCGTGATTGCGAAGGGCGAGAAGGTCGCCCTCATTGGGCCCAACGGAGCGGGCAAGAGCACGTTGATGCTGCATCTCAACGGCATCAACACGCCCTCGCACGGTGAGGTCCGGATCGGTGGCGTGCGCGTGGACCGGTCGACCGTGAAGCGCATTCGCGCCGAGGTTGGCCTGGTGTTCCAGGATCCCGATGACCAGCTGTTCAGCCCCACGGTGTTTGAAGACGTGGCATTTGGACCGCTCCACATGGGGGTCCCGGAGGCGGAGATACATCATCGCGTGGAGAAAGCGCTCGCCGCGGTGGGGATGAGCGGATTCGAACGCCGGCTCCCGCATCACCTCTCGCTCGGACAGCGAAAGCGAGTGGCGCTCGCCACGGTTCTCTCGATGGACCCGAGCGTGCTCGTGCTTGACGAACCGTCCGCGGGGCTCGATCCCAGGGGACGCCGTGAGCTGATCGGCCTGCTTGCCGGGCTCGGGCAGACGCTCCTCGTGAGCACGCACGACATGAAGCTGGTGGCAGAGGTGTTTCCGCGATCGGTCGTGATGGACGACGGCCGAGTGGTCGCAGATGGGCCCACCCGGGAGATCCTGTCGGACCAGGGGCTGCTCGAAGCCCACGGGCTCGAGAGCCCCTAGGGAATCACCGGGTTTGGCCAGTATGGGCCGCGTTTATGTCCAGAGGGACCTGGCGCGGGTATACTGTGAACCGTGTTCGCGACTCTCTACGCCGAGTTTGAAGCCGCAATCGCAGGCCCGGACCGCAATGTGGACCTTCTTGGGGCGGCAATGGTCGTCTCGCGTCTGAGCGGCCGCGCCATCGACGCCCATTCCTACGCGCGCAAGCTGGATCTGATCGCCGCCGAGGCCCGCGACCACGCTGGCGACGGGGCCGATGCGGACGCCATGACCCAGGCGATTGACCACGAGCTCTTCTCTGTCCTCGGCTTCTGCGGCGCGGCGCCCAACTACAGCGACCCAACGAACAGCTTCCTCTCCGAAGTGCTTGATCGGCGCCAGGGAATCCCGATCTCGCTGTCGCTCGTCTATATGGAAGTGGCGCACCGGCTTGGTCTCCGGTGCGACGGCATCGGCTACCCGCGACACTTCGTCGTGCGCTGCGGTGGTCCAGACAGACCGATCTACGTCGATCCTTTCAATCAGGGCGCACGCCTGGATCGGCAGGAGCTGTTGGCGGGGATGCGAGGCATGAACCTGGGTGGCGCGGCACCGGAGTCGTTCCTGTGCGCTGTCACGAGGAGACAGTTGCTGCAGCGGATGCTCACCAATCTCCAAATCCTGTTCCGCGACTTGCGCGACCTCGATCGCTGGCTGGCTGTGGTGGAATTGCGGCTGCGGATCGAACCCTGGAACGCAGCGCTGGTAGGCGAGCGGGGTATGCTCCACTACCGCCTCGGCAGCCCAGCTCTCGCCCTCGCCGACCTGGAACGGGATGGTGAGGCCGGCGGCCGCGCGGCTGTCGGCCCTGGCGCAGTCAGGCTCGTGAACCAACTTCGCTCCCGACAACGAACTGCTGAGGAGACGCTGTGACTACCGAAACCCCGACCCGCCCGACACGAGGCCATCAGGCCATCCAGCGTTCCATCGCGTGGTACTTGCGCCAACTCAGCCGGGTGATGAATGTGCTCAGCGACGAGGAACTGGACCGCCTCATCCCACTGCTGACTGAGCGACGCTTCCGGGCGCGCCAGGTGCTGTTTTCGACCGGCGATCCGGCGGAGCGCGTGTTCCTCGTGCTCAAGGGCCGCGTGAAGACCTACCAGGTGGCGGAAAACGGCAAGGAGATCATCCTGGACGTGATCGGGAGGGGCGGTATCGTCGGTGACATGGCGATCGTCGAGGGCGGCGAGCGGATCGCCTGCGCCCAGGCGATCGATGAGACAGTCGCCGTGAGCATCAGTTGGGAGGACTTCTCCCACCTGCTCCAGCAGTCCCCGCGCCTGGGATTTGCCATGGCGGAGTTGATGGCGCGCCGCCTGGTCGGGATGCAGCGCACATTCATGAACATCGTGTCAAAGCCCGTCTCGGCGCGCCTCGCCGACGACCTCCTCAATCGCCAGGAAGATGGCGTCGTCCGCCTGGGACTCACTCACCAGGAACTTGGGCAGACAATTGGAACCAGCCGCGAGACTGTGACGGCGCTTCTCAGCCGGTTTGTGGCGCTTGGTGCCATCGTCTCGCACGGAGATGGCTACCTGATCACGGACGAGGACCTGCTGGACGACATCGCGCACGGAGATGTGCAGGTGTCGCCGCGCCACCCGGCCGGCCAGCAGCCGAGCGCTGTCGCGCCCTGATGACGGCCAGTCGCCCGGTGGGAATCGGATGGTCCATCCCCGGGGCGCGCGGTCCGGCCCTGATAGCCCACATGGGGGGCAACACTGCGGCGGCGGCGCGCGTTGCCTTGGAGGAAGTGCCGGACTTCCTCGAAGTCGATCTCTGGGTCCACAACGGGTGTTTCGAGGCCCGCCACGAGCGCGCCATGTACCCGTTGCCGCTCTGGTTCGAGAAGTGGAAGCTTCGTCGGGCGCCTCGCAGGCCCTTCACGCTCGCCGACCTGCTGAGCGAGACTGCGGGCAAGGCCGGGGTCTTCCTGGACCTGAAGAACGGCGGGGCAGAGGCAGCGCGACTGGTGCGCGAGGCCCTGGATGTTGCGGGTCTGGCCGATCCGCACGTGGTTGCGTCGTCGCAGCACTGGCACATCCTGCGGCACGTGAAGGAACTTGCGCCGGAAGTAGACCTGTTCTATTCGATCGACGTGCCAGAGAGGCTCGATCTGTTCCTCTCCGTGGCCGAGCGCGATCTGCAGCCGGCCGGTGTCTCCTGCCGTGACGCGCTCCTGACACAGGAGGCGGTGTCTGCGCTCCATCGCCGATCGATGAAGGCCGTCGCCTGGACGGTCGACGACCCCGATCGGGCAGTCGAACTCGCAGCCTGGGGCGTGGATGGGATCACTACCCATCGCGTAGCCGTGCTGCGGAACCGCCTTCGGCCGGACGCTTGAAGCCGCTTGCGGTCTACGTGCACATTCCGTTTTGCACGGTGAAGTGCGGCTACTGCGACTTCAATGCCTATGCCGGTCTGGATGCCATCAAGCCAGCATACCGCGACGCCGTGCTGGCGGAACTTGACTCGTGGGCCGTGGAACTCGGTGGTCGAAACGTAGTCTCATTGGCCTTTGGCGGCGGCACACCGGGCGAAGTCCCACCGGGAGACATCGCCGCGATGATCGCCAGAGTCCGCGCCCTGGGAGAGTTGGATCCCGGTGCGGAAATCGGACTCGAGGCCAACCCGGGTACCACCGGTCATCGCGACCTCGGCGAGCTCCGGCGGGCGGGGGTCAATCGCGTGTCCTTTGGGGCCCAGAGCTTCTCGCCGGAGGAGCTACAGTTCCTCGACCGCATCCACTCGCCCGAGGCGACCGCTACCTCCGTGGCAAATGCGCGGCAAGCTGGCATCGAGAGCGTGGGTCTCGACCTCATCTACGGTCTGCCCAGTCAGACGCTGTCGGAATGGGAGTACTCGCTCCGCCGTGCCATCGACCTCGATCCGGACCATCTCTCGCTCTATGCGCTCACGGTAGAGGAGGGCACGTTGCTGGGGCGACGCGTGCGCGAGGGTGCCGTTGTGCCGCTCGATCCCGACGCGGTGGCCGAGATGTATGAGCAAGCCACGGACGCCCTCGCCACTTGCGGGTACCGCCACTACGAGCTTTCGAACTGGGCGCGCCCGGGACACGAGTCGCGGCACAACCAGGTCTATTGGCGCGATGGCAGCTATCTCGGTGTCGGCGCAGGGGCCCACGGTTACATTGACGGTGAACGCTACGAGAACGTGGCAGGTCCCCGCGACTACGTGCGGAGGCTCAAATCCCCAGGCCAGGGAATCCGACCTGTCGTGAAGGACTCGTACCGGCCCGCGACCGCCACGGCGATGTTCGATTGGGTCAGCCTTGCGTTGCGGCTAGTCGAAGGTTTCGATCCGGCCGCGTTTGCGGTGCGCTTTGGGGTTGCGCTCGACGATGCGGCTGGAGATCCGCTGGCCGAATGCGAAGAGGCCGGGCTGGTGCATAGGAAGCGTGGCAACGTGCGCCTGACGCGCGCGGGCAGGCTACTTCACGGGGAGGTCTCCGTGCGTGTCCTCGCCCACCTTCGTCAAGCGGACTTGATGGCAGCGAAGACCGTCTGACCGGCGTGGATGCCTGACGCGCCACGACCCCGGCGTGTAGAATACCGAACAAATGTACGTCATCGGAACTGCGGGCCACGTCGACCACGGCAAGACTATGCTCGTTCGGGCGCTCACCGGGATTGACCCCGACCGCCTGCGCGAGGAGAAGGAGCGTGGCCTCACCATCGACCTGGGTTTCGCCTGGCTGACGCTGCCATCCGGCCGCGAGGTCAGCATCGTTGACGTCCCCGGTCACGAGCGGTTCATAAAGAACATGCTGGCGGGTGCAGGTGGAGTGGACCTTGCCCTGCTCGTGGTCGCCGCGGACGAGGGCCCGATGCCGCAGACGCGCGAGCACCTCGCAATCCTGGACCTGCTGGACGTCCCCGCAGGAGTCGTGGCCATCACGAAGTGCGACCTGGTGGAACCGGAATACGCTGACCTCGTTGAGGCGGAGCTGGAGGATGCCCTTGCCGGGAGCCGCCTCGCAGGCTGCTCGCGCGTTCGAGTGTCGGGGGTTACGGGCGCCGGCTTGCCGGATCTGCTCGCGGCACTGGACCGGGCTCTCGACGACACGCCGCCGAAGCGGGATCTCGGCCATGCGCGCTTGCCTATCGACCGGGCGTTCACGATCCAGGGTTTCGGCGCGGTCGTGACTGGCACTCTTGTCGACGGGGCATTGGAGGTGTGGCAAGCGGTCGAACTGCAACCCGGGGGCCTGAAGGCGCGGATCCGGGGCCTGCAGCGACATAAGACGAGGATCGGCCGACTCGAACCGGGGACGCGGGCGGCAGTGAACCTGAGCGGCATCCGTGCGGAGGACATCGCCCGGGGAATGGTGTTGGCGCGGCCCGGCGAGCTCGTCCCTGTTTACGTGATCGACGTCCGCCTGCGGGCGCCCGGTATCCTCTCGCATCCGCTTGTCCACGATTCGGGCGTGACGCTCCTGAGTGCCACGAGCGAATCCGAAGGGAAGGTCCGGCTGCTGGACTGCGAGGAGCTCCGGCCGGGCGGCGAAGCCTGGGCCCAGGTGGTCCTCGACGCACCGGAGGCGGTCACGGCGCGCGACCATTGCGTGATCCGAACGAGACCGTGGCGGGCGGGGTGATCGTTGCGCTGAGCCCGAAACGGCATCGCCGCCACCATGCGCCGACAATCGAAGCACTCGTCCGGCAGCTCGAAGGCAGCCCGTCCGAGCGCCTGGTCGATCTGCTGTTGGCCGGGCCGCTGGGGATCCCCGACGCGGTGAACAGGCTGGGCCTCGATTCGGCCTCTGGGGCGGGCGCCATTGAAGCCGCGGTCGGCGAGGACGTAGTGATCCAACTCGGCGACCGCCTCCTTGCCCGAGCCTGGCTGGACTCGGCCGTGGGCCGAATCGCGGCGGCGACTGGCGAGTTCCTCGCCGGCAACCCGCTTCGGCCGGCGGCTCCACGGGAGCACGTGCGTGGCGCTGTCCGCTTTGATGCCGTGACGTTCGACACCGCCGTCCACCACGGCATAGCGGCGGGCCGGATCGAGGAGCGCGCCGGGGGCGGGCTTGCGATTCCCGGCCACCAGGTTAGCCTGTCGCCGGCGCAGCAAGCAGAGGTCGACCGGTTCCTGGCCGGGCTCCGCAGCGGTGGCTTCAGCCCGCCAACGGACCAGGTGCCCGCGGCGCCGCTCGTGGCGCACCTGGCGGCGGCCGGCCTGGTGGAAGACACCGGGGCCGGGATCGTCTTTGACGCGGAGGTGTTCGAGGAGATGGTGAGCCGCGTCTCCAGCCACATAGCCGAGCACGGCAGCGTCAGCCTGGCGGAGGTGCGCGACCTTTTCGGTACCAGCCGCAAGTACGCCCAGGCGCTGCTCGAACACCTGGACGACCGGAGGATCACGCGCCGGGTCGGCGACACGAGGGTGCTCCGCGAGCCGCTGGAGGTGGTCCGTTGACGCTGCGCATGGAGCAAGTGCTCCCGCAGTTGCCGGGGATGGTGGCGCGTTGGAGGGAACAGCTTCGGGGGATGGAGGCCGGGCTGCGGGCTGCCGAGGCCGTGCTCGCGGGCTGGGCGACTGATCCGGCCGCAGGCGACGCGGCCATCCGCGCGGCAATGGCCAGGTCGGCGGAGCCGTTCGCGGTTGCCTCCGAGGAATCGCCGGGCTACGTGGCGCCCGCGCCTCCGTTTCGTCCCGTCACAGTGGTCTCCGCCGACGGATCGAGTATCGAGCCCGATCGTTTTGCGGCGGTCCAGTGTTACGTCGTCAACACCGGCTTCGTTGTCCTTCCCTACGGGACCAGCCTTGCTGCCGATCTCGGATCCCATTCCGAGCTGGGCCCCCAGGCGCTGGAAGCGGAAGGTGAGGACGACACCGGGGCCGAGGATGCCGGCCCGCGCGCCTGGGGCGTGAGTCTCCGGCGCGACGTGCGCGAACTCGAGACGGGAGCACAACTGGCGGAGGGGCTTTCGGGGCAGGGTCCGGTTGTGCTGCTGCTCGACGGCACGCTGTTTCCCTGGGACCTTGATTCCCGCCAGGTGGCTGCCGCAACGCGCGACGAGCTGACGCGGCGCACCAGCAATGCTCTCGACCGCCTTGCAGCGTGCGGCGACAGCCTCAGCATCGGTGCGTACGTCTCCGGCTCGCGGTCCAGCGATGTGGTCAACAGCCTGCGCGCGTTGGCCGGGGCCGACGGGCGGTCGTGGCCTGGTAGCGACGGGCACCTGTTCGCGCGCCGACTGGGCGATGGCGAGCGGTCGGCCGTCTTCCGGGCGGCGAGCGAGCGCGTTCGCAACGTCGAGAGCCTGTTCGCGAACCGGCACGAGGTGTGTTTCTTCTATCTACGGGTGGGCGATGACGTTGCGCGCGTGGAGCTCCCGCAGTGGGCGATGGCGGTGGACAGGGTGGCCCGGCTGCATGCAACGGTCGTTGACCAGTGCCGGCGTTGTGACGGCTATCCTCGATCCCTCCAGGAGGCGCACGAACAGGCGGTGATCTCGATGGGCGACAGGGAGGTCTTCGGGCGCATGCTCGAAGCGGAGGCGTCGCGGCAAGGGTTGCGAACGGCCGGCAACGGCAAGCAGGCGAGCAAACGGAGGCGAGGACTGTGACTCCAACTCCGCGGGTGATCGAGGCAGGGCTGCGCGGCTTTGCCTGCGCCTACGAGCGGTACATCGAGGAACCGTTCCGGCTCGGGCAGTTTGTCGCAGTGAGGGAGGGCCCGTGCATCGTGCTGGGCGTGGTCACCGACAGCGCCAGCGGCCCCGAGGACCCATCCCGGCCGCTCCAGCCGCGGGGCGCCCCAGACCAGAGCGCGGCGGAGGTAATGGCTGATAACCCCGAGATCCGTCTTCTGCTGCGGACGCGCGTTTCTGTGGTCAACTGCGGCCACGTCGAGGGCGAGACGGCTCGTCCCACGCTGCCGCCGATGCCGCCACCGCTGTTGGCGCGCGTGGAACCGGCCAGCGAGAGCGAGACGGTGCGCCTGGCCTCGGACGCGGCCTTCCTGGCACTGCTTGTCGGGGCGCCCAGTTGCGACGATGCGGCCATTGCGGCGGCCGTGCGGTCTGCGGCCGAGGCCTTCGGCGCTGGCGCCCACGAGTTCACGGTCCGCGCCGGGAAGGAGCTCGCCCGATTGCTGCGGGTGGAACCTGCGCGGCTCACAAGCATCATGAGGGAGATTGGCGCATGAGCCTTCCGGCGCAGGTCGGAGTCGTTGTGGGCGGCTCGCTGACGAAGAACCTCGAAGTGCGGCTTGATCCGGGCGCATCGGCCGCTCTGGGGCACTACATGATGGCGCCCCTCGACGGCGGCGGTCAGCTTCTCGGCATGGTCACCGACATAATGCTGCGGTCGGCCGAAGCGGGCTCCGTTTCGTGGCCTCCGCCTGCGGGCGATGACCCCGCGAGCGTGCTGCTGCGCGAGGTCCTGCAGGACACCGGCGTCTACACCGCCGTCGAGGTGACGCCATACCTCGAGGTTGATGCGACTGGCGGCGAGAACGCACGTGCCCGGCGCCTTCCGCGGCACTTTGCCCCGGTTGCGCTTGCCGACCAGGGGACCATCAACGCGGCGTTCGCCGTGGGTGAGAAGGCATCGATCAACCTGGGCACGCCTTTGGGGATGGACCGGGTCGAGGTCTGCGTCGACATCGAGAAGCTGTTTGAGCGTTCCGCCGGCGTGTTCGGCAAGAGCGGCACGGGCAAGACCGTCATCGCCGTGGAGATACTGGATGCAATGGTTCAGCATTCCAGCAACCGCCCCACCAACGCCGACAAGACGGTCGCGCTCGTCTTCGACATGCACGACGACTACGGGCAGCGGATCAAGTTCGAGGGCGGAGAGCGGGCATCGCTGAAGGGGCTCCATCCCCAGGGTGTCAGCCTCTACTCGCTGGAACGAACGGCGATCGGTGTCGATGGCCGGGTGGAAATCGGCACCCGCGACATCAAGCCCGATGATCTCGACGTCCTGCGGGACGCCACGTCCCTTACTGCACCCGGTGTCGAAGCGTCACACGAGTGCGAGGCGCGGCTCGGCGTCGACTGGGTCGACGAGATCACACAACCAGTACCTTCGGCCAATGTCGTGCTGAGGCTCTGGGGCAACGAGGACGCGCCGGAGGACGTCAACTGGGCGCGCGTCACATCGCGCATGGGCGTGCACCCCGGGTCATTCGATAACCTGCGCCGGGGACTCCGGTCGCTCGTTCGTCGCGAGTTCGTGCGCAGCGGCGAAAGCCAGGTCAACGATGTGATCAACCACGTCGTCAAGACGCTCCAGGGCGGGAAGTCGGTGGTCGTGCAATTCGGCCGCCACGGGAACGACCTCACCAGCTACATGCTTGTGGCGAACATGCTCTCGCGGCGCATCTGGGAGGAGTACCGGGAGACAAAGGAACAGGCCCAGGGCAACCGAACAAAGGAGCCGAACAGGCTGGTCATCGTCATCGAAGAGGCGCACAAGTTCGTCGAGCGCGCTCTGGCAGGGCAGTCGATCTTCGGACAAATCGCGCGGGAACTGCGCAAGTACAACGTGACGCTATTCGTGATCGACCAGCGGCCGAGCCGGATTGACACCGAAGTGCTTTCCCAAATCGGGACCAAGTTCTGCTTCCAATTGGACAGCGACGCGGATGTCGATGCCCTGGTGGGTGGGGTCGTGGGGCGAGCGGGGCTCCGGCAGGTGATTGCGTCGCTGGAGAGCCGCCAGCAGGCGCTGGTCTTCGGTCACGCCCTGCCCATGCCGGTCATCGTGCGCCCACCGGACCTGCCGGCCAGGCGAGCGCCCGGGGCATCGCTGCGCGACCGACTCCAGCCGCCGCGACCACAAAGCGAACCGACGCCGGCCGGCCTGTTCGGGTAGCCGCACGGAATCCGGGGCGAAGCGCGAGCATGCTACGCAAGCTCCGGTTCGATCGCTTTGGCTGCATCTTTTCGGCCGATCAGGCGCCGGAAGAACCGTCCGAAGTCGCCGTTCTCCCACGCGACCAGCAACTGGCTCGCGATCCCGATGCTGGAGTAGGTGCCGCTGATGATGCCGACCAGCAACACGAGGAGGAAGTTTCGGATTGTCACGCCGCCGATGAGCAGCAGGGCGATGACGGTGAGCACGACCACGAACGAGGTGTTGAGGGAACGGGCGAGCGTCTCGGTGAGGCTCGCATTGACGGCCTCTTCGAATGGGATGAAGGGGTCGTGTGTCACCTTCTCACGGATGCGGTCGAAAACGACGATGGTGTCGTGGACGGAAAAGCCGATGACGGTGAGCAGGGCGGTGATGAAACCTGTGTCCACTTCGGTTCCACGCCACTTCCCGAGGATCGAGAAGAGGCCGAGGATGATGAACGCGTCGTGGAGGAGTGCGATGACTGCGGCGGCTCCGAACAGCCAATGCTTCGGCAGGTGCCGGAAGGCGAGCGAAATGTAGATGAGGATGGCCATCGAGGCGACGAACACAGCGATGGTTGCGTTTCGGGCGATCTCAGTCGAGACCGTGCTGGAGACGGTGGAGAAGTCCTTGCGGGTGACCGGTCCGAACCGGTCCTGGACGGCTGACTGCACCTGGTCGATTTCGCCCGGCGGCACAGGCCCCTGGGCGCTGCCAAGCGTGGGCGCGCCCTGCAGCTCCTTCGTGCGGATCAGGTACTCGTTGGCGCCCGCACCCTGGATGCGCGCCTCGCCGTGACCAAGGTCGGCAAGGGCGCTGCGCAACTCGTCCTGCTTCACCTCACGTTCGAAGGCGAACGTGAACGACGAGCCGGATGTGAATTCGATCCCTGGTCGCAGGTGGGGTGGGATGGCAAGCGCGATGGCGGCCGCGACGAAGAAGACCAGCGAGAACCCGAGGTACCACCACCGCTTTCCGGCGAAGTCGAGCATGGCTATCCCTCCTGCACCTTCGGCGCTGGTCGAGTGGGTGCGGTGGTCGCGCGGGACTCCTCGGCGTTGAACAGCCAGTGGTTCCTTGCGAGTGGCGTACCGACCACCATCTTCAAGAAGGTCCGGGTGACGGTGATGGCAGAAAACATGCTGACGCCGACACCAATGGCGAGTGTGAGGGCAAAGCCCTTCACCAGCGATGCGCCAAACTGATCACCGAACCAGTAGAGAATCAGGCAGGTCATGAGGGTCGAGACGTTGGAGTCGCGGATTGAACTCCAGGCGCGGCGGAAGCCGATGTCGATGGCGCTGTTCAGCGGCCGTCCGCGGCGCAGCTCTTCCTTCATGCGCTCGAAGATGAGGATGTTCGCATCGACCGCCATGCCAACTGAAAGGACGAAGGCGGCGATCCCGGAGAGGGTGAGAGTGACGGGCCACAGCTTGAATACTGCGAGCGTGAGCGACGTGTAGACGGCCAGGGCGATCGCGGCGAGCAGCCCGGGAAGGCGGTAGTAGAGGACCATGAAGAGGGCAACGGCGAGCAAGCCGACTTCGCCCGCGTGCACCGAGTCCTTCACGGAGTCCTCGCCGAGAGTGGCGCTCACTTCTTGCGCCTGGATGGTCTTGAGCGGTATGGGGAGGGCGCCGGCGTTCAGCTGCTTGGAAAGGTCGTTGGCCGAGGAGAACGACGGTTGGCCCGTTATCTGACCCTTGTCGGAAATCACGCTCTGAACGGTGGCGCGGGAGATCTCCTCCTCGTCGAGGTAGATGAGCAACAGGCGCCGGGGATCGCTCTCGGCGTAACTGATGGCGCGGTTGGTGAGTTGCTCCATGATCTTCGAGCCCCTGCTGGTGGTCTCGAAGTTGACCGCGAAGCTCGTGCCGAATTGCGATGGGTAGGTGTTGTTCTTGAGGTATTGGCCACTCATCGTGAGCGTCTCGCCGTCCACGACGCCAGTCGCGGGCACGACCTCGTTCTGGTCGCTGACGACGCGGAATTCGAGCTGGGCGGTCTTCCCGATGAGGTTCTGAGCGTCTGTCAGGGACATGCCGGGCACCTGGACTGTGAGGCGATTGCCGCTGGCTCGCTGGACCTCGGCTTCGCTCACGCCGAAGGCGTTCACACGCCGTTCAACGACGCTCATCGCCACGTCGAGCGCCTGGCCGATGTCACCGGAGTAGTCTGCGGGGGGGTCGGCTTCGAGGACGAGGCGGGATCCACCGCGAAGGTCGAGGCCGAGGCGCATGGCGATGCGTTCAAAGCCCCCGACCGTGAGGCCCTGGCCGTGGGGCCAGAAGCTGCCGGGCAGGTACCGGTTGGGTTCGCTCGGCCACACGGTGATGGCGGCGAAAGCCGTGAGCACGACGACGACGACAAAGAGGGCGATGGTCGAACTACTGCGCACGTGGCTCCCGGGCCTCCTGGATCGATGGGTCGGATGTGGGCACGGCCGGCTCGAGTGTCGTCAAGCGGCGTTGGATGGCATCGGTGACGGCGCGTACACGCACGCCAGGGGCGATTTCGATGATAAGCTCCGTGGGTCCGTCGACAGGAGACACGACGTCCTTGACCTCGCCGATCAGTCCTCCTGTAGTCACGACTTCGTCGCCGATCTGGAGTTCACGAACCGCCCTGCGCTGCGCCCGCTGGTTCTTCAGAACCGGCTGAAGCAGGATGAAGTAGAAGGCCGCCACCGCCAGGACGGTGTAAAGGACGATGCTCCACATGACGGCCATCGGGGGACTCTCCCGCCTGTCGTTCCGGGTGAGGCCCGGTGAGACCGCTTTCGGCCTTCAGGCTCGCCAGCGCCATGCGTGCCATCGCGAGCGCCTCATCCCGTCCGGATATGGCGCCCTCGAGTTGTGCCCGGCGAACCGATGTTAGGACGGCCCCCAACAAGCGTCCACTTTCCATGTCCAGTTCGGCGATGAGGTCTTCACCGGTGACCAGGGGTGGCTCGCCTTCCTCGACCACGGCCCAGGCCCGGGCGAGGATGTAGTTTAGAAAGCCGCAATGGCGCCGGAAGCTCTGGCGGGTGTAGCCGGGCCCTCGCGTTGCCATGCCGTCCGCGAGGTTCACAAGCGCGAGCGGGAGGACATGTCCGTCCATGTCCCGGACCAGCTTCCGCATGGCACGGTCGGTCGGTGGCCAGGCCCTGACCAGCTCTCCCGGCCGCAGGTGGTGACGGACGAGACGGGTGACGAGGCGGGTGGATTCAGGGCCGAACCCAAGCTGCGGCAACCGGATCTCCATCAGCTCGCCACCGTGGGGGCCGTGACGCGGAAAGCGCAACTGGCCTGCCGCGTCGTGGATCGCCGTTCGCGGCTTGGCGACATCGTGCAGGAGGCAGCCGAGCCGGACGAGTACCGGCAGTGGCAGGCCTTCGATCTGACGGTCGAGGGCGTCCGGAACATCGATCCAGTCAAGTTGCGCGCGGAATTCGCGTCCGTCCTCGCCGCTGCCAATT
>CAZCDK010000007.1:0-7771 GCA_964497285.1 uncultured Anaerolineaceae bacterium | reverse complement strand
GCGCAACGAGTTCAACCTGGCCTCGGACTACGCCGACGCCTGGCGGGTATGGGACATCGGACCGGCCCTCCGGTACGAGGTGTATGTCCCGCTCCCGGACGACCCGCGGCCCTGGCCGCAGCAGCTCGTCGACCAGTTCACGGCCGCGACCGGGCGCCCCATGCTCCCGCCGGCCTGGACGTTCGGCCCGCGCCGCCGCATCAACCGCGGCGACCGCCGCCAGGCTGTGGTCGAGAACGTCGAAGTGGTGCCGCTCTGGCTGGCGGAATCCGCGGCCCTCCTCCAGCTCCGGGATGAGCGCCGTCAGGCCCCCGGTGGCGTCGAGCGCGCGAAGGGCGAGCGATGAGTCCGGCCGCACAAGGGCGTCGATGAGGGCTTGGTCGGGGCGCATCCAGACAGTGTAGGGGATCGGTGCGCGCGGCATCGGCCCGTCGGCGGTCCCATGGGCTCTCTGGGGGAGCTTGTTCCGGATTCGTCAGGCCCGTGGATGGGCCTTGTCGTACTGCTGGCGCTTCTGCTGGTCGGAGATCTGGGTGTAGATCTGGGTGGTCGAGATGCTTGCGTGACCGAGCGCATCCTGGACGTTTCGCAAGGGCATTCCGCCAGAGAGCATGTGCGTGGCGAAAGTGTGCCGGATCGTGTGCGGCGTGATGGCCTTGTCGAGCTGGGCGTCCCTGGCGTAGTTCTTCAGGATGAGCCAGAACCCCTGGCGGGTGAGTCGCTCCCCTCGCCGATTGACAAAGAGCGCCGACTCGCGGCGGTTGCGGACTAGCTTTGGGCGAACGTGGAAGATGTACTGGCGGAGCTCATCGACGGGCCGTTGGTGAAGGGGCAATACCCTCTCGCGGTCGCCTTTGCCGACGCAGCGGACCGTCACGGGGTCGCTCTCGAGCGCCACGTCAGAGAGGTCCAGGCTTACGAGCTCGGTCACTCGGAGTCCGGTGGCGTAGAGGAGTTCGAGCATCGCCTTGTCGCGTCGCGATTCCGGCGTGTTCTTGCGAGCCGGCTGTTCGAGGAGTTCATCGACCTCCTGTGGGGTCAGCGACCGTGGGAGGCTCTTTCCCACCTGGGGCGACTTGAGGTTCTCGGTCGGATCCTGCTCTACAAGTCCCTCTGCTGTGAGGAAGCCGAAGAAGGACTTCACGGCCGCGACCTTCCGCGCCACGGTGGCGTCCTTGTAGGCTTCGGAGCGCAGACTGGCCACAAATGCCACGACGGTGTTCCCGTCGATTTCCCGCCAGGGCTGTTTCTTCTGTCCCTCGCGGGCGGCCCTGCTAAACCGGTCGAACTGGGTAAGGTCGTTGCGATAGGCGGCAATGGTGTTGCCGGAGGCGTTCTTCTCAACCGCAAGGAAGTTCAGGAACTGGCCGATGCAGTCGTTCATGCTCTTGTTAAACCTCGGTTCGTGACCGTCCGTCGAAGGGCGGCGCTATCATAGTCAGCACCGATCAGGCGTGTCCACAGCGTGCGTCGCCTTCTTCCGTGAAGAAACCGGGGATCGAGCTGTTGGCCACCGTTGGAGCCGATCTCGGTTCCAACCGCGGCCGGCGCCCGATCGCCAGAAGTCCAGTGCATGGGCTTTCGCGGCACCCCGGATGGCCCGCAGGCGTTCGATCGTGCGGCAAAACTCCCTTCCGAACCAGTCATAAGTTCGGAGAATTCGGGGTAAGACGGGGAAACCCGGGCGGTTCCGGTGGCCTTGGCCGGGAGCCCGTGACTGCTACCATGCGCGTAGGGCAAAGGAGGTGCATTGATGGTCGCATTCGAGCTTTCCGAAGAGGAGCGAATGGTCCAACAGGTAGCGCACGAATTCGCGAAAAAGGAGATTCGGCCGGCGGCCTCCCACTTCGACGAGAACGAGGAGGTCCCGTACGACCTCATCAAGAAGGCAGCCTCCATCGGCCTCGGCGTTTCTCGCGAGGGCGGGATCCTTGAAGGCGCCGGCTCGGCGCTCCTTCCCTCCATCGTGGCCGAGGAGCTCTCCTGGGGCTGCGCGGGCATCGGCCTGGCGATCAACTCGTCGGGCCTGGCGGCGGCGGCAATCGCTGCCACTGCGAGCCCCGAGCAGCGTGCCCGGTGGCTCCCGCTCATCGCCTCCGATGGGAACGAGGTGCACCTGGGCGCGATGTGCCTCACCGAACCCGACGCGGGCTCGGACGTCTCGAACATCCAGACCACGGCGGTCCGGGATGGAGACGACTACGTCCTCAACGGCGAGAAGCAATTCATCACCAACGGGGGAATCGCGGACCTCCACGTGGTCTTTGCGACAGAGGATCGCTCGAAGGGGTGGGGTGGGCTCGGATGCTATGTCATCCCGAAGGGCACACCCGGGCTGGAGTCGGGGACAGTGTGGAAGAAGATGGGGATTCGCGCTTCGCACACGGCAAACGTCGTCCTGAACGACTGCCGCATCCCGGTTGACCACAAGCTCGGCGGCGGCGGAGGAGGGGGAGGTGGCGGCAATGGGGGGCCGGGCGCCCTCGGTGCGCTCATGACCCTCGAGCGCACACGGCCGGTGGTCGGCGCCTACGCGCTCGGAATCGGGCGCGCTGCCTATGAATATGCACTCGACTACGCGAAGGAACGGGTCCAGTTCGGGCGGCCGATCATCAAGAACCAGGGCATCAGCTTCATGCTGGCCGACATGGCGATGGCGGTGGACTCGGCCCGCCTCATGGTCTGGCGCGCGGCCTGGATGGGTGGGGCGAACGTGCCCTACCTGAGCGCCGAAGGTTCGATGGCGAAGTGCTATGCCAGCGACATGGCGATGAAGGTGACGGTCGATGCCGTTCAGGTGCTGGGCGGGCAGGGCTACATGCGTGACCATCCGGTCGAGAAGTGGGTCCGCGACGCGAAGATCTTCCAAATCTTCGAGGGCACAAACCAGATCCAGCGCATGGTTATCGGCCGCGCGCTCGAAGCGCTCCCGAAGCGGGGGTGATACTGGCAAGGACCAGTCCCGGTCTTGCCGCTGCCCTGGTCTGAGACATGCAGGCCCTCGCGGTGAACGCCGTGCTGTTGCTGGGCCTCGTGGCCGGGACGTGGAGCGGGATCTGGCTCGTTCGCCGGACTGACCTCTCTCCCCTTCGCGACCGGGGGACATCCAGGCTGGTCGTCTGGATCCTCAAGGGAGTGTTGTTTGTCGGCGCCCTGTCGCTCGTGACGGTTCCGTTCCAGCTGCTTGCCGGGGCAATCGAGTAACAGCCAGGGAGTAGACTCCCGCTTGCTGTCCGACTGGCCTTTGCGAACAGGGCCGGCCGCTCCATGTGCTGCCATCGGCCTCAAGTGCCACCGCCGGAAACGAAGCGGGCTACGCCCTTGCATCTCCGGACCCGATCTCGCCCGTCTCCGCTTGGAACCTCGTTCGATCGCCGCACGACCAGCCACCAAACGCCGCAACGCCGGCCCTGGAAGGCGTGTGAGCTGCTAGCCCGGCGGGCGATCAAGCCGTACGGCCTGACCGGCCGAATATGGCGCTCGGGTCGTCTCGACGAACCCGTGCCGGCGGAAGAACGGTATCAACGGGTCGCGACTATCCTCCTGTGCCCAGGCGCCAGCTGGCGCCTGTCGAGGCAATTCGGATGCGACAGCGGTCCACGCCGCCTCGCCCGGCGGCCCATCGAGGTCCTCCGGTCGCATCACAACGAAGACACGCGCCGTGTCCGACTGCGCTGTTCGCTCCACGCCAACGAAGGCGACCACCGTGCCAGCAGGGTCAATGATGACCCGGTGGACGTGGAGAACTCGGCTCTGGTCAGCCTCCTGGCGGTTCGCCAGCCACTCACGATTGCCGTTCAGGCTCCAGGGCGCCGCGCGGTCGGCGAGACGGAGGACATCCTCCCAGTCGGCGGACTCGAGACGGCGCACGGCAAGCCCGGATGTCTCAGGCATGTGCCTCTAGCCGGCGCTTGAGGCTGGCGAGAAACCGGCCTGCCTCAAGGCCGTCCATGGCGCGGTGATCGAAGCTCAGGCACACGTTCACCATCAATCGGATGGCAATGGCGTCGCCGTCCACGACGACGGGACGCTTCACGACGCGCTCCATCGAAACGATGGCCACCTGCGGGTGGTTGACGATCGGCTTCGAGGCGATCGAACCGAAAGCACCCGTGTTGTTTACTGTGAAGGTGCCGCCCTCGATGTCCTCTACGCGCAGCTTCCGGGCGTGGGCGCGCTGGACCAGGTCGGCGATGCGTTTCGCCATGCCCTCCACGGTCAAGTCACCAGCGTCACGGATGACCGGAACCACCAAACCGCGGTCGGTCGCGATCGCGATCCCAAGGTTCTGCGCGCGGTAGCGCCGGAGTTGGTCGCCCTCCCAACGGGAGTTGAGGATCGGGAACTCGTGCAGGGTCTCGCAGACCGCGGCCGCGAAGTACGGGAGGAGCGTCAGGTCGATCCCCTCCTCGCGGGCGAAGCGCTCCTTCTCCCGCTCGCGGAGGTGGACGAGGCTCGTCACGTCGGCTTCGACCATCGTCCATGCCTGGGGCGCCTCCAGGTTCGAGCGCTTAAGGTTCTCGGCGATCGTGCGGCGGGTTGCCGTGAACTGAACAACCTCGTAGGGCGGGCCCGGGGCACCGGCGACGCTTGCGGCCGCCGGTGTTGCGCCTCGTGCTGCTCCGGCTGCCGGGATTCCCGTCGCGATGCGCGCTTCCACGTCCTTTCGGGTGATACGCCCGCCGATTCCGGATCCGGGGATCGCGGCGAGGTCGATGTTGTGTTCTCGGGCCAGCCGCATGACGACAGGCGAATAGAAGTGCGAACGGTCGTCCGGACCCGCGGGTGGCGTTCCGGAGGAAGACGCCGGGAGCGGAACGGGCGTGGTGGCAGGGGGGACAACTGCCGGTGTAACAGGGCTGTCCGGAGGGATTGCCATGGGGCCGCCAGTCCATCCGCCCGCCGGAGAGGCCGCGAACACGGAGGGCGACGCTACGGGTGGCGAGGACACGCCCCCGTCGAGGACGGTGCAGAGTGGCTCGCCAATGGCGACGGTTTCACCTTCAGGAACAAGGATCTCGCCCATCACGCCAGCGAATTCCGAGGGGAGTTCGGCGGTAACCTTCTCGGTTTCGATTTCGCAAAGCGGCTCGTCCAGCCTGACCGGGTCGCCCGGATGCTTGAGCCACTTCAGGATCGTGCCCTCCGTGACGCTTTCACCCAACTGGGGCATCTTGACGGTCGCCATCGGGGCCTCCTAGTAGGCGGCAAGCTCGCGCGCCGCCGCGGCGATCTTCTCCCGGTCGGGCATGAAGAAGTGCTCCATGTTTGGGTGGTAGGGCATGGCGGGGATATCCGGAGCGCAGAGGCGCCGCACGGGGGCGTCCAGGTATTCAAAGGCGTGCTCAGCGATGAGCGCCGCGACCTCGCCGCCGAATCCACCGGTGAGCGTGTCCTCGTGCACGATGAGGGCCTTGCCGGTGGTCTTCGCAGACTCGAGCACGGTTTCCACGTCCAGGGGTTGGAGCGTGAGCAAGTCGACGACCGTGCATTCGATGTCCTCGGTCGCCAGGGCTTCGGCGGCGGCGAGGGACTCGTGGAGCATCAGTCCGTAGGCGTAGATGGTGAGGTCGCCGCCCGTGCGCGAGACACGAGCGCGGCCGATGACCGTCTCGGCGGGTGCGGACGCAACATCCTGGCGCACGAGCCGGTAGGTGCGCTTGTGTTCAAGGAAGAGCACGGGGTTCGGGTCGGCGATGGCAGCCTTCAGAAGCGAGCGATAGTCCGCCGGGAAGGATGGGGCAATGACCTTGATCCCGGGCAGGTGCGTGTAGTAGGCCTCGATGCTTTGCGAGTGGTGCTGGCCACCATGCACGCCGCCGCCCCACGGTGTGCGGACGACCATCGGCAGAGAGGCGTTGCCCTTTGTGCGGTACGACCATCGCGAGGCCTCGCTGCAGAGGTGATCGAAGCCTGCGTGGATGAAGTCGGCGAATTGGATCTCAGCCACAGGGCGGAGCCCGTAGTGAGCGGCGCCGATGGTCAGTCCGATGATCGACGATTCGGCCAAGGGCGAGTCGATCAACCGGCCGGGGTACTTCGCGCCGAGTCCTTCCGTCGCGCGGAAGACGCCGCCCGCTTCGACGTCTTCGCCCAGGATGAAGACGCGGTCGTCGCGCGCCATCTCCTCGTCGAGCGCGGTGCGGACGGCCTCGATGACGGTCATCTCTGCCATGGACTACGGTTCCTTGTAGACGAAGCCGAGAGCGTCCTCGGGCTCGGGATCGGGCTGCATGAGCGACCATTGGACGGCCTCGCGGATCTCTTCATCGACGCGCTGTTCGATCTCGTCGAGATCGTCGCGCGGGAAGATGCCGTCTGTCTCCACGCGCTGCCGAAAGAGCACCAGTGGATCCTTCCGGGACCATTCCTCGAGCTCCTTCTTCGTTCGATAGCGGCTGTCATCATCGTCGCTCGAGTGAGGCCAGAGGCGGTAGCATTTGGCCTCGATGAGGTAGGGGCCGCCGCCGCGGCGCGCCTGGTCGATGGCCGGTCGCACGGTCTGATAGACAGCGACGCAATCCATGCCATCGACAACGGCGCTCTGGATGCCATAGGCGCGGGCGCGATCGGCGACGTTCTCGACCGGCATCTCCTTTTCTGTGCGCTCGGTGATGGCAAAGCCGTTGTTTTGAACGTAGAAGATCACCGGCAGCCGGTGTATGGCAGCGAAGTTTAATGCCTCGTGGAAGTCGCCGCGGCTCGTACTCCCTTCGCCGCAACAGGTGAGCACGACTACGGGGTCCTTTCGCAACTTCGCGGCGAGGCCGATGCCGGCAGCATGCAGTAGTTGCGTTGTCACGACGCTCGATTGCGTGACGATCTTGCGTTCCGTGTTCCCCCAGTGCGATGGCATCTGGCGCCCGAAGCTGTTTGGGTCGTCACGCTTGCCCAGCAGGTTCAGCATCGCCTCGCGCGCAGTCATGCCGAGGACGAGGTTCATGCCGAGGTCACGGTAGTACGGTGCGAGGTAGTCCGTCCCCTTCTGGAGTGCCATGGCGGCGCCTACCTGGGCGGCTTCTTGCCCGGCGCCAGCGATGACGAAGGCGGCCCGCCCCTGGCGGTTCAGCGCGAGCATGCGTTCGCTCAAACGGCGAGCCAGCAGCATGTAGTAGTACATCTCTTCGAGCTGATGCTCGCTGAGCAGGTACTCGGGAATCGTTTCGCGCGAGCGGGACCGGGGCGTGCGGGCCGCGGTCACGGCGAAGCCTCGGAATTGCTTCGCGAGCGCCTGCGCGTTGCTCGGTCCGGCCGAATGCCAAGAGGCGGCCCGCTTCTCCGGATCGTGCGTGAGGAGGACGTTGGATGGCCGCGCCGAAGGTCGACGATGGGCATCGGGAACTCCCAGCGCAAGCGGTCAGTGGACACGGAGAGGACTAGCCTTCGATTCCCGCTGTTTCCGTCGATGGTGCGTGGCAATCACCCGCCGCCTTGTGAGAGACGCCGTAGGCGACCGGGTCGCTGGCTGCGCCCGGGCTTGCGGAATCGGAGAGCTGGGTGTTCGAGGCAGCTGGCAGCGCGTTGACGACGACTAGCGTCCGGCCGTCGCCGGCCGGGCGCAACTCGCCGAACAGGCTCGCCGCGGGCAAGGCCGCGAAGACGAAGGGCAAGGATAGGACCGAAAACAACGCGATACGTCGCACGGTGTCCTCCCGGTGGGGATTGGTTCCATCGTAGCGGGAGGGGGTTGCCTCGCCTAGTCCCCGCGGCTGTGACGCCCGAATCCGTGAGTGGAGGTTTGGGGAGTTCACCCCGTGGGTGGGAGTTTCGG
>CAZCDK010000006.1:15666-30936 GCA_964497285.1 uncultured Anaerolineaceae bacterium | reverse complement strand
CATGCAGAGTGGCGGACAAAGAACCTGTGGTGGGCCGTATTCCCAGACCCATGGACCCCGGACCCCGCCACGCCGCCCCAACGGCCGCCCAGGCCAATCCCAGCTCAGGCCGTTGGGGCGGCGTGGCGGCTCCAGAGCCTCAGCATCTCCCGGATCCGATCGACCGATGAGGGCGGGAGGCTGGCCTCGCTCAGAACGCAATCCTCCAGGTGCTGGTCAAGCAGGAGAAGGCCCGCCTGTTCAAGCCCGGAGCGCGCCGCCAGCAGCTGCGTGAGGACGTCCTCGCAACACCGATCCTCGTCCAGCATCTTGCGCAGGCCACGCACCTGGCCTTCGACCCGGGCCAGGCGATCCTGGAGCTTCTTGCTGTCGTGGCCCTCCACGGGTTTTCCCACCTGTTGACAACTATACCCTCTGGGGGTATGTTACGAGCATCGTACCACGGCTCCGTAGACTGTCAACCGCCGCATCGGGGCCAGGCAACAACCATTGGAGGAAGAGGCCATCGTGTCCCACCCAAGAGAAGTAACCGACACCACCTTCGAGAGCGACGTAGTGAAGAGCGACCTGCCCGTGCTCGTCGATTTCTGGGCACCGTGGTGCGGCCCCTGCCGGATGGTGGGCCCCATCGTCGATGAGCTCAGCGACGAGTACGCAGGCAAGGTGAACTTCTTCAAGATGAACACCGACGACAACCCGGCCATCCCGAGCAAGTTCGGCATTCGCAGCATTCCGACACTGCTCATCTTCAAGGGCGGCGAATTGAAGGGCTCGATCGTGGGGTTCCGGCCGAAGAGCGAGATGAAGAAGCGGCTCGAAGAGGTGCTAGTCTAGCCGGCCGGGTATGTGCCGGCCTCGCGGCATCCGAGCAGAATCGCAACGAAAGACGGCCGCGGTGGCCGTCTTTCCCATTCCCCGAGCGTCAGCCCGGGACGACGGGAGCACCTTGGATGAAAGACTGCGATATCGCGGTGGTCGGCGGCGGCGGAGCAGGCCTGACCGCCGCCATCTACGCCTCGCGGGCCCGCCGGAGCACGATCGTGTTCGAGAGACTCATGACGGGCGGCCAGATCGCAACCACTGACATCGTCGAAAACTTTCCCGGCTTCCCCCAGGGCGTCAATGGCTTCGACCTGGGACAACTGATGCTGCAACAGGCGGAGAAGTTCGGAGCGCAAGTCGCATTCGAAGGAGTTGACTCCCTCATGCGCACGGGCGACGACCGCTTCTTGCTCCGCACCGAGGCGGAGGAGTACCAGGCGAAGGCCGTCATCGTCACGGCGGGCGCCGACTACAACCGGCTCGGGGTGCCGGGCGAGACCGATTTCGTGGGGCGCGGGGTGAGCTATTGCGCCACCTGCGACGCGGCGTTCTTCTCGGAACAGGAAGTGGCCGTCGTGGGAGGCGGCGACGCCGCACTCGACGAAGGGTTGTTCGTGACGCGCTATGCCAGCCGAGTCCATGTTGTCCACCGCCGGGACCGGCTGCGCGCAAGCGCCGTCCTCCGGGAACGGGCTCTCGCCAATCCGCGCATGGATTTCACCTGGGACACCGTTGTGGAGCGCATTGAGGGAACAGACCAGGTCGAGCGCCTGGTGCTTCGCAACTTGAAGTCGGGAGTCGCGAGCGAGATGGCGGTCTCCGCGGTCTTCATCTTCATCGGCCAGACGCCAAACACGCACCTCCTCAAGGGGCTGGTAGAACTCGATGCCGGAGGTCACGCCCGGGCCGACCTTTCGATGCGGACGGCGGTCCCGGGGCTCTTCGTTGCGGGTGATGTGCGAACGCAGGCGGCGCGTCAGCTTGTCAGTGCCTGCGGCGACGGAGCAACCGCAGCGATCTCGGCCGAGCGCTATCTGTCCGAGCGTTGGGCCAACGTCGCGTAATTCCAGTTCAGACTTGTCGTGCTACGCTATCCACATGCCCCTGTACGAGTTCCACTGCCCGGTATGCGGCGCCAAGGATGAGGTGTTCACCCGCTCCGTGCATGCCGAGTTGCCGCCCCGGTCTTGCCCGAAGTCTCCGGGCGAACCGGGCCACGAGATGAGGCGGATCGTGAGTCCGTTCGCGCGGCACCGCACGGTCGCCGACCAGCTGGCTGAGGCCGAAGCCCGGTTTGGCAGCGAAGTTGACGCCGCCATGGGCGCACACCCCGACGTGGGCCGGATGGCCCGCCGCTACGATGCGCTGGCGAAGAACCTCCCCCGCCCCGGCGATCTCTAGGGACCCCAACGCACCTGACCCCCGGAGACCATCTATGCAGCGGCCGCGGGTTTGGCGGCGGCGCTCTCGCGCGCGGCAAGGCAGAGCACGGCGAAACCGGCGACCACGAGGCCTGTCTGGTACGTGCTGTGTAACCCGATTCCGCCCGTGACTAGAAGCACGAGCCCCGCCGCCGCGAGCACACGGTGCTGTCCCAGCAGTCCGAGCGTCGCCGCGAGAAGCGTTGCGGCGGCGAGTGCGTAACCCGCGGCCGGGAGTGTCCCCGTCAGGCCCTCATTCCAGAGCAGCAAGACCCGGGTGGTAGAGCCATTGGCGAGCAGCACCGCGAGGGTGGCCACTCCGAGCGCGACCGACACCGCGAGCACGGCGCGAGACGGTCGCGCCGCGAGAGCGAAGGGAGCGGCGACGGCAAACACCAACGCGAGCCACTCGGCTGCCCACAGCAGCCAACGCGTTTCGAACGACCCGACGCCCTCAGATGCGGCATCCTGGAGCAGCGAACTCGTACCCTGGAGCAAGAACGAGACGGCGAATGCACCAATCACCAGGCTCGCCCGCCTATTCGCCGCACCCAGGGCCGCGGAGGCAGCAAGGACCACGACACCGACCGAGAGAGAGTCGACAAGGAGGATGTCGACGGCCTGACTTCTTGCGGCCACCGCCGCGAGCCCGAATCCCGCCACGGTGACGGCTGCCGTACGCGCAACCCGGTCACCCTGTCGCCAGAGAGCCGTGAAGGCGACCGGAAGGGCGACGATCAGGAGGACGGCCGCCTCATAGTAGGAGAAGCGACCGAACGTCGAGATGAGCTCATAGGGGCCCTGGAGCGCCGAGAGGGCGGGGATGTGCACGGCGGTGCGCGTGAACGTGCGGAGGACCAGGAGCTCGACCAACGACGCCACGGCGAGCGCAACGAGAACCGGCCCCGGGCTCAGCGAGGCGGGAGTCCCCGGTCGGCCGCCGGAAACGTCGCGGGCGATCATCCCGGCCGGTTCTCCTCCCGCAGCCCGATGACCCCGAGGACTACACCGCCTCCGGCAATAAGGACGAGCGTGGCCGCTGCGATGGCCAGCACCAGCCAGTGGCTCGCCTCGCCTTCCGGCAGCACGGCCCCCGAGATGTTGAGTGTCAGGAACTGTGAAATCGCCTTCCGGCCGTTCCGGTCACCGTCGCTTCCGTTCCAAACGGCGATCGCAATGTCTGTCTTGACGCCGGCCGCGAACGTCGCGAGGTCGTTGGCGCCACCTGCAAACGGGCGCGCGAACACCACCGACCACCGGCCATCCTCATAGACACCAGCTCCGCGGACATCCTGGATGCTTGCCGGGTCGATCGTGCCAAAGGCCTGCGCGACGAGGTTCTGGACCGGCCCCTGGTCGGGCCTGGCGTAGGGATTGCCCACAGCGCGAGCGGTGTAGAAGAGGTCGTCCTTCGATGGGTACATGTCGACAAGCGCGTTTGCGTACATATCAGCCGGATCGGCGATTCCGGTTTCCGAGTCGGCCCTCCACTGCCAGATGTTGACGCCAGCGTCCGCCTGGCCCATGCAGACAGACGGCACCGTTGACGCGGACCTGGCGGGGAATTCGATGGCGGCCGCGTCCGAAAACTGCTCAACCATGAGCGTGGTGTCGTCCGGTGTCGCGTCCCCCCACGCGAAGCGAATGTAGCGCGTGTCGCTGTAGTACAGGGCGCGCGCCCACACCACCGGGATGCTGCCACCGCCGGCCGCGTAGCTGCCGGCCTGAGCCGTTAGGGGCGCCTGGATGAACTGCGTCCGTCTCCACACAGCCGCCGATGGATCGAGTCCCGGGTCCTCCTCGGCGGTCCATGCGGTCAGCGTCATGGTCTGCGACGCGGCCGGATTCGCGTCGGCAAGCTGAAGGAGTCCAGCGACCAGCAGGACGACGGCGAGCCCGCCAACGCCAAGCAGGCGCCGCGGGATTCGGTTCAGCAAGGTCATGTGGGTCACCTCAAATCACCAGTATCTCGTCTGAGTCAGGGAGCGCGCCGTCTTCCGGCACTACTTCCGAGTTGGGGTCTTCCCACACCATGCGCATCCCATCGGCCTCCTCGATCGCCCCGACACCGAGGAACTCACAGTCTGCTTCGAGCCAATCGTGGAGCGCCCCGCCTACCAGGGAATAGAACGGATCGAGCGCGGCACGTAAGGCGATGCGGCGTCCGAGGGCCCCACCCCAGCGGCCAAGGTGCTCCCGCAGGAACATCCGCTCGGCACGGAGTGTCTGGCGCACTCGCGGCGCTCCCAGGTGCTGGGCGGCATAGACCTGCTTGCGGCAGAGAAAGCCCATGAACTCCAGCTCGACAGAGATGTCATCGGGCCGGAACCCGGCCTCCACCGTGTCCACGCCGAATGCCCGGTAGAAGCCGTTGATGTCGGCCATGCGCTGGGTCTGCTGGATCTGGTCCGTGGCGAGGTAGGCCGTCTCGAACGTTGGACAATCGGGCGAAGAGCTAAGGGTGAACAGCTGGCTGTGCCGCGCTTCAAGCGCCTGGCGATCGGCGCTGGTGGCCGACTCGACGAGTCCTTCCAGCGCGGTCCCGGCCAGCAGCAACCCGGCCTCCGATGCGGCCCCACGGATGGCGGCTGCTCCCGAATCGTCGGGGTACGCGAGACACCGTGCGAGCAGGGCGTATCCCAGCGATCGTCGCACGGCCCATTCGATCGAGGACGCTTGAGGAGGCGCGGTAGTGTTCATGCCAACCTCTAGATTGTGTTCATCGCGAACTGGGTCGTTCGCTCTATCACCGGTTCGTCCACCGTCATGCGGATGATCTCTCTGCCGTTGCTGTCGAAGCCGATGATTGTGTCGTTGAAGAGCTCGCGCTTCTGACCTGCGACGTTGATCTCGCCGGTCTTGGGCCCGTCCTGGATCTTGTAGCTGAAGATGATGCGCTGCGTCGCCCGGAAGAGCTGGAGCACCGCCAGCGTCTCCCGGCTCGGGTTGGTGTAGGCGGCGATCGCATCATCGACGCCTGGCCCGAACATCTGACGCAAATAGTCGCGAGGGACCCATCGAGGAGGTATGTAGTAGACGTTGGGCTGAGTGCCGAATTGCGGATAGAGCGGCAGGGCGACCTTGGCCACATGGACCAGGTAGTAGAGCGGGTTCAGCCGGTCTTCGATCCACTCGCCGTTGGCGTCGGCCTTGACAAGCCCCTGAAGGCGAATCTTGCCAATGCAGGCGGTCATACAGCGGGTCTCCATGGGCAGACCCTGGGTGAGCGGATCGCTCCCTTCCACGCGCGGGTAGCAGCCGATGCACTTCTCTGAAGTGCGAGTGCTGGGGCGGTACATTGACTTCTTGTAGGGGCAGGCCTCCACGCACTTGCGGTAGCCACGACAGCGGCTTTCATCGATCAGGACGATGCCGTCCTCTTCACGCTTGTAGATCGCATTCCTGGGGCAGGCGGCGAGGCACGCCGGGTATGTGCAGTGGTTGCAGATGCGCTGCAGGTAGAAGAACCAGCCGGCGTGTTCCGGTAGAGAGGCCCCTTTGGTGGAGTAGGCCGTCGCCGTGTCCTCGTTGATGTTCGGGACCTTCCACTCCTCCTCGGGCGGAATGTAACCGGTGGCCATGTTGGACACCCCGTCCGCTGTCTCGAAGATGGTCTTGCCTTCGAACACGCCGTAGGGAGCCTTCTTGACGGTCCTTTTGCCTGCGTCCCACACCTGTCCGCCGGGGTCCGCCTTCTCCTGCAAGGAAAGGAGGTTGACGTCCCAGTTGTGGGGGAACCCGCCATAGGGCTTCGTTTCGACGTTGTTCCACCACATCAACTCCTGTCCGGGGGAGAACGTCCAGGTCGACTTGCATGCGTAGGTGCATGTCTGGCAGGCGACGCACCGGTTGGTGTTGAAGACGGCGGCGAACTGACGCTTTGCGGGACCACCATCGAACCGGTAGTCCATCTGCCGGCCGAGTTGCCAGTTGTAGACCTTGGCCATCTAGGAGACCTCCTGGGCCGGCGCAACCCCGTACACGTCATCGATAATCCGAGCGACGAATGCTTCGCCCCGATTCGCGAGGATGGCGTTCGTGCCGGTGAAGACGCGAGAGCGGAAGAGGTGCATCATCTTCTCGCGAGAAATGCCCATGAGGGCGTACTCCTCGACGATGCACTGGGCCATGACCGCTTCTGCATCCACGCCCGGCTGGACGGGATAGCGGGCGGCGACGAGGGCATACGGATCGTCCGCTTCGAGGTGCTTTTCGGTCACGGCTAGCGCCCCTTGACCTTGACGATCTTCCCGGCCAGGTAGGACTTCATGAAGTCGTCCTCGCTGCCGGGGCTCATGCCGGTGGTGCCGGGCTTCCAGGCCCCCTGGCCGCCGATCCCACCATCTTCCGCCTTTGTAATCTTCACGAGCGTTTCCTTGGGGACCGTGTTGATGGCGTGGTTGTCGGCCTCGCCGCCGAAAATGAACGCCTGGGCTACCTTCGCCTTGTGGAACAGGGTGTCGGTCTGGTGCATCGGCATGGCCCAGTCCTTGGTGACGCTTTGGTGCGAGCCGTAGCGGAAGCTGGACTGGTAGCCCGTGTCTTCAGAAACGGCGCGACCATCTGCGCGCGATTCGTGCGCCGCGACCGTCTTCTCGGTGGCGATGAATCCACCGTGCTTCGTCATCACGACGCCCCGGGGATAGGCCGCGTTGAACTTCACCCGGAGCATGAGCCGGGCGACCTTGTAGTGAGGGTCACTGGCCTTCCAACCGATGTAGGGCCTGTCGGCCGGGTTGGCGTCGACGTAGACGTAGTCGCCGTCTTTGAGCTTTAGCTCCCCGGCATCTTCCGGGTTCATGTGGAGTTGCTGCTCGCCCACGCCCGGGTTGCGCTTGTCCGCGCGGTAGGGATCGCCGAAATTGCTCGCCCAGAGGACATTCCAGTCGGTCACGCCCCAGGAGGAGTGCACCGTGTGCCTGGTCTTGGGAGTGAGAATGTAGAACTTGAAGCCCTGTTCCCAGAGCGGGTTCTTGGTCTTCTTCGCTTCAGCCCAGGGGAGCTTGACGTTGCGAACCGTGCGCCGCTCGGGATCGAGATCCTCCCATGGAATGCCGTAGTCGGTGGGGCGGATGAGGGGGTTGCTCGAGACGATGACGTTCGGTAGGTAGGGTGTGGCCTCCGGGCCTTCGCGATGGACGATGAAGTTTTCGCCGTACTCGATCGCCTCCGGGATATCGCAATACGAATTCAGCCGGCCGGTGTCGGTGTGGAAGGGCATGTTGTCGTGCACCTGCTCCCAGAACGGAATGCGCGGGTAGGTGCGGAACAGCATGAGCGCCGCGCCGGGTTCTCCGAACTTGCCGGCCATCACGTCGGTGTACTTGTAGCCACGCGTCGTGCCCGAGGCATCGAGCAGGCGCTGCATGTAGACCTCGGCCTTGCCCTCGAGCGCGAACTTCCAATAGTCGGCAAAGCGCTTGTCGCCGGTGACGTCGGCCAACGCCTTTGCCACGCCCGCCATGATTGCGATGTCGTCCTTCGTGTCGTAGATGGGCTTGAGCCCGCCCTTCCAGATCTGGAGGAAGGGGTTGGAGCACGAGGCTGTGATCTCCGGCTGCTGCATCTCCATCCAGGAGTTGGCGGGGAGGATGAAGTCGGAGTATTCGCAGGTCGAGGTCATCTCGATGTCCTGCGTCATGATCATGTCGATCTTCGGCAGAACGTTGAAGAGGACGCCGTAGGCCCACTTCGCGTTGTTGATGATGTTGACGTTCGTCGTCCACATCACCTTCGTGGGGGACGGCATGTGGGTCTGGCCCGTGAAGACCTTGCGGCCAGCCTTGGGCGTGTCGACGATAAGCGCGCGCTCACCGTGGTCCCAATAGGCAGGCTCCTCGTCCTTGGTGTAGGCGTGGGCCTTGATGACCTTGCCATCGGCGGCCGGGTCGAGGTTCATGTCGAACGGGTCTTCGGCGATCCAGCCCTTGAAACCGGGGCCCGACTCGGGTGTGCTCTGGAATAGAGCCGCCTTGTAGTTGCCGGCCCAGGTATAGGAGCCGGCCCCGGGGAGACCGATGTTTCCCGTGAGCATGAGCGGAAGGTAGCTGGCGCGATTGTGCAGCGTCGCGTGGAACCAGTGGTTGATGCCCTCACCAACGTGGATTGCGACCGGCTTTATCGTCGCAATGTCGTTCGCCAGCCGCTCGATGAGGTCCTTCGGGGAGCCGCTGATCTCAGCAACGGTGTCGAGGTCATAGTCACGCAGGTGGAGACGGTACGCCTGCCAGAGCGTCATCACCTCAACCTGCTTGCCGTCCTTGAGGGTCACCCTACCCTGGTATTCGAGGTCGGGATCGAGACCCTTCGCCGCGAGCGTGGCGCCCACATCTTCGCGGGTCACCGGCTTGAGTGACTTCGACTTGGAGTCGTAGACGACGTAGTCCTGAAGCTTGTCGTATTGCGCTTTCGTGAGGCCCTGGATCTTGAAACTGGGACCGTCTGGTGTGAGACCCGGTGTGTAGTTGGAGGCAAGGTCCGCCGGACTCAGGCGCTTGAGCGTGTCGGAGCGGAGGATGAGCGGGAAGTCCGTGAAGCTCTTGACGAACTGTGCATCGTAGAGATTGCGGTCCATCAGGAGCTTCGTGATGCCGAGCAAGATGGCGGTATCGCCCAGGCCCGGCCGGCAGGGAATCCAGTAGTCGGCCTTCGTTGCCGGGGGGCTGTACTCGGGCGTGATCGTGACGATCTTGCCGCCGCGCTCCATCACCTCAATGAAGAAGTGAGCATCCGCCATCTTGTTCTCGACAAGGTTCTTGCCGATCCCGATGTGGAGCTTGGCGTGGCGCAGTTCGTTGAAGTCAGTGTCCGACGTCTGGAGTCCATGAACGAAGGGGTGGCCCGGGGCCTGATCGCCGTGCCAGGTGTAGTTGGACCAGTTACGCCCACCCTTGGCCTGCTCGTGGTCCACGATCTTTCGAACGTGCGTGTCCAGGAGAGCCATCATGTTGGAGGCGCGGTACATGCCGTACTTCCCGAGCACACCGAGGAGGCCCATTCCGCCGCGGAGCTTGAATGTGCGCGTCCCGGCGCCCTCCATGATGCTGACCATCTCGGGCTGATAGCCTTCGTCGAGCAGGATCTTCTTGCCGGCCTCGCCCGAGTACCGTTGGGCGACCGCAACGAGTCCGTTCGCTGCGTACTTGAACGCATCGTCCCAGTTGACCTTGACGAAGGTGTCGGTGCCGCGCGAGTCGAACTTGTACCTGGTGCGGGCCGCCGCGTCGAGGCCGGGAAAGCCGTCGTCGGCCCACTTCTTCCACCCGGCGCGAATCATGGGCCCCTTTAGCCGGTACGGACCGTAGATGCGCCGGGTGAGGGTCGAGCCCTTGTTGCAGCCACGCGGGTTCCAGTGGTCACTGGCGTGGTTGCCGAAGAGATCCCCAGTCCTCGCCCCGTCGTAGTTTTGCTCGACGCGTATCGCCACGCCGTTGCGAACGAAGGCGCGAAGCCGGCAGTTGTGAGTGCAGTTGGGGGCGCAAACGAAGGTGAAGCTGCTGTCATAGGCGTATTGGTCGCGGTAGACCTTCTCCCAGCCGCGACTGGGATACGCGGCCAACGGGTTGGTGATCCCCGGCGCTGATTGCAGGAAGGCCATCCTGGTGCCGAAGTAGAACGCGGCGCTCCCGGCCGCGGTGGCGCCGCCCAGCTTCAGGAAACCCCTCCGATTCATGGCCATGTGCCCGTTCCTCCTCGTGTCCTTTCCCGCAGACCGCTGGCTGCCGCGCATGGCTGGCAACGCGGACCCGCTTCCGTCTTTATCTCCCGGCCATCGGTGACTTCCTCTCCACAAGTAGCACAACGGACCCGCCGCCGCGGTGGACCAGGAAGGTCGAGCTGCTCCACATCCGGGACCACACTCCGCAGGGTGTACAACTCGTCAGGGAGCATCGCACGGTAGGCCAGCTCCTGCGCCTCGTGCCGCTCGCCCGGTTCGTGATCGGCGTGGCTCTTGTCGCGCAGATCGCCGCGCGCTGCGACGCGCACCGCGGCACCCGTCCACTGGTCGATGAAAGTGGCCGCCAGCTTGCCATAGTCGAGTAGTCGCAGAGTGCGCTTGCCGGGCCGGCAGCCGGTTACGGCCTGGATTGCATCAACTGCGCAGCGATCCGTTTCCACCGCGACGATGAGCCGCTTCTGGCGGTCCGGAACGTCAACACCGAGCCGGTCAACGCCATAGAGCGCCAGTCGCGTGCCGAGGACGAGCCCGGCACAAAGGTGGCCGCCGTGAAGCTTCATCGCGGCGCGAAGGGCATGGTCGAGTGCGCGGTCGGCTGGCACCAGTCGAACCAGCCGCTCCACCAGGGAAGCGGCATCCGCATCGATGGTCTCCAACCGCCAGCGTCCGAGCACCGCTTCTCCATCGGCGGGGTCGAGCGCCGAGGAGAGGATGGTCGGGTAGGACTCGGGTGAGTGGGTCTCGAAGAGGGCGATGTCGATGCCATCGGGGAGCACCCGCAGCAGTTCTCCGGGCGTGGCGTCACCCGGCGGCACCGTCATCTGGAGCCGGCCGGGCGAGCGCAACACCATGGCAGACGGGCCCTTGCGCCATGCGCGGCCGGACGCCTTCTCGGGCACGTCGAGTTCGTGGTGGGTTCGTTTCAAGTAGGCGACGCGGACGCCCCGGGGTTCAAGGGCAGCGATCAGTCTCTCGCAGACGGAGGTCTTGCCCGAACGGGAAGGCCCTCGGACGCAAACCACGACCGGTCCCACGAACCCTGCCACCGAATCCGCGGACTCAAGTTCCACACGTCCCTCCGCGGTGCACAATGCAGTATGAACCGCCCTGAGAATGTGATTTATATCATTATTGAGCGCCCGCCGGGGAATTCGGGTCGTCGCGACCGACTCCGCCAGGTTGGTCGCAGGCGCCGACTTGCGGTGACGGGGAGAATCGCTCTCGCCGCTCGTGCATTGGTCCCGGTGATCCCACCTGGTTTCGCAGGTCGGGGTCCGGATGCCTCATACTTCTAAGCACATGCTTCGACCGCCTGATCTCTCCGACATCCGCCGGATGGCCTGCTTCGATGTCATGAACGACGAACAAGCCCGGCGATTCGCAGATCTCCTCTCGGTTCGGAAGTACCGCGGCCGCGAATGTATCCTCATTGAGGGCGAACCGGCGACCGGGTTCTACTCCATCCGATCCGGGAAAGCCCGCATCTTCCGCACCGCGCCGGATGGGCGGGAGCAGACATTCCGGCTGGCAGGGCCAGGCGACACCTTCAACGAAGTCCCGGTGTTCGACGGCGGGCCGAACCCGGCGACCGTGGAAGCCATCGATCCCTGCGAGGCGGTATTGGTGCCTACCGAGGCCTTCGCGCGGGTGATTCGCGAGCACACCGACGTGGGAATGGCGATGCTGGGCCACTTCGCTCGCCGATTGCGGTCGTTCACAGAACTGGTGGAGCAGATCAGTCTCCAAACCGTCCAGGGCCGGCTCGCACGCTACCTGTACCAGCTCGCCCGCGAAGAGGGAGCGCAGACACCGGCCGGGATCGTCGTGCCGCGGGTCATCACCCAGCAGGACCTTGCGTCGCTCCTGGGCTCGGTGCGGGAAGTGGTGAGCCGCACGCTCAAGGTCATGGAAGAGGATGGGGTCGTGGAGGTGCGGCGGAAGGACATCCTCATCCGCGATCTGAAGGCCCTCAACCAGCTCCTCTAGCGCGGCGAGGGGGCTCGCCGAGCCAATCACGGGCCCGGTCGTCTGCCATATCGATGTCCCACGGCGGGTCCAACTCCTTCGTGACACGGACCTCGGAGCCTGGAATCTGGTAGGCGATTGCGTCGCGAGCGGCCTCGATCATTGCGTCGGCCATGGGGCACCCCGTCGAAGTGAGCGTCATCCCCACAACGATCGTCGAGCCTTTGATCTCGATGCCGTAGATGAGGCCCAGCGAGACGAGGTCGAGCCCGAGTTCTGGATCAAAGACCTCTCGGAGGACGTCTGCCACATCCGAGGCCTTCACGATGTTGCCGTTCGAGGCACGGGCGCATCCAGCGGCCGGCGCTCCTTCCTCGGGAGGAGCATGGTGCACATCGAGAGGAGGTGAGTCGAAGCGGCGCCTGCAACGATCGCCCCACCAGCGCGAAGCAAAGCGAGGCTCCCCGCGAGGCAGGCTGCGACCAGCACAAGCGTTCCGAGACCATTGACCAACAGCACCGCCGTTGCCATGCGCTCGCTGTAGATTTCAGTCGCAACCGGGACTGGCTGTCGCCCGACGAGGGGTCGATAGCGGTGATACCAGACGAGGAAGGACAGGATCTTGTAGCTGTTGCCGACAAGCGTGGAGCCAAACCAGCCCAGCAATCCGGCGGCGCCGTAGGCCAGCAGCCAGCGGGCGGGTTCTTCGCCAGTCGTGGCCGGCGTGCCAAGGGACGCCCCGAGGCCGAGGAGGATGGCGAGTCCAAGGAAGCCGATTGACAGCCATGTGGCCCGGCCCTGGATGTCGACTCTCCGCCTGGTGCGGCGGCGCATCATCATGAGCTGGTCCAGCGCCCACAACGCCGGCCCGATGGCCAGCAGCACCGCAAGGACCAACCTGACGATTGCTGCCGGGTCGGTGGAGAGCCCCGCGCTCGCCGCGCCCGTAGAAGCAGCAGTGATCGCGAGCACCTGCCACCCGAACCGCGGTCGCGTGTGGTTGATGACGTTGAACATGGGCACGAGCTGGTAACCGACGCCCATGACTGTGAGCGAGAGCCAGCCGACCAGGCCCATGTGGGCGTGCGCCGATATCCGCCCGAGCGTAATTCCGAACCAGACATGTCCCGGTTGGAGCGTCCCCACGTAGGCAAGCCCCACCGTCATGTTCACCGCAAGGAACGCAGTGGAGGCCGCCAGGAAGCCGCGCGGGAGGCTCCAGGCGGTACCGCGGCGCAGAGCCACAGCGATGTTCAGGGTGTAGAGAAGGAGAGAAGCGTAGAGAAGTGCCCCAGAGCCACCCATCCACACGACGTTCCAGCGGAGCACTGACAGGACGAACAGCGGTACCGCTACCAAGTGAACCGCAAGTTGCACTCGCACAATGTTGGTCGACCAGAGGCCCCCGCCCAGGACCACGGGCGCAAGCTGGTAGGTCGCCCCCATGATCGCCGTCGTCAGCCAACCCACGGCAATGCCGTGCGTGACAGCAACGTTTCGCGGCAGGTTGACGGCGACGAAGGAGTCGCCATCGGCCGTGGCCAAGAGCACGCCCGCCAGGACCAGCCCGAGCGGAGCGGCAAGGAAGAAAGGCGCGATCAGGCCAAGCGCGGGGCTCCTGGCTGCGACAGCGCTGTCGATCATTTGACAGCTTGCCGGCGGATGTGGAGGACAAACCACTCCTGTTCGGGCCGGAGCGTCGCCGTGAAACCCCGACGGTCGAGTTCCGCATAGAGGAGCACCGGGTCACGGTCCATGAGCGCGACGAGCTCCGCGTCTTCGTCGAGCTCGGAGAGCGCCGAGAGGATGCGCACCATCGGCTCGGGCGGCGTCAGGCCACGATTGTCAATTGCAACGATTGTCATACCCGTACATTCTGCCCGTGCATCACGGGGCTGCAGCGACAAAAGTCACGTGGATCCGCGCCATGTACGATGCCGACATGTACGGCGCCCTCTTCTACGACTACGTCCCCAGCATCCTTGAACAGCGCAGACCGCACTGCCCGGACGACCGCGCGCGGGCTACCGGGCTCTTTGTCCGGAACATCCCGCGCTGGGCGCGGGGAGAGGAGCTCGAAAACGAGGTGCACATGTAGCCGGGAGGAGTCTTATGATGCAACGCACACCAACCAGCCGGAGGCACTGACATGGACATCCGCGATGTACTGATCGATGGCATCGGACAACTGAACGACTGGATGGACGATGCGCTCAAGGACATCAACGCCGAGCAAGTGAACTGGAACCCGCCCGGCAATGCGGTGAGCATCGGCTTCAACGCGTGGCATGTGATGCGCACATCAGACAACATCGTCAACTTCGTGCTCAGGAAGACGCCACCGATCTGGATGGCCCAGGGCTTCATGGAGAAGCTGGGCCTGCCAAAGGTCGAGCAGGGGACAGGCATGAGCCTGGAAGATGCCCACGCCATCACGATCTCGGATGTCGAGTTGCTGCGGGACTACGGCAAGGCTGTGGGCGAAGACGCGGTCGCTTTCCTGAAGGGCGTGTCACCCGGAATCCTCGAGGAGGTCCAGATGATCCGGCCGCTCGGCGAGATGCCGAAGTGGCGGGTCTTCCGACAGGTGGTGATGACGCACGGCTTTATGCACCTCGGCGAGATCAACGCTCTGAGGGGCCAGATGGGGTTCAGGTTCGCGATCTGAGCCTGGTGGCCGGGAGCTTGCCGGTCGCGAGCGGCTCTCAGATTCGATCACCGTTGGTGGCTGCGCCTGCAGGCGGCAAATGGTTGTGTCCAGCCGCAAACGCCGCGTCCGGGTAGTGGCAGCAGGCTATCTCCTCCTGCAGTTGCCGGGTCTCGGGCTGGAGTGTGACGTGTCCGATCCCGTGCTCCCGGAGCAGCAACGCCGCAAGAGCGGCTATCTTCCCCTCACAACCCTCCATCGTGTCCAGCTCGACGTGCGCGCTGAGCGCGGCGAAGCTGGGAGCGAGCGACCACACGTGCAGATCGTGGAGAGCATTCACACCCGGGACTGATGCTGCGTCCCTTTGGATGGCGGCAATGTCGGTCCCCCGGGGCGCTGACTCCAGAAGGATGCTCAGGGAATGCCGCAGCAGCGAAACAGCTCGCGGCACGACGAAGGCGCCAATGGCGAACCCGATCACCACGTCCGCGCCGGTCCAGCCGGTTGTCAGGACGATGACGGCGGAGGCGATCACACCGGCCGATCCCAATGCGTCCGCGGCGACCTCCAGCGTGGCCCCCCGGGCGTTGAGGTTCGCCTCGCCGTGTCCCCGGAGCAGACTGAAGGCTATGAGGTTCACCACGAGCCCCGCGACGCCCACCGCCAACACGGGTAGCGCGTCGACCTGCGGGTGGCCACCGATCCGGCCCACCGCCTCGTATGCGATGTACCCCGCA
>CAZCDK010000006.1:0-15641 GCA_964497285.1 uncultured Anaerolineaceae bacterium | reverse complement strand
TTTTTCCTTTCCCGACTCCCTGCCTTTTCCCTTCCCCGCAATGCCGAGCATCAGGAGAACATGCAAAGGCACAACGAGCACCTCGATGCGGACGTAGCCGAACGTACGCCGGAGACCGGCGGGCCGTCGTGCGATCAGCGTCGCCGCCAGCGCCAGCACCAATCCGGCGGAGTCAACAAGCATGTGCCCGGCATCGGCGATCAGGGCCAGCGAGCCGCTGGTCACGCCGACAAGGACCTCGAGTCCCGCTAGCCCGATCGTGAGCGCGAGTCCCAAGGCGAGCGGCCGGCCCGGGCCACGGCCCCGGTTCTGCGCGCCCTCGCTAGCTAGCGCTGAGCCCGTCTTCGTCACTTTGCTCGCCACCCCGGCAACCCAACCGTGAACCTGCGCCAACGCCAGCGCCACCTTCCGAGTCGATCGCCGCATGAATTCGCCGCGGCTCCGAGAGCACGCTGACTGGGCCCTGGCGGGCGTGATCCATTTCGGCGCGACGGTTGCAGAGCATCAACAGCCCCGTCCACTCACTCCTCGGGACGCTGATCGCGCAAGAACTCCTCGATGTCGAGGAGGAGGTCCCCTTCCGGCTGGTCAGGGCTTGCCGGAAGCGGAGAGCCCGAGTCTACTGCTTCCTCCAGTAGACGGACGTACTCGCCGATCTCGGGATTCCCGGAGACAGCTGTGTTCACCTCCTCGATGAACCGGGCGGTCGCGTTCCGGAGCTCCGAGTAGTCGAACTCGAGCCCAAGGATGCTCTCCAGCCTGCGGAGGAGCGCCATCGTCGCAGGTGGATTCTGGCTGGTGGTCACGTAGTGCGGGACGTTGGCCCAGAGGCTGATTGCCGGGCACCCATCGCGCCGAAGTCCGTCCCCAAGGACGCCCAGGATGCCGGTCGGGCCCTGGTAGCGTGACAACGCGAGGTCGAGCCGGGCCGCCACTGCCGGGTCGGCTGCAGACCCGGTGACGCGGATGTCGCGAGTGTGCGGGACGTCCGCCATGAGCGCCCCGAGGGAGACCGTCATCGTAATGTCGAGGTCCTTGAAGAGCCCACGGAAGGAGTCGGTGAACGTCCGCCAGCGCATGTTAGGTTCCACCCCCACGGCCACTACCACGTCATGTGTGCCAATGGGATTGCGCGCGTAGAAGAAGTCGTTCGTCGGCCAGGTCACCTCCCGATCGCCACGCGCATCAATGCGTACGAAGGGACGTGAGTCGGTGAAATCGTAAAAAGGTTCCGGGTCGATCGACGCAAACCGGCGCGCCCCAAGCCGGCGAACCACGAAGCGGGCAGCGCTGGTAGCGGCGCCCGCTGCATCCCCCCAACCCGCGAAGGCAATCACCGCGATCGGATCGCGCAGGGAAGGCTGACGTTCTAGGCGCACATGCTCCACGGTCGCAGCTTACCAGACAGCAGGCCGGATGATGGCCAGCCGGCCACCGGTCATGCGACAGGCTTCAGACCCCGGGCTGAGAACCCGAAGGAGTCCCGGACAAGGGCGCGAAGCATGTCGTAGCCCAGGCACCGCGGACAAACCAGCGTGGTGATCGCGGGCGCAGAGGCGAACGCGGCCACCTCCACGCGCACGAGTTCCTGTCTTTCGGAGCCGCAGACGTCACATTCCATGACGGCCTCCATCGTTGGGGTGCCAACGCGGGCTCATGCTTGCATGGCTACTGCCGATGCTGGAAGGCCGAACGGCCTCGCCGAGAAGGGCCGACGGTCGCAACCAGCAGATTCGGCCCGAAGGAACCAGAGTAAGTGGGCCGTTCGGCCGCCCAGCCAGCGGCAAGGAGACCATAAGCTGATCGCGCCAGGCAGGCGATCACTTGCCACCGTTCGTAGGGCGCTGGCGTCATCCAAAGCCGCGCCAGGGTGAGTTGATCCCTGCCTGTTTTGCTGTCCCCCTGCGGCAGCGAACGGCGCAGACCGTCCATGGCGATCAGGGCCCATCGACCACGAACCCGGCGACGATTGGCCGGGCCCGCCGCTTCAGCTGGCAGCCAACATTGATCTGCCACTGGCGGCTTCGACAGGGCCGCCTGGCCCGGAGGCCAGCGATGCCAAGACGACTGCGCGACACACCGGCAGCACGAAACCCGGCCGTGTGGACACCGCGCCGCGACACTGAGGACGAGGGCTTCGGCCACGATCCCTACCAGGCCGCCCGCCACTTGCCGGAGCCTTCCGTCTGTCCGGGTTGCGAAGCCATCCTTCACGACGGCCGGTGGACATGGATGGAGGCACAGCCCGCCGATGCGCGGGAGGATCTCTGCCCGGCCTGTTGTCGCGCCCGAGACCAGTACCCCGCCGGGTTCCTGCGACTCGATGGCCAGTTCACCCGCGAGCACAGCGACGAACTGCTCCGCCTGGCACAGGATGAAGCCGTTGTCGAGACGGCCGAACACCCGCTTCACCGAATACTGGACATCCTGGAAGACCCGGACGGCATCACGATCACGACAACCGACGTGCACTTACCCCGGCGTATCGGAGAAGCTATCAGGCGTGCCTTCCACGGCGAGCTGGACATCCAGTACGCGGAGGAGGACCACCTCGTACGCGCGCGGTGGACTCGCCCACGCCAGGAGACCCGACAACAAACGAAGAGGTAGCCGGAGAATGACGTTGGACACGCCACTGCACATCAAGGCGGGAGACATCCCCCTGGCGCCGGAGATCGAAGCCTACATCCGTGAACGGACCGAGAGGCTGCAGGCGTTGGCCAGTGGCATGACCAGTTGCAGAGTGACGCTGGACGCCCCCGTGGGTCACCACCAGAAGGGCGGACCATACGAGGTTAGCATCAGCGTTCTCCTGCCCGGAGCCCAGCTGGTGGTGAACCGCCAGTCCGATCCCTCTCTCCATGCCGCCATCCGGCACGCCTTCGACGCCGCATCGCGGCAGGTCGAGGACTACCTGCGGCGCCAACGGGGCCAGGTGAAGGTGGAGGAAGTCTCGCCTCGCGGCCGCATCGCCCGGCTCTTCCCAGAAGAGGGGTACGGCTTCATTGCCAGCGAGGACCGGCGGGAGATCTACTTTCACCGCAATGCCGTGCTGCCGCCCGGGTTCGGCGGTCTCGCAGTTGGCCAGGAAGTGCGCTTCGTCGAGGAACAAGGCGACCGCGGCCCGCAGGCAAGCACGGTCACGGTGGCCCGGAACCACCACTGAACCGTCGCTTCCGCGCCCGCGAATTCCGGAGGGCTGGCGGCAGGCGACAGCCCTCCGAGCAGGTCGTATGCTTCCGCCACCACTCACTGGAGACGTTCCATGCTCACACCTGGTCTCCTCGCGTCGAGTCCCGAAGATGTGGGAATCGACAGCGAAAAGCTTGAGGCAGTGTTCGCCCGAGCCAAGCGTGATACCGAAGACGGTACCCTGCCAAGCGCCCAAGTCGCCGTTGCCCGAAACGGCCGTCTGGCCGGGTTCCGAACGTTTGGCGAGGCGCGCATCGCCGGTGTGGCCGCCCCGGCCACGAACGAGACGCTCTACAGCATCTTCTCGTCGACCAAAGCAGTCGTGGCGGCCGCCGTTTGGACGCTGTTCGAGGACGGTCTGCTGAACCTGGAAGAACGCGTGGCCGACATCATTCCCGAGTTCGGAACCAACGGCAAAGAAGTCGTCACCATGGAGCAGGCGATGCTGCACATCGGCGGGTTCCCTCTCGCGCCGCTTGGCCCGGGACAGTGGGAGACGCGCGCGGCACGGCTCGCGGCCTTCGCCCGGTGGCGCCTGAACTGGGAGCCCGGATCGCAGTTTGAATACCACGCTACGTCTCTCCACTGGGTGCTGGCGGAAGTCATCGAGCGGCGGGCGGGTGTGGAGTACCGGCAGTTCCTGCGCGAGAGGATCATTGAACCAGTGGGCCTGGACGACCTCTATGTTGGCCTGCCCGCCGGCCTCAACAACCGGGTCGCAGACGTCTACCACGTCGAGCCGCCCACCCCACCGCCGGGAGGATGGGGCGAAGTCACACCCGACGCGATCCTGGCCTTCAATCGACCCGAGGTGCGCGCGGTGGGCGTGCCGGGCGGTGGCGGCATCGCGCGGGCAGCGGAACTCGCCCTGTTCTACCAGCCCCTGGTCAATGGCGGGGTGACGGCCAGCGGCAAACGAATCATGAAGGCCGAGACCATCGAATGGGCCACGAAGGTGCGCACCCGGGAGTTTCACCGCGACCCCATCCTGGGACATCCGATCAACCGCGCCCTCGCCGTGCAAGTTGCGGGCGACGACGGCCATGCCAATCTCCGCGGGTTTGGGAACACCGCCTCGCCGCGGACCTTCGGACACGGGGGCGCCGGCGGCCAGATCGGGTGGGGCGACCCGGCAACCGGGATTTCGGTGGGCTACTGCACCAACGGCTTTGTCAACGAACTGACGCAGGGCCGACGAATCACGGCCATCAGCAGTCTCGCGGCTAGCTGCGGGCTCTGACCTTTTCGCGAGTTCGGCCCACTCGTCCGGGGCTGCCTCCATTCCCTGCCCTGCGAAACCCCGCAGCCGCCCGGCGAGCCATGCCGGTGATCCTGCACACATGGTTCACCCGGGCATGGGCCGTGCCTATGATGGCCGGGCAACGGTGCGATCCTCGTGGTCCGGTCAAACACAGATCACCCTGGGTCGCAAGAGGGGGACGGGTGCAATACCGGCTCTGGCAGTTGGCCACCGCGCTCGGGCGGCGTCTCCCGCTGCGCCTGAGCTACGGCATCGCCATCGCTGTCGGGAGTGCGACCTACCACCTCTGGCCCCGTGGCCGCCGGGCGATGGCGCGGAACTTCGTCCGGGTGCTGCCCGCAGCAAGCCGAAGCGATGTTCGCAGAGCGTCCCGCCGATCGCTTGCCAATTACTGCTGCTATCTCATCGACTTCATGCGGTTTCCGTCTCTGGCGCCTTCTGACTTCATTTGCCGGGTGGCGGGGGACGACAGCTTTCGGGCGCTGGATGCGGCGCTGGCGCGCGGCAAGGGGGTGATCGTCGTCTGCATGCACTTCGGAAACTGGGATCTGGGAGCCGGCGCGACGGCCGCGCGCGGCTATCCTGTGACCGTGGTCGCCGAAACCTTCGCCGACCACCGGCTGGACGAGATGGTCGTCGATTCGCGGCGAAAGCTGGGCATGTCAATCATCAAGATGGAGAGGGCAGGACCATCGCTCCTGCGAACGTTGAAGCAGAACGGCATCCTCGCCCTTCTCATTGACCGGCCCGTGCCGGGTGACGGCGTCAAGGTCAGGTTCTTCGGCGAAGAAGTGGAGGTCCCGGCAGGGCCAGCCCGTCTGGCCCTGCGGACCGGCGCCACGGTCGTCCCGACCGCCTTCGCGCGTCAGCACTGGGACAGGCCCGACGTGACGACCCTCACCGACTTCGAGATTCGCACGGAGGGGACGGGAGACGAGCTTGCCGACATCCAGCGCATCACGCAAGCAATCATGGACTCGCATGAACGCTTCGTTCGCGCCTACCCGGATCAGTGGTACATGTTCAGGGAGATGTGGCCCGCGAGCGGCCACTAGCGCGAGCAATCAGTCGATGGTCAAGCTCCTTCTACTGCGCCTTGGAGTCCCGCTGGCGGGACGCGCGCCATGGTTCTTCTACCGGCTGGCGGTGGCCGTGGGTTGGGTCGCATGGCAGGTGCAGCCCCGGCGTCGCCAAAGGGTGGTCAACAACCTCTTGCTGCTCTGTGGCGGCGATGAGCGCCGCGCCCGGTTACAGGGGATTGAAGTCTTCAAGCATGTCGCCCGCTACTACGTCGACCTCGCGACGCTCCCGCGCCGCGATATTGCCCGCTTCGAGCGGGACCACCTGCGCGTGGTCAATGGCGAGCGACTGAAGGTGCTGGACTCTCCCGGGCCTCTCCTCGTCTTGAGCGCACACACAGGGAACCCGGAACTCGCCGTCCAGGGGTTCACGAATCGCGGACGCGCATTCGTTGCCCTCGTGGAACCACTCCGCCCACCCGCCCTCGCCAATTACCTGCTCGCACTGCGATCGTCGACAGGCGGTGCCTTCTTCCAGGCGGATCGCCGCGGCGTGCGCGCGTGTCTCGACGCCCTTCGCGACGGCAAGCTGGTAGCCATCATTGCGGATCGAGACATCCAGGGCACCGGCGTGTGCGTTGATCTTTGCGGGCGGCGCGTGAAGCTCCCGCGCGGGCCTTTCGAGCTTGCACGCCGCACGCATGCTTTGCTCGTCCCCATACTGGCCGTCCGCGAGGGAGTGGAGGACCAGGTGGTGTTCGTGGAGGAACCCTACTGCGTGCTCACGACGGATGACCCCGAGGAGGATGTCCGGCAGGCGGCCCAACACTGGGCCTGCATCCTCGGAGCCCATCTCCTCCGCTTTCCCGGGCAATGGAAGGTGCTCGAGGACTACTGGACGGTGCACGCCTGTGGCGAAAGCTGACCTCCACATCCACACGCGGTCGTCCGACGGGCTGGGAACCGTCCTGCAAGTGCTCGAGTTCGTGGAGCACCAAACGGACCTCGACCTCATCGCCATCACCGACCACGAGGACGTCAGGGCCAGCCTGCGGGCTCGCGAACTGGCCGCGATGCGGGGCTACCGCTTCGGTGTCATTCCGGGAGCGGAGATCACGACACTCCATGGCCACCTGGTGGGGCTCTTCATCGAGTCGACACCACGCAGCTTCCGGCGCGTGGAACGAACGCTCGAAGCCATCCACGCGGCCGGCGGTCTGGCGGTTGTCCCGCATCCCATGAGCTGGGCGACAAGGTCGTTGAGCCGCAGGACCATCGACCGGATCTGCGCCCGAAACGAGGCCGGCATCACCTTCGATGCAATCGAGCTTGCCAACCCCAGCCCGGCCGGGACACTGACGCAGAACAAAGCGGCCAGCCTGAACGCATCCAAGTGGAGGCTGCCGGCAGCCGGAGGTTCCGATGCACACCACCTGGTGTGCATCGGAAAGGGATGGACGGAGTTCGCGGGCGCGGGCGCGGAGGCTCTCCGCAAGGCGCTCAGAGAAGGCACGACCACGGGGCACATGTCCCGGTACCCTTCTGTGGGGGAGATGGGGATCCGGCGCGTGGCGCTGCAATTGGCATGGGGCTACTCCGCGACACCCCGGAAGATCCTCGGCGGGTCACGCGATCGTCGCGAGGGGCATCCATGAGTTCCTGGCCATTTCCCACCGGTCAGCGGCGGTCCGCTCGGACGAAGCCTCGGATGCCATAACATGCCGCGTCTGAACATCCTGCCGCAGAAGACGCCGCGCGAAATCGCCGATCCCGTTGGACGAGCGGTGGCGGGGCTCGGCGTGACCCCGAACATGGTGTCGCTGATCGGATTCGCCGGAAACGGCATCGCGGCCTGGCTGGTCGTGAGCGAGGCCCTGCTCGCCGCCGGGGTCGTCTACCTGCTGTTCAGTGCTCTCGACCTTGTCGACGGGGCGGTTGCTCGCGCCACTGGCCAGGCCTCCGCATTCGGAGCCGTGCTCGATGCGGTCCTGGACCGCGCGAGCGAAGCCGTCGTGATTGTGGCCTGCGGCTGGTACTTCGCCGGGCGCGACGAGGAGATCCAGGTCGCCCTCGCCGGAGCGGCCCTCTTTGGCAGCGTGGCCGTGAGCTACATGCGGGCCCGCGCCGAGATCGTCGGCCTGTCGATGCGCGAGGGGTTGTTTCGGCGGCAGGAGCGGGTTGCCCTGTTGGGCATTGGCCTTCTGTTCAACGGCCTGACGGTCGTGATCGCCGTCCTGGCGCTGCTCTCGAACCTCACCGCCTTTCAGCGGGTCTGGATGATCGCGCGCGGGCTGCGAGGAATGGACGCCGAAGGGTAGGACTACTCCGGTGGCCGCCGCCAGTCGCCCGGTAGGCCCGAACCGGGAGCCGCCGCGACTCGCCGTCTCCCGGAGACCTGAAGGTGGAGAAGGAAGAAGAACACAGCCACGAGCATGAAGAGGGCCGCCACCCCGAGCATCGCCAGCGTCGATCGGCTGAGGCCCCCGCCGCCTGAATCATTCCTCGTTACGGTCACCACCTTCGAAACTGGTGTGGAAGTGGGTTGCGCCTGCCTGGGCTGCGCCGTCGGCGATGGCTTCGACGGCGTGCCCGCGCCGTTGTTGGCAAGAAACTCCTTCTCGAACCCTGGGAGGTCGAACCCGTACACCTGCTGAAGCGCCTGATCGAAGCGCCTGCCCTTCTTGATGGCTGCAAAGTACTCGGCGAACTTGCCCGGTCCGCCCTTGTCGATGAGGTACTTGACCATCGAATAGGCCTGCCCGTAGAAGAGGTCGACCTGGCCGACATCCCCGGGCGGCGTGCCCATCTGGTTGAAAGGGATCAGGCGGTTCCCGCGCACGCCGGATTGGAAGGCATTCGCGTAGTTGCCTGGCGACGTCTGGCCACTTACGGCCGTGCCTTCGTCGAGCCAGGACGGGATCTTGCCGAGACCGCTTTCGCCCGCTGCCTTGGTGAGCAGGTGCGTGAACTCATGGCGCAGCGTGTCCGTCGCGTCGGACGAACCGCAGCGCGCCGGATTCAGGAAGATTATGTCGCTCGTGTTGGCTGGCCGTTGGCCGCAGGTCGTCACCGCCTGGTCGAACTTCGTGCTGCTGGCCACGGTGGCATCCTGCATCTCGCTCGTCGAGCTGAAGTAGATTGCCTTGATGGGCAGCTGCTTCAGCGACGTGTTGAGCAGGTTCTTGCCGACCTTGTCATAGGTTTCTGCAACGGCCTTCACGAAGGCTTCGGCGACCGTCTGCTGGCTTCCGTGGAAATAGACCACGACGAGGTCGCTCGCAACCGACTTCCAGTCCTGGTTTGGGGGAAGGAAGAAGAACCGGCTCTCAGGTCCGGTTGTAGTGGCCCCGTCAGCGGTGGTGATCTCCCACCGATAGACGAACTCCGTCCCCACGGGGATGAAACCCGAACCAGTGTTCGTCTGCACTACAACATCCACGGAGACGTTCGTTCCGGGCGTGAAATCGGTCGGCTTGCTGACCGCCGACCCGCCCGTTGCGGACAGTGAGTATCGCAACGCAACCTCGATGATTGGCTGGTTCGCCTGGGCCTTCAGCTTGAACGTCAGCGTCTTCGGGTAGCCGTTCTCGACGGTGGCGGAGACGATTGTCGCGTCGGCGCGGGCGACTTCGGGCGTAGCGACCGCCGCACCGAAGAGCAGGGTGGCAGCAACGAAGGCTGCCAGTCGGCGGGTCATGCGTCTTCTCCCACGCGAGCCTTGAGGAAGGCCTCTATGAAGCCATCGAGTTCGCCGTCGAGGACAGCGGTGGTGTCACTCGTCTCGAAGTCGGTTCGATGGTCCTTGACCATCTTATACGGGTGCAGGACGTAGCTGCGGATCTGATTGCCCCAGCCCATGTCCACATGCTTGCCCTTTAGCCGGGCCTTCTCCTCTTCCTGCTTCTGGAGTTCGATCTCGAGCAGGCGCGCCTCGAGCACCTTCATCGCGCTATCTCGATTGCGGCCCTGTGAACGCTCGTTCTGGCAGGTGACCACGATCCCGCTGGGGATGTGGGTGATGCGCACCGCGGTCGAGTTCTTCTGCACGTTCTGGCCCCCCGCCCCGCTTGATCGGAACACGTCTATGCGGAGGTCGTCGGGGTTGATCTCCACCTCAGCTCCGGACTCAACCTCAGGCAGCACTTCGACCTTCGCGAAGCTCGTGTGGCGCGAATGGGACGAGTCGAACGGAGACTGGCGAACCAGGCGATGCACCCCGCGCTCGCTGCTCAGATAGCCGTAGGCGTGGGCGCCGACGATTTCGACCGTGGCGCTCTTGATCCCGGCCTCCTCGCCCTCCATCACGTCGAGAACATCGGTCGCGAAGCCTCGGCGTTCCGCCCATCGCAGGTACATGCGAAAGAGCATCTCCGCCCAGTCCTGCGATTCCGTCCCGCCGGCTCCGGCGTGGACTGCGAGGATGGCATTCCGCGGGTCGTATTCTCCAGATAGCTGGAGTTGGAACTCGAGGCTGCGCAGATCGTCCTCGATTGCGTCCAGATCGCCGGACACCGACAGCGCCACGCCCTCGTCGGCCTCCGCCATGGCTACTTCGAGGAGCTCGGTCACGTCCCGTGCACGCCGTTCGAGGCCGCGCCAGGTTTCGCTCCTGGCGCGGACAGCCGCGAGCCGCTGCATCACGTCCCGAGCAGCATCGGGGTCATTCCAGAGTCCGGGATCGGCGCACTGGGCTTCACGCTCAATCAGCCTCTGTTCGTCGGCAGAGAGGTCAAAGTCGCACCAGGATGTCGGAGATGCGCTGAACTAGGTCGTTGGCCCGGCTGAGGAGTTCGTACATGCAGGAATCGTATCGCGCCCTCTGCCTTCAGAGCACTCCAGCATGCACGTGCATGGCCAATCAGTCCGCGAACAGGAAGCGGTTGAGGGCCTTCTCGGCAGAGCGACGGTCCTTTCTTGCCCGATCTCGATGCCGCGGAAGGCCGCCAACACTGACTGGTTCGTCCACAGGGGGTCACCAGCGGCGTGGCCGACTGGCTCATTGCCTGGATTGCGCTGGCTCACGGAAGACCGTTGGTGATGCGCGAAGCCAGGGAGTCTGGCCACATCCTGGGACTTGTCGTGCGGCCTCCGGGCTGCGGGGCTAGGCCCCGGCTGCCCCCTCCGCCGCGCGGACGGTATTCACCAGCAGCATTGCGATCGTCATCGGGCCGACGCCACCCGGAACCGGCGTGATCCACGCTGCCTTCTCGCTCACGGCGGCGAAATCGACATCACCAACAAGGCGCCAGCCGCGCTTTCGGCTTGGGTCGTCCACGCGGTTTGTCCCCACATCGATGACGACCACGCCGGGACGTACCATGTCTGCTGTCACCGTGTTCCTGTGCCCGGCCGCGGTGACCACGATGTCCGCCGCGCGTGTATGCCAGCCGATGTCTGCCGTGCCCGTGTGACAGATCGTGACGGTAGCGTTCGCGCCCTTTGCCTTGTTGCTGAGCAGGACAGCCAGCGGCCGTCCCACCAGTGTCGACCGGCCAACAATGACGACGTGCTTGCCGGCAGGGTCGTTGCCAGTCCTGGCCAGGAGTTGCAGAACGCCGTTGGGCGTGCAGGGAATCGCGCCTTCCGTGTCTCCCCGCAGCAGCCGGCCGAGGTTGACCGGGTGGAGCCCGTCCACGTCCTTCGCCGGGTCGACCGCATCGATGATGGTGCGCTCGTCGATGTGCGGCGGTAGGGGGAGCTGGGGCAAGATGGCGTGGAAACGCTCGTCGGCATTGAGCCTGCCGATGAGCGCGAGAAGCTCCTCCTGCGTTGTCCCGGCAGGGATGTGGAACGTCTCCGAGAAGATGCCCGCCTCACCGCAGGCTTTCGCTTTGCCACTCACGTAGCTCACAGACGCGGCGTCGTCGCCTACAAGGACCGCCGCCAGGCCGGGCGTCACGCCGCTCTTGCCCAGGGCTATGACCCTCTGCGCCACCTCGGCGCGAATGTCGGTGGCTATGGCGGCGCCGTCAATCAGCTGGGCGGTCATGACTGGCCTAGAATACCCCGGAGTCGCTGCTGTGCGCGAAACGTGCCGCGCGCACAGACCCGGCATTCCGTACGATGCCTCACATGGCGACCAAGTTTGCCGTCGGGATCGACATCATCGAGATCGACCGCGTCGCGGATGTGATTGCGCGGCACGGCGACCGGTTCCTCGATCGCGTTTACACGGCAGATGAGATCGCCCACTGCCGCGGCCGCGTTCATGAGCTGGCCGCGCGCTTCGCCGCCAAGGAGGCCGTGATGAAGGCCCTCGGGACCGGCGTGCGGGGCGTTGGCTGGCGGGATATCGAGATCCTCCCCAACCGTCGTGGCAAACCCCTCGTCTTCCTCTACCGGCGCGGCGCAGCGCGCGCGGAACGCATCCAGTTGCGCGGGCTCGAAGTGAGCCTGACCCATTCGAAGGAATACGCGATCGCTTCGGTTGTGGGCGAACGGGCCTTGACCGAACTGGAGGACACCCCACGCCGGGGGGAGGACGCACTCCGCCTGATCCGCGACGAGGGACTGCGATGAAGCTGGTGACGGTCGCCGAGATGCGCGCCCTGGAAGCAGCCGCCGTGGCGGCCGGGAATTCCGAGGTCCAGCTGATGGAAGAAGCGGGTCTCGCCACGGCCCAGGAGGCCTGGATGCTGCTTGGCACGCTCGAAGGCCGCCGGATCCTCGTGCTCGCCGGCCCGGGCAACAACGGCGGCGACGGGCTGGTGGCGGCACGGCACCTGTCAGATTGGGGAGCAGAGGTCCTGGTCTACCTGCCAAACGGGCACCGCGCGGCGTCGCGGCTGGACGAACTCCGGTCGCGAGAGATCTCCATCCTCGACGGTGGAACGCCCGAGGACCTCGACCGCCACCTTGCGAGCGCCGACCTCGTGGTCGACGCTCTCCTGGGCATCGGCAAGGTGCGTGCCCTCGATGCAGGCGACCCCATCGCCGTCACGCTCGATCGGTTGGCGGCCTCGCGCAAGGGGTACACGCCACCGAAACTCGTCGCCGTCGACCTGCCAACGGGCGTGGACGCCGATACGGGCGCGGTCGACACCCACACGGTCGCGCCCGACCTCACGGTGACGTTCGGCCTGCCCAAGGTCGGCATGTACCAATCACCTGCGAGCGCATTCGTCGGCCGCGTGCAGGTGATCGACATCGGCATCCCGCAGGCCGCCGTCGAGGGGGTCGGTCTTGAGTTGCTGACGTCGCGGTGGGCAAAGGCGACCCTCCCCGCTCGCCCGGAGGACGCCAACAAAGGCACCTTCGGAAAGCTGCTCATCCTGGGGGGGTGCGAACGCTTCGTGGGCGCCCCGCGGCTGGCCGCCACCGCCGCGTACCGGGCCGGGGCGGGCCTCGTGACCATCGCCTGCCCGCGGGCCATCATGCCGGTAGTGGCGGCCGGCTTCGCCGAGGCCACGTGGCTGCCGCTCCCGGGGGCAAGCGACGGCGGACTGGCCGGAGAAGCGGCAATCGCACTCCGGAGCGAGTGGCGTGGGTTCGAAGCCGCCGTGATCGGCCCCGGGATGGGGAATACCGGCGACACCAGGGCCCTGACCTGGGCGTTGCTTCCCGATGTCGCCCTCGACCTCCCTCGCGGGGTTGTGATCGACGCCGATGCGCTCAATGCCCTCGCCACGGTGCCAGACGCCGCCGAGCGCATTCCCTCCAGTGCTGTCCTCACACCGCATCCCGGCGAGATGGCGCGGCTCATGGGAATCACCGTGGCGGACGTCCAGGCGCGGCGGTTGGAGATCGCCCGGAAGGCCGCCCGCACATTCGAATGCATCGTGGTGCTGAAGGGGGCTCACAGCATCATAACCGCTCCCGACGGCCGGGCGGCACTGAGCCCGTTTGCGAATCCCCTGCTTGCGACCGCCGGGAGTGGCGACGTCCTCGCCGGGATGATCGGCGCCTACCTGGCGCAGGGCATGGCGCCATTCGAGGCTGCCTGCCTGGGTGTCTACCTCCATGCCGCCGCCGGCGAGTCCCTCCGCGAGCAATACGGCACGTCAGGACTGCTCGCGGGTGAACTGGCCGGGCGGTTGCCGCAGCTCGTGAAGGAGATCACTGCCTCCTGATGCTATACTCCGCCTCAGGCTTCGCCATTTCCCGGGAGAGTTCGTGAGCAGGCGCGTCGTTGTAACCGGTCTCGGGATGATCACGCCACTCGGGCACAGCGCCTGCGAAACCTGGGACGGTCTGATCGCCGGGCGTTCCGGTACGGGACGCATCACGCTCTTTGACCCCACCGGTTTCGACTCCCAGGTCGCCGCGGAGGTCAAGGACTTCGATGCCGCGAAGCACATGGACCGCAAGGAAGCGCGGCGGGCCGACCGGGTTACCCAATTCGCCTTCGTCGCTGCCAACGAAGCCTTGAACCAGAGCGGCTACACCATCCCCGAGGACAATGGCCGCAACGTCGCCGTCGTGGTCGGGACCGCCATCGGGGGCATCTCCACGCTCGTGGCCGAATACGAAACGATGCGCGAGAAGGGCCCTTCGCGCGTCAGTCCCTTCCTGATGCCAATGATGCTCGCAGACATGTCGAGCGGTCAGCTCAGCATCAAGCTTGGCGCGAAGGCCGTGAACTACTGCCTGGTCAGCGCCTGCGCCAGCGGGGCAGACAGCATCGGTGAGGCGGCAAACATCATCCGCCGGGGAGATGCCGACATCGCCCTCTCCGGGGGCACCGAAGCACCCATTACGCCCATCTGCATCGCCGGGTTTGGTGCTGCCAGGGCGCTGACCATGAACAACGCCGACCCCACCCACGCCTCGCGGCCATTCGACGCAGACCGCGACGGCTTCATCCTCGGTGAAGGCGCTGGCCTGCTCGTACTGGAAGCTGAGGACCACGCGAAGGCGCGCGGCGCGCGAATCCTTGCCGAGCTGTCGGGCTACGGCGCCACCAGCGACGCGTTCCACATCACGCAGCCGGACGAAAACGGCGAGGGTGCGGCGCTTGCGATGCAGAAGGCTCTCGATCAGTCCGGTCTCGCTCCGGACGAGATCGACTACCTCAACGCCCACGGAACGTCGACACCAATGAACGACAAGCTGGAAACGGTCGCCGTCAAGAGAGTTTTCGGTGACTACGCCTCCAGCCTGCCCATCAGTTCCACCAAGTCGGCACTGGGTCACCTCCTCGGAGCAGCCGGGGCGGTGGAGGCAGCGATCTCCGTCATGGCGCTCCAGCACGGCATCATCCCGCCGACCATAAACCTCCGGACACCCGATTCAGACTGCGATCTCGACTACGTCCCAAACGTCGCCCGTCCTGCGCCGCTTCGGGCGGTGATGACGAACTCACTCGGGTTTGGGGGTCACAACGCCTCCCTCGTCTTCCGCCAGTACCGGCGAGACTAGCGGTGGCACCACCGGGCACGGAACGGCCAGTCACGCGTTGGCGGCTCCGCGACCCGCTTGCGCTGGAAAAGGGCATCCCTGGCTTCCCGCCTGTCGTCGCGGCAGTCCTCGCCGCCCGCGGCATCACGACCCGCCGCCAGGCCGACTTCTTCTACAAGCCCCACCTGGCTGACGCCCACGACCCCCTCGAGCTTCCCGGGATGCTCGATGCCATCGCCAGGACACGCCACGCCATCGCCGAGCATGAGCTGATCGCCCTCTTCGGTGACTTCGATGTGGACGGCGTGACTTCCGTCGCCATCCTGCACGAGGGGCTGTCACGCCTCGGAGCGCGCACAACGAGCTACATCCCCGACCGGTTTGGCGAGGGCTACGGGCTAAACTTTGGCGCGGTCAAGAAGCTTCGAGATGGCGCCGCCGGTCTTATGATCACTGCCGACTGCGGGATCAGCTCCGTGGGCGAAGTGGCCTACGCAAACAGCCTCGGCCTCGACGTCATCATCCTCGACCATCACACCGTGCCCGACGAGCTGCCCGCAGCAGCCGCCGCAGTGAACCCGAAGCGGCTCGATTCGCCCTACCCCTTCACCGAGCTTGCCGCCGTCGGGGTCTCGTACCGCTTCCTTCAGGTGCTCTTCGACGACTTCGGCCGGGAGCTTCCCGCAGCCGACTTCATCGACCTTGTGGCCCTGGGGACAGTGGTCGACGTGGCCCCGCTCGAAGACGAGAACCGTCGCATCGTGGTCGATGGCCTCGCCCAAATGCGGCGCGGATTGCGCCCTGGTCTGGACGCCCTTGCCCGCATCGCGGGA
>CAZCDK010000005.1:17969-35191 GCA_964497285.1 uncultured Anaerolineaceae bacterium | reverse complement strand
GAAGATCTGAAGGGACCCGGCAAGCGAGGCTGTATGGGAGTGGGCAGCCCGCGAACCGGCTTCGGTTCGGCCCGCCTTGAGGATGGCCACGGGCTTGACCGCGGCCGCCTTGCGGATAGCCTTTGCCAGTCGCGGCCCTTCCTGGATGCCTTCGAGGTAGGAGCAGACAACCTCGGTTTCCGGGTCGTCGGCCATGTAGTCGAAGAAATCTGCTGCCCTGAGATCGGAACCGTTTCCGAAGCTGATGACCTTGGAGCAGCGGATGCCGCGCGGGAGCGCGTTGCGCACGAACTCGCCCGCGTTCACGCCGGACTGGGAGATCATCGCGACGGGGCCGGACTCAGGGAGCTGGTCGGGCATCATCGCCAGGCGGCCAGAGGGCACGTAGAGGCCCATGCAGTTGGGGCCTATCAGACGGATGCCCGCCTCGCGGGCCCGCGCGACGATCGCCTGCTCCATATCCGCGCGGCCGGCGTCGCCGGTTTCGGTGAACCCGGCGGTGTACATGTGGAGCACTTTGACGTTCTTCTTGATGCAGTCTTCGAGCAGACCGGGCACGGCGCGCGCCGGGACGGAGGAGATGACGTAGTCGACGTCGTCCGGGAAGTCGAGGAGGCTCGGGTAGCACTTCAGTCCCCGGATGGCAGTCGCCGTGGGGTGGATGAGGAAGATGGGGCCACGGAAGCCGATGTCCTGGAGGGCCGAGACGAAGTTCCCGCCACGGCCGTTTTCCCTTGAGGAGATCCCCGCGACCGCGATCGATCGTGGGTGGAAGACATAGTCGAGCGCGGGCACGGCCGCAGGGCTGGCAACAGTCACTTGTCGCTTCTCCAGTGATGGTTCTTCGCGCGGGATAGTGATCCAACTCTACCAGAGCACCTGCGTTATGACGAAGAATGGGACGGCCGGGAATCTGTCCCGACGCCGCTTTGTGAGTTGGCGAGCGACGCTCGAAGGGCTAGAACGTGGCACAATCGCGACCGCATGAGCGAATCGCTGGCACAGGCGCGTGAGCGGCTTCGACCGTACGTCGAGAAGGCGAAGGGGTTTTCTGGCTGGATGCCCGATGTGCGACAGACCCGTCTCGGCCCGCCTCCGCCCTGGGACTACATGGACCGGGCGCGGCAGCTGATGAAGGCCGCCGACGCGGTCCTCGACCTCGGCACGGGTGGCGGAGAACGGTTCGGCGAGCTCTGTGCGAGTCACGAGGGGCGGGCGGTGGCGACCGAAAGCTGGGGCGTGAACGCGCGAGTTGCCTCGGAGCGCTTCGGCCGGCCTGGCGTCGGCGTCATCCGCTGTTCATCGCTGGTCCTCCCAATTGGAGACGAGGCTTTCGACCTGGTGCTGAACCGCCATGAGGAGATGGAGCCCGCGGAGATCTCGCGAGTCCTTCGTCCTGGCGGGCGCGTCCTGACTCAGCAGGTCTGGAGTCCGCGCAACGAGCTGGTCGAATTCATCCCGAGGCGAACAGACTGGGGCGATCACTTCCACGGCTACCAGGCTGGTCTCATGCAAACCGGCATGCACATTGTCGATGCCCGGGAGCACGAAACACGCGTCGCATACGAGACCCTCGGCGAATACGTCTACCTGCTCTGTATTGCCTCGTGGGAGGTCCCCGATTTCGACCCGCTTGGCGCCGAGCTCAACGAATTGCTGAGGATGGAACGTTCCTTGACCGATGATGCCGGCCTGGTGGTCCACGAGGGCCACTACATCATCGAGGCAGTGAAGCCCGCTAGTGCGCGTTCACCAGGCCGTTCACGCCCTGGACGCCCTTGAGCGCGGAGATCTCGCCCTGATGCGTGGCGGCGTGCCACACAAGCAGATCGGCGATGAGCTTCGACACGGCAAGGGGCGGGACGAAGCCGGGCTCGACGGTGCGTGCCAGCTCCGCGTCGGTTGCGTCCGCCAGGTATCCATCTGAGGCGCGATAGACCGCCGCTGCGTATTCGCGGAAGACATCGAGGTCGAAGTTGATATCCCAGGCAGGCTCCATGCTGCCCTGGGGCATATCGATGCCGATCTTCTGAGCCCAGCCCTGGGAGTGGTAGATCGGTGTCGAGCCGCGGACGAGGCCATTGAGGAGACCGTCCTCGCTGAAGACTGTGTGGGCATAGATCGCCCCCGCGGAGTTTATGGTCGCCCCCGGAAGGCGCCGGGTGAGCACAGATGGAGTGCAGTCGGTGATCGCTGCCTCCAGGTATCCATGCATGGCCTGCCACTGCTGGCGGAGGATCGATTTGCCGTCCAATGAGATGCTCCCTTCTGCGTTCCTGCTGAGGTTTGATGGGTTGGCCGGGCGTCGTTGGTGCCACCGGTGGATCAGAGAGCGGCAGGAAACGCCGCTCCGGGCACCGCCGGCGCGCCGCGTGAGCGTAGGGTGTGTTAACCAGTTTGTCAAGCATATATCACGCATACGACAAGACGATCACCACCGGCCGCCGGGCGATGAGATCCCGGGACCGGTGCCGCGAGTGCTACTCGTGCATCTTCTGCCATTCGAGCAGCCGGGCGAGGGCGACCCCCGCGCGTGCGATCGTCGGATAGGTGGCGATCCCGGCCCGCCAGCACTGTTCGATGAAGTCCTGCGACTGGACCATCGCCTCCGGGCTCGTGGCCGAACGGATCGCCACGACGATGGGCTTGCCGGTTTCATCGCTGAGCTTCCGGATCAGTTCGACCTGGCTCGCCATGCGCCCTCGGACATCGCCGCCGCGGGGGCCCGGGCCGGAGCCGAAGGACGTGTGGTAGAGCACCGCGTCTGCATTCGGGGCCGTGACGCAGGGTGTCAGGGTGTTCTCGAACCCGCCCTCTTGCCAGAGGCTTGTCGTGTCGATGGGGTTGCGGATGCTCGTTCCCGCTTCGTGCGTCACTTTGGCCAGGGCTTCGAGGGTCTCCGGGAGTAGCCTGGGGAGTGTCAGCCCGGCGGCGTCGAGGTCGTCGGCAGCGAGCACGCTCGCACCACCACCCCCGCCCATGACGACGATATTTGGCCCTGCCAGCTTCTTGACGAACTGGAACGTGACCGCCACGTCGACGAGCTCCTCGAGGCTCTCCACGCGAAGGGCGCCGGCCTGCCGGCAGACGGCGTCGAAGATCTCAAGCGATCCGGCAAGGGACGCGGTGTGCGAGTTGGCGGCGCGCGATCCGGCCTCGGTCCGGCCGGCCTTGAGGATCACGACGGGCTTGACGGCGCTTGCCATGCGGATTGCCTGCGCCAATCGCGGGCCATCCTGGATGCCTTCCAGGTAGGCCGCGATAATCTCGGTCTCCGGGTCGTCGGCCATGTAGTCGAAGAAGTCGGCGGCCTTCAGGTCGGCTCCGTTGCCGAAACTAATGACCTTGGAGCAGCGGATGCCGCGGGGAAGCGCGTAGCGGATAAACTCGCCGGCGTTCATGCCGGACTGCGAGACCATCCCGACGGGACCCGGCTCGGCCGTCTGTTCGCCCATCATCGAGAGCCGGGCTGCCGGCACGTAGAGCCCCATGCAGTTCGGGCCGATCAGCCGGATCCCGGCCTGCCGCGCTCTCGCGACGACGGCCTGTTCCATCTTGGCGCGCTCGATGTCGCCGGTTTCGGTGAACCCGGCTGTGAAGAGGTGGACGACCTTCACCTTCTTCTTGATGCAGTCTTCGATCAGGCCGGGGACGGCGCGCGCAGGCACGGAGGAGATGACATAATCGACCTCATCGGGGAAGTCCATGAGGCTCGGGTAGCACTTGATGCCCCGGATTGCCGTGGCGGTCGGGTGAATGAGGAAGATGGGGCCGCGAAAACCGATCTCCTGGAGCGACCCGACGAACCCGCCGCCGCCCCAGCCTGCACCCTCCTTTGCCGAGACGCCGGCGATCGCAATAGAGCGCGGATGAAATACATAATCGAGCGCGGGCACAGCCGCGGGTGCAACGGTCACAGTCGCTACTCCAGCCTTTGATTCTTCCAGGGATTTGCCCCAGCCTACCAGAGCCCTCAGCAAAGCTCACACACGTTTGCCGCGCCTTGCGCTACCCCGGGGGCAGGTTGTCTGCGCGAGCGACGGGGAAGAAGTGATGGTGGTGCGCCCCGGTGATCTCATAGGCGGCGGTGCCCTGGCGCCCATCCCCGGTACGAACCAGCATCTCCAGTTGACCGCCTCCGAGCGGGCCGTAGCGGGAGTGCCATCGTCCTTCGGCGTCGATCCCGACGACCTTGCCGCCTTCCAGGGTCACGTCGGCATGGCCGGCAAGCCCGAGCACGGTTTCGCCGTCGCGGCCGTAGCCCACGGGCGTTCCATCCGCCCCGGTCCAGTTGAGGTCGTACCGGAAGTCGACCACGGGGATGGGGTCGCTGCCGTCGGCGGGGGCCCAGCAGCCGTCGGTGTAGACGTGGGCGCCGTTCGCGTATTCCCAATGCCAGACAGACATCATGCCATCGGGGAGCTGGATTGCGAGCCACATCCAGAGGGGGCAGCGCTGGTGATTGCGGATCCCCCAGGAATGGTCGCGCTGGCCCCACCAGTCATTCACCGGGTGGGTTTCGCCCTTGTAGGTGAACGAGCCGTTGAACCAGCCCGACTGGATCATGTGGCTCTGGTCCCAGACGATCTCGTGCCCCGCCTTCATGGTCCCGCGGCGGAGGGCGCAGGCCTGCGTGCGGGCAGTGAACGTGAGGTCGAGCCCCACCGGCGCGCGTGCCGGGTCGACGGAGAGTTTCACGGTCTTGAACGGCTCGACGATGTCGATCGCCACCGGCCCGGCCTTCATCGTGTGCGGGTCGCCGTCATAGGGGCGCTGGTGGCGAGCCATGATGAAGTCGCCGCGGACCTTGCCGAGTTGGAGGGCGTCCATCTCCTCCCGTTTGGGGAAGTGGGCCATGGTGAGGACGATCACGTCGCCGAGGCCCGAGGGTTGATGGGCGACGAAGTAGAGGCTCTCGCGCCAGTGGTCGTGATGGGTGACCACATTCGGGAGCGGCTCCGGGATCTGGTGGTAGAAATACTCGTCGGCGGGGGTGAGGCGTGGCATGAGGCTCCTCCTGGTGGCGCAATGAGGCTCGCGTCGCCCGGGGCCATTGCCGGCCGGGCGGCGGTCGGAGGGAGCATAGCGGTTTTGATGTCCCCGGGCCTCCGGCAGAGGTGGCCTCCGGGAGTCAAGACAAAAGGAATGGCCGCCGGCTACCCTTCGCCGCCCACCGTATTGAGCGTGGCGTGCACGATGTCGAATTCGCGTTCCGCAATGGCGCGAAGGTCGGCTATGAGCAGTTCGATTCGCCGGGCGAGCCCGGCCTGGGACTGGCTGGACGCTTCCTTCGCTTCCCAACACTCGACCAGGGCCCGCGAGAGCGCGCCTTCCAGCTGTTCCAGCCGGGGCAGCAGTCCCGGCTCGCTGCGGCGGAGACCGTCGCGCATGCCCCCGGTCACCTCGACCGCGTCGAGGCAATGCTCGATGGCGAGCATGGAGGCACGGGTGGCCGCTCCCAGCTGGGCGTACCACGGATCGGCGACGCGGGATGCTTCGAGCGTCCGTTCGAGCTGGGCGATCGCCTCGGCCAGCGACTCCTGAGCCAGTCGGGAGCCGAGCCAGATGGCCGAGTCTTCCCCGTCCTCACATGCCGGTAACGCGGACTCGACCGCGACCTCGTTGTTCTCGATGTACCGGGACATGGCTATCGCTCCTTCGCGCCGGTCCGCTCTCCCACAAGGAATTCGCTGATTCGTTCGTACAACACGCGCGCTTCTTCGGCCGGGGTGCCGGTCACCATCTCGCGGCGGCGGCCGCCGCTGGCGCCCTGGGCCTCTTTGAGCCCCGCCACCGATGTGGGCGAGCCGGGCAGTCCGAGATGTTCCGGGTCGACGTCGAAGTCGGCGGCGGTCCAGACCGTCACCAGTCCGTCGGCGCGCTGGGTTGACCACCGGTCGGGCTCCATGAACCGCGGCTCATTGGAGCTAACCTTGAGTGAGATCACGGCAGGGAGCGGCACGTCGAGCACCTCTTCGCCGTCGCGGATCTCGCGCTTCACGAGGATGTGGCGCCGCTCTGGCTGGTATTCCACTTCCATCGCGTACATGGCCTGGGGGATGTCCAGCCACACGCCGATCCCAGGTGGAACCTGCGCGGTGGCGCCATCGGACGATTCCTCGCCGCAGACGACGAGATCGACGCCGCCGACCTTCTTGATGCCCTCAGCGAGCGCGAGCGAAGTCGAGAGCGTGTCGGCGCCGCCGAAGGCGCGGTCGGAAAGGAGGTAGGCATCGTCGGCGCCCATCGCGAGCCCAACCCGGAGGTAGGCGGCGACGAAGGGCGGTCCCATGGAGAGCAGCGAGACACGCCCACCGAACTTGTCTTTCAACTCCAGGGCGGTCTCGAGCGCGTTCATGTCGGGAGGGTTGATCTCCTGGCGGGCGTTTGCGCGGTCGAGCGTCTTTGTCTCGCGGTCAACGCCCACTTCCTCGGACTTGGGCACGACCTTGAGACAGACCAAGATGTGAGGTCCGTTGTTCACCGGGCACCCCCATTGTGCGCTTCGAATTCGGCGACGAGCGCCCGGACGACCGGGATGAGGTCATCGACGACGCAGAGGTCGGCCTGCTCGAAGATGGGCGCTTCCGGGTCCTGGTTGAGCGCAATAACCATGTCGGCCTTGTCGATGCCGACGGTGAACTGGGTGGCGCCGCTGGCGCCGCAGACGACCGCCAGCTTCGGCCTGGTGATGATGCCTGTCTGTCCGATCTGCTGATCGCGGGTGGCCCAGCCTTCGTCGACTGCGACGCGCGTCGCGCCGATCTCGGCGTCGAGCAGGCGCGCCAGGGACTCGATGAGGGGGAGATCTCCGCCGGCGCCGCGGCCCGCGACAACGAGCCGTTCTGCCTTCGAGATGTCCTTGCCCTGGCGCTTCTCGCGGTGGACCACCTTGACCGTGCAGACAGAGTCGGGGATCTCGACCGCGAAGGAGTCGACCTGCGCCGGCGTGCTGCGGGTGACGGTCGATTCCGGGAACACGCCGGGGCGTACAGTCGCCATCTGCGGGCGGTGGTTTTCGCACTTGATTGTCGCCAGGATGCCGCCGCCAAACCCGCTGACCTCGCCGAGCAAGAGCCCCGTCCCGGCCTCGAGTTCGAGGTCGGTGCAGTCGGCGGTCAGCCCGGTCTTGAGCATGACGGCCAGCCTCCCGGCCAGGTCACGGCCGTAGGGAGTTGCCCCCAGGAGCAAGATGTCGGGTTTGCGCGAGAGGATGACGGCTGCGGCGGCGTGGGCATACGGCTCGGCGGTGAACTGCTGCAGCCGAGGGTCGGAGACCACCAGCACTTCGTCAATGTCGAGCAAGGTGGCGGCGGCCTGCACCGGGCCGAGATCTCCGCCCATGAGCAGCCCGGTGAGCTTGCTGCCGGAAAGCCGGGCCAACTCGCGGGCCTTTCCGGCCAGTTCGAGGCTGACCGGAGCGAGCTTGCCGTCATCCTGCTCGAGGAAGACCCAGATTCCGTTTGCCTCTTTGGCGGGATACGAGGGGTCGATCATGCTTCAACTCCTGGCCTGTAGGGCCGCGCGAGCGTCGCGAGTTCGGATAGCTCCATGAGCTTCAGGTTCTGCGTCTTGGTGACGCTGATGCCGTCTTCCAGGCAGGCCACGCAGTGGGGGCAGGTGGTTGCGAGGACGGACGCGCCGGTGGCCGCGGCTTCCCGGACCCGCGAGTCGGCGAAGCGCTCGCCGGCCGCGGTCTCCATCCACATCCGGCCGCCGCCGCCGCCGCAACAGAGGGTTTCGCTGCGGGACCGCGACATCTCGCGCAACTCGAGGCCTTCGATGGCGCCGATGACCGACCGCGGGGCTTCGGTCTCGTCGTGGTGGCGTGCCAGGTAGCAGGGGTCGTGGAAGGTGACGCTCTCGCCCGCAAGCCCTTCAAAGGCGAGACGTCCCTGCGCGACGAGTTCCGCCACGAATTGCGTGTAGTGCTGGGGGCGGAACTTGCCGTCCAGGTCCGGGTAGCAGCGCGCGAAGGTGTCGTAGCAGTGCGGCGACACCGTGACGACATGGGTGACGCCCGATTCAAGGAAGAGGCCGGCGTTGGCCTTCACGATCTCCTGCAGGTAGGCGTCGTTGCCGACAGAGCGGACCGGGTCGCCGCAGCAGGGCTCGTCGTCGCCGAGTGTGCCGAAGGTGACCCCGGCGGTGCGCAGCAGGCTGACTACCGACCGGGCGATCTTCTGCGCCCGCCGGTCGTAGGAGGCGGTGCAGCCGATGTAGAGCATGACTTCGTGTTTGGCGGAATCGAACCGCGGGATGTCGAGGCCGGCCGCCCAGCGGGAGCGCTCGGACGGCGGCCGTCCCCAGGGATTCCCGTCCCAGTAGACGTCCCAGAGCATGCCGGGCAGGCCCTCGGGCAGCTTGCGTTCCTGCCAGGCGAGGCTACGCAGGCCCAGCATGACCTCGCCGATCGGCACGCTGTGGGGGCACGCTGCTTCGCAAGCGCCGCACGTCGTGCAACGCCAGACTTCGTTGGTCCAGCCAGGAATGCCCAGTTGAGCCTGGCGGATGACGCTGCGGACTCCGATGGACGGGCCCGCGACAAGTCCCCAGGGGCATACGGCGGTGCACGTGCCGCACTGGAAGCAGGCCGCCGCCCGGTTGCCGGTGGCCTCGAGCACGCGATCCCAGTTCGCGTCGTCGAGCAGGATTGGCTCAGGAGCGACGGTTGTCATGCGTGAACCTCCTCCGCATTGCGTGAGGCGGCGTACCGCTTCACTACTTCGTCCATTTCGCGCATCTTGGCGGCGAACTGCTTGCCTTCGGCGGCAGAGATCCACTGCAACTGCAGGCGTTCTTCGGTGATCCCCTTGCGGGCGAACTTCCGCTGCCAGAAGTTGAACCGCTTGAGGGTCTGGTGGTTGGCGTTGATATAGTGGCAGTCGCCGAGCCGGCAGCCCGTCAGGAGTACTGCGCCCGCGCCCTTGTCGAACGCGCGGGTGACGAAGTCCTCTTCGAGCCGGCCCGAACACATGGTGCGGATCACCCGACCCGAAGGTGGGTACTGGACCTTCTCGATCCCGGCCTGGTCGGCGCCCGCATACGAGCACCAGTTGCAGGCGAACACCATCACCTTCTCCTGCGGGTTGTGGAGCAGGGCGGCGTCGATCTGCGCGTTGATCTGTTCCTTAGTGAAGTAGGGCATCTCGATGGCGTCGAAGTTGCATTCCGCCGCGCAGGTGCCGCAGCCCTCGCAGGCCGCCTCAATGAACTCGATCGTCCCCGTCTTGACGGCTCCCGTCATCTGGATGGCATCGAATGGGCAGACCGGCACGCACCGCCCGCAGATCGTGCACTTGCTCATGTCCACCCGGGCGGTGATCGGCTCCTTCTCGATCGTGTCACGCGCCAACAAGATCCCCGCCTTGGCGGAAGCGGCGAGGGCTTGCGCGACCGTCTCACGCACGTCCTTCGGGTACTGGGCGGTGCCGGCGAGGTAGATGCCGGCCGAGCCGGCCTCGGCGGGACCAAGCTTCGGGTGCCGTTCGAGCAGGAAGCCATCCTCGCTGTGGGCCACCTTCAGCTGCTGGGAGACGCCTTCCTCGGCTGGATCGAGGCCGACGGTCAGGACCAGAGTGTCTGTGGGGATCGCGAGGCGGGCACCGCTCAGCGCGTCGTCGACCGTGACGATGCCATCCCGGTAGGTGATGGCGTCGCCTGGCTCCGCGGCGGGATCGAAGCGGAAGAACTGGACGCCGTCCTTCAGGGCTTGGGCGTACTCCTCTTCCGCGTTCCGGCTGAACGTCCGGATGTCGCGGAACAGCACGCGAACACGCTTGCCTTCCTGCCTCAGCAGGCGGGCCTGGTGCACCATGGATTCGCAGCAGTAGCGCGAGCAGCCCTTGCCGTCGATGCGTGAGCCGACGCAGCCGACGAACGTGACGTGCTCGCCGATGTCGTTCTTCGACTCAAGTTCGAGGTTGGTGACGACACTCGGATCCTGGCCATAGCCGAACTCGGTCGGCTGATAGGGGCGAGCGCCCATGGCCATGATGACGGCGCCAGCCTGGATCTCCTCGCCGTTGGTGAGCCGGGCGAAGAACTCGCCAACGTGGCCACCGATCTGTTCAACTTCGACCCCGCGGTGGACGTGGACCCCTGACTGAAGCATCTCGCGCGCAAGGCCCGAGAGTAGCTCACGCGCCTGGAATCCCGAGGGCGCGAGTTCGCCGAGGTCCCGGAGCACGCCTCCAAGGTCGGGCGACTTGTCGACGAGGTGGGTGGCGTAGCCCTGTTGAGCGAGGTTCGTGGCCGCCGTCATGCCGGCGATGCCGCCACCGATGACGAGTGCCGTCTGGATCACGGGCTGGATGCCTTCGTGCAGCGGGACCATGAGCTGGGCCTTCTCGACGCCCATGCTGACCATGTCCATGGCCTTGGACGTCGCGGCCTCTTTTTCGTGCTTGTGCACCCACGAGTCGTGGTTGCGCAGGTTCACCATCTCGATGAGGTAGGGATTAAGGCCGGCGCGCAGCAGCACCCGCTTGAAGGTTGGCTCATGCGTCTTGGGCGAGCACGCGGCCACGACCACGCGATTGATGCCCTTGTCGCGGATCACCTGGCCGATCTCGGCCTGCGTGTTGCCGGCGCAGCTGAACATCTGCGACTGGGAATGGACCACAGTCGGCAGGCCCTTGGCGAATTCGACCACGGACGGGACATTGACGACGCCCCCGATGTTGCTGCCGCAGTGGCAGACGAAGACCCCCGTGCGGATCTCGCCATCAGTGGGCATGGCCTCGGCCATCTCTTCCTTCGGCCAGTCGCGGGCGGTGACATAGGTCAGCGCCGAGGCGGCAGCCGCGCCCGCTTCCGCGACGCTGTCCGGGATGTCCTTCGGGCCGGTGGAGCAGCCGGCGGCGTAGATGCCCGGACGCGTCGTGGCGATGAGCCCGCCGCTGCCAGGCGCCGAGCGGATGAACCCGTCCGGGTCCATCTCCACGCCGAGCACCGTGGCCAGGTCGCCGAGGCCCGCCGGTGGCTTCACGGCCGTGGCCAGGACCACCATTTCGTAGTCTTCTTCGCGGATCTCGCCGCTGTCGGTGTCTTCGTACCGCACACGAAGGCCACCGTTTTCGGCGGGGACCACGCTGGCCGGCCGGCCGCGCACGAAGCGCCCACCCTCGCCGATGGTCCGGTCGAGGAAGCCGTCGAAGCCCTTGCCGTAGGCGCGGAGGTCCATGTAGAGGACCGTCACGTCCTTCACACCGTGGTCGATCGTCTGGTAGGCGTGCTTGATCGAGTACATGCAGCAGAAACGCGAGCAGTACTCGTAGAAGCGCTCGTCGCGGGAGCCCACGCACAGGACGAACAGGATGTTGTGCGGATGCCGCCCGTTCGACGGCCGGATGATCTCGCCTCCGGTCGGGCCGACAGAAGTCAGGAGGCGTTCGTACTCCATGGAAGTGAGCACGTCCGGGTGCGTGCCGTAGCCAAACTGCGACGCCAGCTCCGGCTCCATCAGCTCGAAGCCTGTGGTCACCACAACGGAGACCACGTTGCGAGTCAGAACGGTGCTGAGCGGCATGTTGTAGTTGATGCACTTGGGCGGGCACGCTTCCGAGCAGCGGTTGCAGGGGTAGTAGTTGGGGGGCTCGTTCAGGCAGTGCTCGATGTCGATGATGTAGGCGCCCGGGACTGCCTGGGGGAAGGGCGTGTAGATCGCCTTCCGGGATGCCATCCCGACATCAAACTCGTTTGACCGCAGGACGGGGCAGGCGGGAACGCATTCGCCGCAACGCGTGCATTCGCTCGTGACGAAGCGGGCGTTCTGGGTGATCTCGACGCGGAAGGCGCCGGCCTGCCCTTCGACCCTCGTCACGTTGGCGTTGGTGATCAACTCGATGTTCGGGTGCTGCTCGACGTCCGACAGCTTGGGCGCTTCGATGCAGATGGAGCAGTCGAGCGTGGGGAAGTTCTTGTCGAGTGCCGCCATCTTGCCGCCAATGGCAGGCGAGCGCTCGACGAGGACCACCCGGGCGCCCGAGTCGGCAAGGTCGAGCGCGGTCTGAACCCCGGCGATGCCGCCGCCGATAACAAGCACCTGGTCGTTCATGAAAGGGGCCTCGTAGCGTGGTCGTATCCGGTGCGGAATGCGCGCAGGTTCAGGTCGATGGTCCTCTCGGGGACCGTTGTGCGGATGGCTTCTTCCATTGCCTCGACGCCCACGACGTGTGTGACGCCGGTTAGGAAGCCCAGCATGGCGATGTTGGCGACCATCCGGCGGCCGAGTTCTTCGGCGATGCCCGTAAACGGAGCGCTCCTGGCGCCCTGGTTAGTGCCCGCCTGCACGAGATCGCGGTCGATCAGGATGATGGCGTCGTCGGCTTTATCCACGGAGTACTTCACGGCCGCTTCCTGGGACATCAGAACCAGGATGTCCGGCCGGCTCAGCACGGGGTAGTCGACTGTGTCGTCGTCAATGATGACTTCGGCGGCGCAGGCGCCGCCACGGGCTTCGGGGCCGTAGGACTGGCTGAAGACCGCGTCTTTGTTGTCATAAAGCGATGCGGCTTTGCCAAGGATGTAGCCGGCCAGGACGATTCCCTGCCCGCCGAATCCCGCCAGGCGCACTTCATGCCTCGCCATTGAGCACCTCCTCCAGGGCTGCTGAATCCACGGAAGCGCCGAATACCGTCCGTTCGCGGTTCACAAAGTTTCCCAGGACGATCGGCTCCTCTTCTGACATGCTCAGGTCGAGTTCCTCCCAGCGGGCATCGTGGTTGACGATGCTGCGCCGCCGGTAGAACCACATCTCGTCGAGGCCTTCCCCGAGGTCGTTGGCCTTGCCGAATCCGACGGGGCACGGCGAGAGCACTTCCACGAAGCTGAAACCGGGCTTCGCCATCGCCGCCCGCATGGACTCCCGAAGCTGGCGCACATGGAGGGAAGTCCAGCGGGACACGTAGACCGCGCCGGCAGTCGCCACGAGGTGGGGCAAGTTGAACGGCTGGTCGAGATTGCCCCGCGGCGAGGTCGACGTCGTTGCCATGTAGGGTGTGGTTGGGCCTGCCTGGCCGCCGGTCATGCCGTAGTTGAAGTTGTTGACGCAGATGACCGTGATGTCCACATTCCGGCGGGCGGCATGGATGAGGTGGTTCCCTCCGATTGCGCCGAGGTCGCCGTCGCCGCTTATTACGGTCACCTGAAGCTTCGGATTCGCGACCTTGAGTCCGATCGCGTAGGGGATAGCCCGGCCGTGCGTGGTGTGGAACGAATCGATGTTCAGGTAGCCCGCGACGCGACCTGTGCAGCCGATGCCGGAGACGCAGACGTGCTGCGAAGCCGGGACGGGCGAAGCGAGGACCGAATCGGTTTAATGGGACGGCGCCGACCGGGGACCACACCCTGGACACCAGATGTGCGGTAGGCGATCAGCCCGCAGCAACAGATCCGTGGGGTGCGAGTCGACTACGAGTTCCCTTGGCATTACGCGCGGCCTCCATGATGGCATCGAGGATGATTTCCGGTTTCATGAGCGCACCACCGGCGTGGTTGGCGCCAAAGACGGGCGTGCCGCCCGCAAGACGTTCGACTTCGTATCTCGCCTGGCCGAGGTTCAATTCCGCGACTACGATGGCGTCCACCTTGGCGGCCAGCGCGCGAACGGCGTCTTCAGGGAAGGGCCAGATGCTGATGAGGCGGAGAATCCCCGCCCGAACGCCCGCTTCGCGCGCCATGGCGATGGCCCGCTTCGCGGTGCGCGCGGTGCTCCCGAAGGTCACGACCGCGATCTCCGCGTCATCGAGGCTGTCGGCTTCGACATCCCAGATCTCGGTCTGGAATCGCGTGATTTTGTTCGACAGGCGCCGGACGAGGTCGTCGTGGACGGCGGCATCGGTCTGCGGATATCCGCGCGCGTCGTGCGTGAGGCTCGTGATGTGGACGTTGAAGTTGTTCCCGGGCGTGGGCATTGGCGGAACCAGGGTGTCGTCCAGTGTCCGGAAGGGCTCAAAGCCAACGCTCGCGGGCAGTGCCGGCTGTGAACGGCCGACGAACGGGATCTGAGATGCTTCGGGGATGACGACCCGCTCAGTCAGGTGCCCGATTGCTTCATCGGCCAGGATTACGACCGGGTGGCGGAAGCGGTCCGCGAGGTTGAAAGCCCGCACCGTCAGGTCGAACATCTCCTGGCAGGTGGATGGAGCGAGGGCAATCGCCTGGATATCGCCATGGGTGCCCCAACGGGCCTGCATGATGTCGGCCTGGGCCACGAGAGTGGGCAGGCCTGTGGACGGTCCGCCGCGCTGGACGTTGACGATCACGCACGGCGCCTCGGTCATCACCGCCAGGCCGTAGGCTTCCATCATCAAGCTGAAGCCGGGGCCGGAGGTGGCCGTCATCGAACGTGCGCCGGCCCATGACGCCCCGACGACGGAGGTGATGCTGCCGAGTTCGTCCTCCATCTGCACATAGGCGCCCCCGACTTCCGGCAAGCGCCGCGCAAGGCGCTCGGCGATTTCGGTCGAGGGAGTGATTGGGTAGCCGCCGAAGTAGAGGCACCCGGCCGCCAGCGCGCCTTCGGCGCAAGCGGTGTCGCCGTTCATGAAGTGACTTCCGGTGAGTACGCCTTCCTTCCGAACGCTCATGACGCCGCCTCCAGGACCTCGGTTGTGAAGATCGCGAATTCCGGGCACACCAGCGTGCAGAACCGGCAGTTCACACAGGCGTCTTCCTTGCCGGGCGCCACGACGGCGTAGTGGTAGCCCTTGGCATTCATGTCGTCCGACTCGACAAGCACGTCCTGCGGACAGAAGTCAATGCAGAACTTGCATCCCTTGCATCGGCTGGGAATGATGGAAACCTGGCCAATGGGAATCCGGAACTGTTCCAACTGGCGATCGAGCGGGACCCGCTGAACCGTGGTTGTCATTCTTGGACACCTTCTTCGAGAGTCTGCTTTTCGTGCCTGAGGAAGCCCGGCGTGCTGCCTGGCAACCCGTGCTCCCACACGAGTCCGAGGAGGCGTTCCACCTCATATGCCGGGTAACGGCGTTGCCCCCCGAGCGTGAGCACATAGGGCAGGATCGCCGCGTTCGCCCACCGGGTGATCGTTTGGGGCGAAACGCCGAAGCGCAGCGCGACATCGCGCCTGGTCATGAGGTGGGAGCGCTCTGCTCCGGGCGTCACAGTGCTCGGCTGTCTGGCCACCGTGAACGCATTGAACGCTTTGGACGGTCTGCATGTCGTGATGCGTTCGCATCAGTGCCCCCCTCGAACGGCCCTATAAGGGGGATGGTTGACGCATTGCAGGGGAGCGCCTGAGCGCGCCTCCCTAGGAAAGCAGGTTGTCCCGGTAGGCCAGCGCGATCAACTCGCCGCGACTGTGGACCCCCACCTTCTCGATCAGGCGTTGCACCTCGTTGCGGGCCGTGCTGGGCGAAATGCCGAGGCGGCGCGCAATGCTCGCCGAGGAGATGTCGCCTTCGCAAAGGCACCGCAACACCTGTTGCTCGCGGTTCGTCAGCCGGGGGCGGTCTTCGCTGTCGCCCGATTCTGCGTTCGCGGGGCGGCACAGGTGCAGGACAGAGCCGACGCCGTCACCGGCGTAGATAACGATCGTGCTGATGTCGAGCGTCACGCTGCCATCGGGGCCTGGAGTGCGCACGACCATGGGAGGCGTTGCCTTCCCGTGGGTGGCGGAGGCCATCACGGCGCAGTCCTCGCGGCAGACGCGGTGGCCCGAGCCGTTGCGCCCCTCCACCAGTTCGTAGCAGAAGCGGCCCAGCACGTCGCTACGCTGGTTTCCGAAGAGATCGGCTGCGGCCCCATTCCAGGCAACGATGCGTTGCTCGTGATTCACCGCGAAAAGCGGCTCGGCACTTAGGGCAGCCAGATCACGGGACCTTGCGATGGTCACGCCCCCTCCACTTCGACACCCTGGTGTGGATAGTCTAGGCCGGCAGGGCGCCAGGCAAACCGGCCGTTCGTCCCTTCTCATGTGGCCTTTCGGCTCTTCCCCTGTCAGTCGGACAGTGCCTGTCGCGTTTCTGCGTCCTGGCTCTGAACCATGGACGTGCGATCTCGGCATCGGTATCATCCGGACTGCCCTCAGATCCGGCGACAATGCGGCATCCTGTCCATATCTCCACCCGATATGGACATGCCGAAGGTGGCGGTGGAGGCAGGAGACGAAGCCGGTGACTGCCGAGAACGAGAGCTCCGACCGGTCCGGGACCATTGGCCACTACAGGCTTGTAGAGCGCGTTGGCGGCGGAGGAATGGGGACGGTCTACCGTGCGGTCGACCAGCGCACTGGCCGGATGGTCGCCCTGAAGGTGATGCACCCCCACCTGGAAGCAGACGGTGCCTACCTGGAACGGTTTCGCCGCGAGGCCCATGTGGCGTCGTTGCTGCGCTCCCCATACACCGTCCAGCTCCAGGAGTTTGGCCAGGACGGGGCTCGGCATTTCCTCGTCTCGGAGTTTGTGGATGGGCCCAATCTCGGCGAGATCCTGAAGGAAGGACCCCTGGCACCACTCGCGGCGGTCGCCATCGCGGTCCAGGTCGCGCTCTCGCTCGATGAGGCCGAAAGCCGCGGGATCGTCCATCGCGACATAAAGCCCGAGAACATCCTCTTGACCCGCGACGCCTCGGTGAAGGTCGCCGACTTTGGCATCGCGAGGATGACCTTCATTTCGGGCGTGACGATGCCCGGCATGTTCGTAGGCACGCTGGCCTACTCGGCGCCCGAGCAACACAACGGGCAATCCGACGCGCGGTCGGATATCTACTCCCTTGGGGTGGTCCTCTTCGAGATGCTCACGGGCGAGTGCCCGTTCAACGCCCCCACTCCCACAGGAATGATTCGCCTGCACGAAGAGGCGCCACCCCCACTCGAGAAGCTGGGAGGGTTGCCCCCGGAAATGGTCGCCGTGGTGGCGAAGTGCCTGGAGAAGAGTCCGTCGTCCCGATACCAGCATGCCTCGGAACTGATCGCTGCCCTCGAAGCCGCCCGCTTGCGCCTGGGAAGGCAGTCCGGTGAGACGTGGATGAGCGAAGCGACCGGATCGCTGGCCACAACCAGGACTGCCTTCCCGCCCTTCGCGGGGAGCGGTGCGGCCACAGCCGGAGCAGGCCTGACCGGTGCTCGCACTGGCGACCTGGCCCCGGAGGAGACGCGCGTGGGCGCCGCGCACGCGGCCTCTGCGGAGACCATGATGGCGGCGGCTGGCCCCGGGGCACCGGGCGAGACCAGGACCGGCGCGGAGGCGCCACCC
>CAZCDK010000005.1:11846-17959 GCA_964497285.1 uncultured Anaerolineaceae bacterium | reverse complement strand
CCGCTGGCGTGGGGAGTGCTGGATCGCGCGGAGGCCTGTGGCGGCGTATGCCGCTGCCGCTCCTGGTCGTCGCGAGCATGTCGATCGCGGCACTGGTGGCGACAGGGGTTGTATTCGCTGCCATGCGCCTGAGCGACTCGGGTTCTCCCTCCTCAAGAGCCAGTCAGGCGGGTGGTGGGTCGCCTTCGGCGTCACGCGCGGCTGGCGCCGATGCCGCCGAGAGCCCCGGGCCCGCGGGGACGCCAGTACCGGCGGGCCCGGCGCTTTCGACGACTACGCAACCCTCCCGGACGGCATCGCCCCCGGCGACCGAGCGCCCGGGCTCCGCGGCCCTGACGGTGGCGCCGCCGACGCCGATCCCTCCAACGGCGGTGCCGCCGACGCCCGTGCCGCCGACGCCCGTGCCGCCCACCGCCACGCCAGCGGGCCCCGTCTTCCCCGCCAGGTCGATCTCCACGGGTGATTGGCAAAACGTCTTCGTTGTGGTGAGCAACACGTGCAGCGCCTCTCCCGCCGTGAACGACCGGTACCCGTACACGTTTACGCTCGTTGCCGCAGGAGCGACGCAGGAATATGTCCTGAACGGCGAGGATGCTGATTTCTACGATGAAACCGGCAACTACCTCGGCATCGCCACGCTCTATTGGCCCACGATTCAGCTCATCTACGACTCCGAGAACGCAGGCGAAGCGACCCTCACGATGACTTTCGACTCGCCGACTCATGGGTCCGCCGACCTGAGCATCTACTACCCTGCCTACGGCTGCAGCGTGAGGTACATCGACCGGGGATGAACTGGACTCCCGGCGCCGGAGGTTGCCGCCCGCTATACTCGGCGACACGCAACAAACGGGGGCACAAGTGGAATTCCGCTATCTTGGCCGGTCGGGACTCCAGGTCTCGATCGTCGGTCTTGGCTGCAACAACTTCGGCCGCCGCTGCGATGCCGATCAGACCAGGCTGGTCGTCGATCGGGCGATCGAGCTTGGCGTCAACTTCTTCGACACGGCGAACGTCTATGGCCCCGGCGGGCTCTCGGAGGAGTACCTCGGGCGCGCCCTCGCTGGCCGCCGCCCCCAGGTTGTGGTTGCGACCAAGTTCGGGATGCGCATGGGCCCGGGGCCAATGGAGAGTGGCGGCAGTCGCAGGCACATCATAGCCTCGGTTGAAGACAGCCTCCGGCGTCTCGGCACCGACTACATCGACCTTTACCAGTTCCATGCGCCTGACGCGCGCACACCGATCGAGGAGACCCTGCGGGCGCTGGACGACCTGGTGAGCGCCGGGAAGGTTCGCTACATCGGCCATTCGAATTTCGCTGGCTGGATGGCCGCGGAGGCCCACTTCGTGGCGCAGGGGAATCGCTTCGCACCGTTTGTCACGGCCCAGAACGAATACAACCTGCTCGACCGCCGAATCGAGCGCGAGCTCGTGCCCGCCTGCAACGCCTACAAGTTGAGTGTCCTGCCGTACTTCCCGCTCGCGAGCGGCTTCCTGACGGGGAAGTACCGGCCGGGCGAGCCGCCGCCGCCGGGCACGCGCCTGGCCGGGGCCGGGCCGATGGCCGATCGCGTGTTGAGCGAGAAGAACTTCAGAACGCTGGCAGGGCTCGAGGCGTTCGCCCAGGCCCACGGTCATGGCATGCTGGACCTGGCGATCGGCTGGCTCGCGAGCCAGTCCCATGTGGGCAGCGTGATCGCGGGCGCTACGAAGCCGGAGCAGGTCGAGCAGAACGTGGCGGCCGTCGAGTGGAAGCTGACGGCTGAGGAGCTTGCGGAGGTCGATCGGCTCAGCGCCTGAGGCGCCGCGCCCGACCGTTACCGGAGCGACCGGCCTCCATCGACGACGAGAATGCTCCCGGTGACGTATGCGCTGGCGTCGCTGGCGAGGTAGATGGCCGCGCCCACGAGGTCGTGCGCCGCGGCGAGACGGCCCAACGGAATGTCCGCGAGCAGTCCTTCGCCATGACGGCTCGAGAAGAGGTCTTCGGTGAAGTCCGTCTCGACCCACCCGGGCGCGATGGCGTTGACGCGAATGCCGCGGTCCGCCCACTCGAGTGCCATCACCTTCGTGAGCTGGTTCACCCCGGCCTTGGTTGCCGCATAGACGCCCAGGCGCTCCAGGGGCACGGTCCCGGAAATGGAGCTGACGTTGATGAAGCTCGCGGAGTGGCCGGCTTCGAACAGCCTGCGGGCCAGTTCCACGCTGCAGAAGTACATCCCGCGCAGGTTCACGTCGATGACCGCGTTCCATTCCCCAGCGGAAACGTGCTCGGCGCGCTTGTAGTACGGGCTGATGCCGGCGTTGTTCACGAGGATGTCGATCGGTCCGAGGCGCCAAGCGTCGCCGATCAGGCGCTCGATGTCTCCGGGGTCGGCATTGTCGCCGGCCATGGCGATCGCGTTCGGGCCGAGGGTGCCGGCCGCCGCGTTGAGCGTCTCCTTGGTACGGGCAGTGACGATGACTCGGGCCCCGGCTCCGATGAGGGCCTTCGCAATCGCGTAGCCGATGCCGCGCGAACCGCCGGTGACAAGGGCAGTCTTGCCTTCGAGGGAAAAGAGGTTCCCGGTCACGCGCTGAGTGTACTCGAGGGCGTGCGCTCATGCCGTGAGCCTGGCCGGTTGACACCCGGAGCGCGGGTCGCCAGCATCGCACCATTCGCTTCGGGGGACCCTGCCTTGATCACTGTGCCCGCAACCCAGGACGACATCACGCCCGAGTGGCTCACCGCGGCCCTTCGCGAAGGCGGCCACATCGGCGAAGCCCGGGTGGTTTCGTTCGATGCCACGGTCATCGGCGAGGGCGTGGGGTTCCTGGGCGTGCTCCGCCGGCTGATTCCCCACTACGACCGCGCGGTGGGCGGCGCCCCGAAGTCGGTCATCGCGAAGGTGCCAACCTCGTTTCCCGAGGCGCGCACGATCGGCATGCGATTTCGCTACTACGAGCGTGAGAACCGGTTTTACGAAGATGTCGCGCCGCATGTCGCCCTCCGTATCCCGCGTGCCTACTACGTCGGAACCGATGTCGAAGCGGGCAATTTCGCCCTCCTCCTTGAGGACCTTGGCGAACACGCGCGGATCGGCGACCAGCTGGCCGGGTGCGACCTGCCCACCGCCAGGATGGTTGTCCGCGAACTGGCGAAGTTTCATGCCGCCTGGTGGAACCATCCGAGGCTGGAGGCACTCGACTGGATGCCCCGCGTGAACGAACCGATCCAGCTTTACGCCGGGGAGTTGTACCGGGAGTCATTCCCGGGCTTCGCCGCGCGCTATGGGAATGGCCTGTCCGGCGAGGTGCTCGCGACGCTCGAGCGCATGGGGAACACCTGGACACCCGTGATGGATGAGTACGCGAAGGGCCAGGCGTTCATCTCGCACACCGATTTCCGGCTCGACAACATGCTCTTCGGCAACCCCGGGAGCGACCTCGAACTCGCGGTAATCGACTGGCAGCTCTGCGTTCGGGGCGGTGGCCTCTACGACCTCGGCTACTTCGTGAGCCAGAGCCTGCCGGTCGAACTCCGGCGCGCCCACGAGCGTGAGCTGATCCGCCTCTACCACGAAACGCTCGCCGGCGAGGGCGTGGGCGACTACCCCTTCGAGCGGTGCTGGGACGACTACCGCATTGCCGTTCTCGTGGCGACGATCATCCCGGTGAACGGCGTAGTCAATCTCGACCTCTCCAACCCCCGCGCGGTGAAGCTGATGGACGCACTGACGGAGCGCGCGACGACCGCGGTGGCGGACCTCAACGCGGGGGAGCTCCTGCCGGGGTAGCAGCGGTCGCGGGCGGGCTGTCAGCGACCGCTGGGCGCCGCCTCGTCCTCCCTCTCCGCACCTGCCCCGTCCTTCTTCGGTTCCGGGCGGGGCGGGCGGCGAATGCTCCAGCGCCGGAAGCGCTCCTCAATCGGCTTGACGCCCTCACGGGCGATCTGTTCTTCGCGCTGCTTGAAGAAATCGCTCTTCTGCCGGTTTCCGATCTGACTGGCGTGGCAGAGGATGGCGTCGACCTTTGTGTGCCAGTGCTCTGTGATGTCAACCACGTAGTCGGCGTTGTCGGTGCCGGCGAGGAGCACCTCGTTCACCTGGTGGGGGCCAAGGCCGTCCTCTTCGTCGCGCGGGTAGAAGAGCCGGTCGCGCACGAGCGGGTAGATCGCATCGGCGGTGACGGTGCCAACGTTGCGGTGATCGCGATGGTTGAACGAGTGGCGAAATCCGTCCCAGGAGATCACGACTTCCGGCCGGTGGAGGCGCAGCAGGCGGACGATCTGTCCGCGCAGCTCATGCTCATCGACCGTGAAACCGTCCGGGTACCCGAGGAAGATGCACTCCTTCACGCCGAGGACGCGGCAAGCTGCGCGCTGCTCCTCTTCGCGAAGTGCCGCGAGCTTCTCGGGGTGCATCGATTCGTCGTGTGTTCCCTTGTCGCCGCTGGTGACGACCACGTAGCGCACGTCCCATCCTTCGGCGCACCACTTCGCGATCGTGCCCCCGCATAGGAACTCCGCATCGTCGGGGTGGGCCATGATCACCATCGCACGTGACGGTCCCGTGATCGGTGGCGGTGGCTCCGCTGGGGCCGCGCCGGTCGGGGTCATGACTGGGGGCTTCCCGTCGACATCCTTCTGGACGCGGGCGGTGTCCCCCGGCTTCTTCTTGCCCTTCTTGTCTTTGCTCATCGTCGAGTCCTCATCGCTTTCCGCCCGCGAGCACCGCGGCTTCGTAGACTTCCGCCCCAAACGCCGACTCCCCATCGCGTGCGCGGTGGTCCGCCAGCACGCGGTCGTAGACGTCAGCGACGCGTAGGGCGATTGTCTCCCACCGGAAGCGCTCGACGGATCGTCGCGCCGCCCGGCCGAAGTTGGCTCTCAGTTCGGGGTTGTGCAGCAGCACTTCCAGCTTCTCGGCGAATGGCTCGGGGCAGCGCCACGGGATGAGATACCCCGTCACGCCGTCGGTCACCGTCGACACGAGTCCGCCGACCCGTGAAGCCACCACCGGTGTGCCGCAGGCCATCGCCTCCACCGCAACCAGGCCGAAGCTCTCGTAGTAGCTCGGTACGACGCAGACGTCGGCGGCTGAATAGTAGGTGGGCAGCCTGTCGTGCGGCACGGCCCCAGTGAATCGCACGTTGGTGGCGACGCCTGCTTCGAGGGCCTGCGCCTGCAGGTCCAGCTTCAGGCCCGCGGCCCTTTCGTCGCCCCCCACGACAAGGAGGGTGAAGTCACGCTCGTCGAGTTCGGCCAGCGCCTGGATCAGGATGTCGACTCCCTTCAGCTTCTCCAGGCGGCCTACCCAGAGCAGCACGGGGTGGGCCGGGTCGAGCCCGAGCTGCCTGCGGGCGGCGGTGCGGTCGCGCGGTTGAAACAGCTCCAGGTCTACGCCGCAGGGGACGGTGTGCATGCGCCCTTCCCGGGCGCCGTAGTAGCGCGAGAGCAGCAGTCGCTCATGGTCGCTGGCGGTGATCACCGCGTCGGCGCGGCGCGCGATGGCCCGCTCGTGGCGGATGCGCCGCGCAGGCTCCAGTTCGGTCATTCGCGCGCGGTTCTTGACCTCGCCCAGGGTGTGGAACATCACGACGTGTGGAACACGGAGATGCCGCGCAATCGCGCGGGCGGCCCAGGCGCTCTGCCAGTAGTGGCTGTGGATGACGTCGTACCCGCGGCCCTCTCCATGGGTGAAGCGGCGCATGTTGTGTGCGAATTCCGGCAAGCAGGCGACGATCGCCTCTTTCTCCACCGGCTCCGCAGGGCCGGCATCGAGCCGCACAAGGCGAAGGTTCTGTGCGACTGCCTCGACCTGGGGCAGATCGCCATCCCGGCGGGTGAAGATGTCGACCTCGTATCCGAGCCTGGCCAGCTCGCGCGACAACTCGAGCACGTAGACGTTCATGCCGCCGGTCTCGCGACCGCCAAGAGGTGCCAGCGGGCTGGTGTGGGCGGAAACCTGGGCGATGCGCATCATGATCCGGGGTCCGACAGGGGATGCATGGTCTGCTCATTGTGACGCATTCCAGGCAGGGTGTCCGCGCGATGTGTGCTCGATGCGCGGAAGTGCCGCATGCTCCGGATGATGCGCAGGTTGGTGTGCGGTGTGCGATTACCGCCTGCGAAT
>CAZCDK010000005.1:4279-11836 GCA_964497285.1 uncultured Anaerolineaceae bacterium | reverse complement strand
GACGCGTTTGGGCGCACCACCCAGGCGCCGCTTGTACTCCTCGTCACCGCGGAGGAAATCGAAGACGGTCTTGCCTCGCTGGATGCAGTCGCGGATTGCGTGCGCCTTCGAAAGCAGCCCGACGGCCAGGTGCGCGAAGGCCGGGTCGTAGCCGCTATTGTAGAGGAAAGTCGTCTCCTTGCTCTCGAAGCAGAAGACCATCGCGACGGATCGTCCGTCCAGCCACAGGGTCGAGAGCCGCGCGAGACCCAGCGCCGCGAATGTGCGCGCTATGTCCCGGAAGAAGGCTTCCATGACGGGTGACAGGAACTCGTCCTTGTCGTCCCGGCTGATGCGCATCAATTCGAGGAAGCGGTCGAAGCGGGTTTCGATTCCGGACACGTCGGTGACGCTGTCGAACGTGACTCTTCCGGCGGCATCAAGGTTGCGGAGCTTGCGCCGCAACTCGTGGCGGTCCTTCTTCGACAGCCCCGCGGTGTACTCCTCGAAATCGCCGGGAAGCGAAGCTCGCGGGGCGATAGCCTCGTCGGCCTCCTCATAGCTCCACCCGAAGGCCTCGGCGGCTTCGGCGAGCACCTGCCTCGACGATGAGTCCTCGGGGATCCCCCAGAGCACGAGGTTGGAGGTCAAGTCCTCACTCAGCCATTCCAGCAGGCCCGATGCCACCCGGCGTTCGAATCCCGGGCTCGCCAGCACACCCGCGAAGTCGCAGATCTTGTGGTCGCCGAGTTGTCGCGCCGTGTCGTGGTTCATGTCCAGCGCGGCCACCCCAACGAGGTCGGTCCCGTCGCGCATGGCGAGGAACACAGGCCGAAGACCCGGAGGGCCGAAGTGCCGCAGCCACGTTTCGGTCCAGGCCGGGTGCAAGAACGGCAATGCTTCCCGCACCGAGGCATGGAGCGCCACCCAATCGTGGCGAAGTGCATCCAGTGGCTCGGCCGTGATGCCCAGGGCTTCGACTTCGACTTCGACCAAATCAGCCACTGGCCTGACTCCTCGCGCGTGCAACCGGTTTCGGTGGGGTTGGGGTCATCCGGTCGCGCGCCTACCGCCCTGGACCATGGACCAGGGAAAGGAACTCCGCCCGGGTGACAGGTGATTTTCGGAAGCTCCCGCGCATGGCACTCGTGACCATCCGGCTGCCAGGCTTCTGGACGCCGCGCATGGTCATGCACAGGTGCTCGGCGTCGATTACAACAGCGACGCCGTCAGGGTCGAGTCCTTTCATGATCGTCTCGGCGACCTGGCTGGTCAGCGCCTCCTGCACCTGGGGTCTTCGCGCGCAGGTTTCGACGACGCGGGCCAGCTTGCTGATCCCGACGATGCGGCCGTCGGGAACATATCCAACATGGGCTTCGCCGTGAAAAGGAAGGAGGTGGTGCTCGCACATGCTGAAGAAAGGGATGTTCCGGAGGATCACCATCTCATCATGGGCGACGGCGAAGGTCACCTTCAGGAAATCGGCCGGGTCGACCTGCATCCCGGAGAAGATCTCGGCATACATTTCGGCAATCCGGCGCGGGGTCTCGCGCAGGCCCTCGCGTTCGGGGTCGTCGCCAATGCCGGTCAGCAGTTCGGTGACGGCTGCCTTGATGCGGCCGCTGTCCGGGGAGTTGGGCGTAGGCACGAGGCGCTGCCTCCGCTGAAGTGCCGCCTCCTGCGGCCGGGTGGGATCGTAGCACGTGCCGCGCCGGATTTGGTGCGGCGTTCCGGGGGTCTGGAGTCTCGCGTCTCCGCGGACTTTGCCGATTCGTGGCGAGGGTGGGGCCGAACCTCGGCGCTGCCCTGCGCCAGTTCGCCCGGCGAGCTGCCGGGTGGTGATCGCCGTGCCAGCGGTCTGTCAACGGAAGAAGAGCAACCCGGCGACAGCCCCCGCAGCCACCGCAAGTGCGGGACTCTGGTTCCAGCCAGCAACGGCGGCAAGGGACGCAGCGGCCACAACCGCCGTCCCCGGGCCGTGGACGCCCAGGCGAAGGAGCGTGTAGACGCCTGCTCCCAGGAGCCCAAGAGCGACAGGCCCCAGCGTGGCGCGTATCAGCGCGACGGCTGGATGGTCTCCGAGCCGGGACCAGCGGTCGGCAACAAACCAGGTCACCGCTGCAGCCGGGCCGAACATGCCGAGACAGGCAATGGCGGCGCCGACGGGGCCGGCCGCCCGGTAACCGATCATGGCCACCATCAGCATTCCCGGTCCGGGCGTGACCTGCGACAGGGCGAAGGCATCGACGAACTGCTGATGCGTGACCCACCCCTGCGAGCCAACCACCTGCCGCTCCATCTCGGGGAGGATTCCGACGCCCCCGCCAAACGCGACAAGGCTCAACCGTGCGAACACCGACAGCAGCTCGACGAGGTCGGTCACCTGCGCTGCCGTACCCATGCCACCGCCAGCGAAGGCGGCAAGCAGACGGCGAGGACGACGTAGATGGGCCATTCAAGCGGTCCGAAGAGGACGAACGCGAGGACGGCGATGGGGACGCCCGGGAGTCCGCCAACGCCATGGCGCATCCGCACCAGGCCCGCGGCAGCGAGCCCGGCTGCGGCTGCCGCCACGCCCGTGCCAACTGGTTTCGTGATCGAAGCCGGCATTCCCTGGAAGTAGAGCCACGCCATCGCCACGATCGCCATCCCGCCAGGCACGACCAGGCAAAGCAGGCCGATGACCGCGCCTATCCAGCCGCGGAGGCGCTGGCCCAGGTAGGCGGCGAGGTTCCCGATGTTGGGGCCTGGAAGGAGCTGGCTGACCGCCACCGCCTCGATGAACTCCTCGTCCGTGACCCACTTCCGTCGCAGGACGAGCTCGTCGTGGAAGTAGGTAGCCCGTCCGCCTCCAAAGGTTGTCGCCCCGATCAGGAGGAAGGAGCGGAAGACGGCCGCGAGCGACGGCTGTGGTGGCGAGGCCCGCTGGTTCACGTTTCGAGGGTACGAAATCGCCGCCACTGAGGCCACGTTGCCACGCCTATGTGCTTGCACCGGTCTCTGCCATTGCCCACGATGCGGGCGAAGGAGTGAGCCATGCAGGTGTCACCTCACGTCAGGGCGGTCCAGGTGCCGACCGACAATCCCATGAACCCGCAGTTCACAACCATCTACCTGGTCGGTGCCGGGGAGTCGCTGAGCATCGACTCGGGTGAAGCGCTGGAGAAGTACCGGTGGATGCTGCGGGGATACCTGGCAGCGATCGAGCGCACCGAAATCGCCATCGCCGCAATCACACACCATCACGCTGATCACAGCGGCAACCTCAAGTGGGTGCGGGAGGTATACCACGCCGATGTCGCGATTCCTCCAAACGCGCGATCGCTTCTCCGCGGGAAGCTGCCGGCGAAGGGAGTCAGCCTGCTTGCCGACGGCCAGGTAGTCGACCTGGGCGGTGGCGCCCGGCTGCGGGTGATCGTAGCGCCAGGGCACAGCGTGGACTCGATCTGTTTCTACCTCGAAGACGATGGAGTGCTGTTCACGGGCGATACCCTGCTCGGCAGCACAACCACGACGGTCAATGACCTTGGCCCGTACCGGCGTACGTTGGCCAGGCTGCTTGAGTTGCCGAACCTGAAGGTCATCTGTCCCGGCCATGGGCCCCTCGTCCACGATCCGCGTGAACGGCTCCAGTCCTACATCGACCATCGCAATCTGAGGGAGAGACAGATCCTGGAAGTCCTGGCGCGCGGGGGCGAACACACCAGCTGGGACATCATGATCGAGCTCTATCCGGACATCGACAAGCGCATCCGCTTTGCCGCCGACAACAACGTGAGGACGCATTTGCGGCAACTAGAGGAAGAGGGCCGGATAACGGTCTTCCCCGGCAAGCCTCGCCGCCCCAACGAAGCGAAACGCCAGCGCGAGATGGAACACGCGAAGGTGCGCGAGCAACTGATCGCCCGCGCCGAGAAGCTGAAGGCGGAGAAGAGCCGCGCACTCGTCCGCTCCCAGGAGAACCCGCCCACCGCTCAATGGAAGGAACCGCCCCGCTACGCGCTGGCATAGAAGCCAAACAGCCAGGGAGTCAGAAACCATGCCCCGAATGCAGCCCGACGATGTCCAGGAGTTCCTGGCGCAGCCGACGGTGGGAGTCATCGCAACGCTTCGCCGCGATGGCCGCCCCTATACGGTCCCCGTCTGGTGGCTCTGGAAGGATGGGACGATCTGGATCACGGGGACGCAAACCCGCGTCTGGTGCCGTCAGCTTCAGCGCGATCCGCGCATGTCCCTTTGCATCGAAGCGCTGGAACCACTACCAGGGCACGTCGAGTTCGACGGTCTCGCCCAGCTCAAGATCGCGCCCGAGTTCGACATCTGGCCCATCTCCCGCGAACTCGCGGAGAAGTACGTCGGCCGCGGGGACCCGGCCCGGGCGCAGGAGGTCGATGCGTTCTTCGCGAACATGAAGACGGAGCCCCGCCTCCTCTTCTGCGTCGTCCCGGACACCATGCGCGCCATCGACATGCGCGTCTATCGCGGCAAGCGGGCCGATCGCGAGTTCCAGGAGCGCCAGGCGAACAAGGCCAAGGGCGAGAGCCCGGGGGAGCGTTGACAGGGGGGGCGGCCGGTGGGCACGATCGAAACCACACTCTGTGATTCCGAGGAAGCCAGGGCCTCAAGCGCAGTTTCCGGCGCGTTGGCTCGTCTCGCGACATGACAAACCAGGTTCAACGCCGTCTCGCGATCAGCGTCCAGGCTGTCCCCAAGCAGGACGCCGAGGAGCGGAAGCGCAATTTCGACGAGACGTATCTCGGCTTCGATATTGGAGCCGCCACGATCGAGGCGTCGCGGTGCATCCAGTGCCCCTCGGCGCCCTGCCAGGAAGCCTGCCCGGTGGCCAATGACATTCCCGCGGCGTTCGCCCTGCTCGAAGTGGGCAACGTGCTCGGCGCGGCCGAAAAGTTTCGTGAGACCAGCAACCTGCCAGAGATGTGCGGGCGTCTCTGCCCGCAGGAGAAACTGTGCGAAGGAGCGTGCGTCGTCGGGTTCGCGATTCGCCCCGATGGCCGCGCGGAACCACCGGTGACAATCGGGAAGCTGGAAGCGTTCTGCACCGACTACCAGCGGCGCGAACTCCACGGCTACCCGATGCCGCGCTACCGGTGCGCGCCAACGGGGCGCAAAGTCGCAGTCGTTGGGTCCGGTCCGGCGGGGCTTGCTGTGGCCGAGCAACTTGCGGGACTCGGACACGAGTGCACCATCTACGACGCCTGGCCCGAACCTGGTGGCGTGCTCGTGTATGGCATTCCCAACTTCAAGATGCGCAAGAGCATTGTGGACGACTACATCGCGCACCTCGAAGCGCTCGCGGTGAAGTTTGTGTGTAACACGTGGGTCGGCAGGGACATCACGATTGATGAGATGCTCGACGGGGAGTTCGACGCCGTCTTCCTGGGCACGGGCGCCGGTCTCGGGAACGAGATGGGCATTCCCGGCGAGGACCTGGACGGCGTGCACAGCGCAACCGACTTCCTGGTCCGGGGCAACCTCTCTCCCGACCAGCTGCCCGCTCACCTGCACGAGCCCCTCCCGGACCTGGCCAACGTGGTGGTCATTGGTGGCGGCGACACCTCGATGGACTGCGTTCGCACCGCCGTCCGGATGGGCGCGCGCAACGTGTCCTGCGTCTATCGACGCACGGAAGCCGAGATGCCCGGGCGCGCGGAAGAGCGCAGGAACGCGCGCGAAGAGGGCGTCCGCTTCGAGATGCTGACCCTGCCTGTGCGCATCATTGGCGACGACCGTGGCAACGTGACTGCCGTCGAGTGCCAGCGGATGGAACTCGGAGAGCCCGACGAATCCGGCCGCCGCCGGCCAATCGCGGTGGAGGGCAGCCAGTTCACGCTACCCGCCGATGCCGTCGTCATCGCCATCGGGTATGGGGCCGACCCGCTTGTGGCGCAGACGACTGCCGGGCTCAAGGCCGATCGGCGGGCGCTCATCAGTGTCGACGCGCGCGGACGCACGTCGCGTCGCGGCGTCTTCGCCGGCGGGGACAACGTCAACGGGGCCGATCTCGTCGTCACTGCACTCGCCGCCGGCCGCACCGCTGCGAGCGAGATCGCCCGCTACCTGGACGCGCTCCCGCCTCGCCCCTGAGTCCCGCTTTCCCCCGCGCGATTTACAAGCACTTTACAGAACTGCCACAGAACGGGCCTGTTGGCGAGGATGAACTCGCTCGATCCTTACCTTGACATGCAACGGAGTGGCGCGTGAACAGGCCGCAGGCACTGAACGTCTTTCTCTTTCCTTCGACCGACGGAGGGGCCATGGGCTCGGTAGAGACCCCGGCCATGATGCGCATCCTGCGCCCGGTGACGCTGGCTTTCTGGCTCTTCGTGTTCAGCATCGAAGCCCAAACCCTCATCTCCACGGGATCGTCGCAGAACCTGATCGCGTTGGTGCTCACCACGGCCCTCTTTGTCGGGGCTCACGTCCAGTTCTGGTACGAGGAGTCGGAACAGGGGCGCCGGTTTCACTACACGGTCGAGAAGATGCGCGGGCGCATCTACGAGGACGAGGAAACGGGGCTTCCGAACAGCCGTCACTTCGTCTTCGAGCTCCGCCGCCAGATGATGCGTTCCGTCCGCAACGGCCGTGGATTCTCGCTGCTGCTGGCCGACATCGTCGGGTATGAGTCCACCGGGGCGGGACACGATCGCCTGCTTGCAGGCGCCGGCCGCGCACTGCGCCAGGCGATGGGGGACGGCGACTTCACGGCCCGCCTGCAGGGCTCAATCTTCGCCGCCATCGTTTCGGATGACGAGGACCGTACCGCCGCCGAGAAGGCGGATGATGCGCTCCCGGTGCTCGCGTCGTGCGTTCGGTCCGAATCCGCCGGAGCCATGTGCCCGGTGATTTCGGTTACCGGCTACGAAGGGGAGGTCGAGGTGCGCGATTTCCTTCGACGCGCCCAACGCGATCTCCTGGCCATCCGCTCACAGGAACTGACGTCCGGGCAGGCGAACCCTGAGCGACGCGTCGCCGCTTCCCGGGGCGAGTAGCCGCACCCGCGCGCCGGCATTCGCTGCCGGTGGGGGATGGTGGCGATGGAGCGGGCGAAGGGAATCGAACCCTCGTCTCAACCTTGGGAAGGTCGCGTTCTGCCATTGAACCACACCCGCGTGGCTCCGCTCGCGCCATCGTACCATCTGGCCCGGCGCGGTTGAAACTCAATCCCGGCCAATCGGCGTCTTCAACGCCCGTGGAAACGCGGCTCGCGCTTTTCCACGAACGCCAGCGCACCCTCGCGGTGGTCCTCCGTTGTGAAGAGGTAGGCAAGCGAACTGCCCACGAAAGCGCCCATCTCCTGCATGTCGGCGAACCGCGCTTTGCGCAGGCCCTCCTTCATGAAGCGCATCGCAATCGGCGGGTTGGCGGCGATCGTCGCGGCCATCTGGCCGGCGGCGGCCAGGAGTTCCTCGTGCGGGACAACGGACGAAACGAGCCCGATGCGCTGAGCTTCCTGTGCGTCGATGACGTCACCGGTGAACAGGAGCTCCGCTGCTTTCGACGGCCCAACGACCCCCGGGAGCCGCCAAAGGCCGCCGATGTCGGCGACGAGGCCGCGCT
>CAZCDK010000005.1:0-4269 GCA_964497285.1 uncultured Anaerolineaceae bacterium | reverse complement strand
TCGCCAGTTCCTCGAACTCGCGTGGCGACAAATGCGGGCTGCCGATCGCGACCGGCGAGGGCGCGTCGATGACATCGCCGGTGAAGAGGAGCTCCGCCGCCTTCGAAGGCCCGACGACGGCCGGGAGCCGCCAGAGGCCACCGAGGTCGGCGACGAGGCCGCGCTTGATGAAGAGCTCGCCAAACTTCGCCTTCTCGGATGCGATGCGGATGTCACAGAAGAGGGCCAGGTCCATCCCCCAGCCGACTGCCGGCCCGTTCACCGCCGCAATGACTGGCTTGTCGCATTCCAGAACGGCAACCGCGGCGGGTGTCGGACGCGGGCGCACGTCCGGTGTCCGCGCCATCGCTACGTCGCGCTGCTCGCCGAGCATGAGCTGCTTCACATCGTCGCCAGAACAGAACGCCCGACCGGTGCCGGTGAGGATGACGCACCGCACGTCAGGATCCCTGTGCGCGGCGATGAACGCGCGCTCCAACTCGGCGTAGAGCTCGCGTGTGAGCGCGTTCATCGCCTCCGGGCGGTTGAGCGTGACGGTAGCGACGTGATCGGTGGTCTCGTATCCGAGGATGTCTGACATGCGAGAGGCCTCCGGGGCGAATGGGCGGATTCTACGCCCCGGAGAGACCGCCTGACGCGCCCGGCGCTACTTGAACTCGTAGCCGCCCTTGACTCCCGCTGGTTCCGGGTCCGTGATGACGTTGACGCAGGCGGGCTTGCCGCTGTCGAACGCGCGTGCGATGGCGGCCTTGATCTGCTCGGGGTGTTCCACGAACTCGCCGTGGCCGCCGAGGCCTTCAACGACCTTGTCATAACGCGCGTTGTCCCCAAGGATCGTGGCGGGCGTGCGCCCGGTGCCGTACTGCGCCTTCTGCCCGACGTAGATCTGGTGCCAGCAGCGATCGTTTCCGATCACCGAGACGATGGGCATCTTGAACCGGACGAACGTATCGAAGTCGAACCCGTTCAGACCGAAGGTGCCGTCGCCATTCACCATGAGGACCTTCTTGTCCGGCGCGGCCACGCTTGCGGCCATGCAGAATCCAGTCCCCACGCCCAGAGTTCCGAATGGACCCGGGTCCATCCATTGGCCCGGGACGTTCACGGGCAGCACGCTGGCGGCCTGCGACACGATGTCGCCGCCGTCGCCGATCACGATCGTGTTGTCATCGACAAACTCGGCGATCTCCCTGCAGAGGCGCAGGGGGTGGATTGGCATCGCGTCGGAGTTCATGAACACCTCGCGCTGGGCATCGGCCATGCCCTCCAGTCCCCGCAGGTACTGCATCCACTCCCCGTGGTCGCTCTTGCCGATTTCGGCGGTCAGTTGCAGCAGCGCCTGGCGGATGTTGGCCTCGATGCCGATGCTGAAGTCCCTGTTCTTGCCGAGGTCGCGCGGATCAACGTCGATCTGAATCAGTTGCGCCTCCGGATTCCACGCCGGGGCCCGGCCGTATCGGAGCCGGAAGTCGATCGGCGCGCCCAGGATGACAATCACATCCGCCTGCGTGAAGGCCGGCCTCCGCGAAAGCGAGAAGAAGTTGGGGTTGTCCTGGCGCAGGGTTCCTCGGCCCATCGCGTTTGTGAACACCGGGACGTCCGCCGCCTTCGCGAATTCGGCCAGTTCCCTGTGCGCCTTGTGCCAGAACACGCCCGATCCGGCCATCACCATCGGCTTCTTGGCCAGCTTGATCGCCCGGGCCGCCTCCTTGATGAGCTGCGGGTCCCCCATGATCTCGCCCTCGGGCCGGTAGTTTCGCGGCCACTGGATCTGCTCTTCGTCAACGCGACTGAACAGGACGTCCGATGGCACCTGGAGGAAGACGGGGCCGTAGCGGCCCGTCATCGCCTGGCGGAACGCCATCGCCATGTAGTAGGGCAGCCTCCGGGCCTCGTAGACGGTTTGCGACCACTTGGTGATCGGCTCCATGACGCGCTGCAACTCAATGTCCTGGAGCGATCCCATATCGAACTCGCGCAGAGGGGAGCGGCCACCGATCACGACCATGGGGCTCGACGCCTGGTAGGCGTTGGCCACGGCGGTGACGACATCTGTCACCCCCGGCCCTGCCGTCACGACGGCCACACCGGGCTTGAACGTGATGCGCGAATAGCCATCGGCCGCGTGCCCGGCCGACTGCTCGTGGCGTGTGTCGACAACCTGGATGTCGTTCTTCAGGCAGCCTTCGTAGATGTTCTGAACATGCCCACCGGAGAGCGTAAACAGGTGGTTCACGCCTTCCTGCTTGATCATTCGCGCGATGATTTCGCCACCATCGATCAGGTTGCCCATGAAACTTCCTCAAGTCAGTGATAGTGGCCGGAGTATACGCGGGGGTCGCGAAAGCCGCCCGCTCGTCAGGCCGGCGTCACGGCCTCGGGCCGAAACCCTCCTCCGAACGTGAAGGCGGCCAGGGCGATAGCGGCGACGGCAGCGCAGCTCGCTCCCAGTGCGAACGGCGCCGCCTCGGAGACCTGGTCCCACAGGATGCCCGCCATCACGCTGGCGACGAGCGCGGCGAGGCCGGTCAAGCCCTGGAACAGGCCCATCGCGCTTGAACGCAACGCACCGGGAGCGAGGTCTGCAACGAGGGCCTTGGACACCCCGTCCGTGAGCGCGATGTACGCCCCGTAGATGATGAACAGGGGCCAGACCGCGCCCTTTGAGCCGGCCAGGGCGAATCCCGCATAGACTCCCGCGAACACGGTCCAGCCCGCCACGACCAACCAGGCTCGCGGAATGCGGTCGGAGATCGCTCCGGCCGGGAACGAGAGCGCAGCGTAGACGAGGTTGTAGGCCACGTAGGCAAGTACGACCAGCGTGGTCGTCAGACCCAGATCCTTCGAACGCAGGATCAGGAAGGCGTCCGAGGAGTTGCCGATCATGAAGACCATCGTGATTGCCAGCAACACGTAGAACTTCTTTGGGAGCTTGCCAAATTGCCAGCGGTTTCCGTCCGGCCCGGGGGCAGCGCTGTGCTCCGGGAGCCAGCGCAGGACCAAAACGGAGATGATGCCGGGAACGACGGCGATGGCGATCACCAGCCTCAGCCGGCCGTCGAGCAGGGCGATGAGGGCCAGCCCCACCAGCGGCCCGACGACGGCCCCAAGCGTGTCCATGGTCCGATGGAGCCCGAACACCCGTCCGCGATAGCCCGGTGCGGCGAAGTCGGCGAGCATGGCGTCGCGCGGCGCTGTGCGGATGCCTTTGCCGAACCGGTCGACCGAGCGGCCAATCATCGCCACTGGCCAGACGGGCGCGATGGCCAGGATCGCCTTTCCGGCGGCGGCGAGGGAGTACCCTCCGACCACGAACGGCTTGCGTTTCCCGGAAGCGTCCGACCAGCGTCCGGAGAAAAGCTTGGTCAGGTTGGCGGTGCCTTCGGCCACGCCTTCTACCAGGCCCACGGCCACGGCCGGTGCCGCCAGGGTGCCCGTGATGAACAGCGGGATGATTGGGTAGACCATCTCGCCCGAGAAGTCGGCGAAGAACGACACGAGGCTCAAGACCCACACCGGCCGTGTGATCCCCGCGAATCTGCCGCCCGTCTTCGTCTCGCTTCCTGCTTCTGTTCCGTCGGTCACCTATAGATGCTCCTTCAACCAGTCACCCGCGGCTTTGATCACATCCGGGCCGATCTCGAAATGCCCGCCCGGTAGCCAGACGATGTCCTTTTCACCTGTCAGCGCCTCGAAGAGAGCCTCGGTCGATTGCTTCGGAATGAGCTCGTCGTTCGTCTTTCCCACAAGGCGGACCGCCACTCCTCCGAGCCTCGCTGCGGGCGACGCGGCCCCGGCATCGGAGCTGCCGAGCCCGCCTTCGCCCACCAGGCAGAACACCGCGGCCTTGAAACGCCCGTCGGTCGCAACAGCGGGCAGCCCCAGCATGCTCCCCATGGAGTAGCCCACAAACCCCAGTCGCGCCAGGTCGATGGGATAGCTCGCCGCGAGGAGGTCGATCGCCATCGAAACCTCGGCGGCGAACTGGGCTGCGACGGCGGGAAACCGGCTCCTGTCGCGGAGGATCGCCATGGGATCGTGATTCGTCCGATCGCCGTGCATGGGTGCGTCGAGCCCGGCGCTCGCCCAACCGCGCCGCGCCCAGGCCTTCGCCGGCTCTTCCACGAAGTAGTCGTCCTTGCTTGCCGTGGCCGGGTGCTGGATGAGGACGAGGGGCAGACTTCCTTCGGATTCCCGGGGCAGGAACATGAGCCCGGGGACCCGTTCGCCGTTCAGGTCGAACGAGAAGCGCACCTCACGCAGCTCGCC
>CAZCDK010000004.1:2215-36896 GCA_964497285.1 uncultured Anaerolineaceae bacterium | reverse complement strand
AGGCTTCCTCGACGCCCTCGACCAGAACCTGCAGAAGAAGATGGCCGCCTGGTAGGGGGACAATCTCCGGAGGCATGCCGGGCACGCGCGAAGGGCCGGATGTCCGCCTGCCCGGCATGGTATCCCTGGCCCATGCCATCAGCCATCAGAGCACGAGTGGGCAAGGGCAGGCTGCTGCTGGACGAACCCGGCACACTGCCCGACGGCACCGTGCTGGATCTCGTCCTTGACGATGAAGGCGACGACCTGAGCGACGATGAACGGGCCGCGTTGAACGACGCGATCTCCCGGGCTTGGCGGTCTGCCCGGGGCGTGAATTGTCGGCCGGCCAGGGACGTACTGGACGAACTCCGCGCACAATGATGGTCCTTGCCTCGCCAGAGGCTGAGGCTCAAATCAAGTCAGTTCACCGCTGATGGCGAGAGAACCGAGGCACCGCGCCTGACCTCCTCGCCCAAGAGATTGCCCAGGCACTTGCCGTGCTGGAAGCCGCACCGTCCGCCGGACACCGGATGGCGCATCCAGAGGTGAGAGGTCTTCGCCGAATACTCCTCCGGGCAACCCGCTACCATGTCTACTACGTGTTCGACGAGGATGTCGTCGTGGTGCTCGCGGTCTGGAGCGCCGTGGGGGGGTCAGGACCCAACCTCCGCCGTTCTTAGCGACAGCACCCACCCCACCCTCAATCCCCGCTATGAAACGTGTCTATACAAATCGTCCTACGCCCTTCCGATGGTACGCTGTGCCCCGATTCGAAACTCACGAGGAGACCCATGGCCCGCAAGAAGGTGACGATTATCGGCGCCGGCATGACCGGCGGCGCAATGGCCCAGCGCCTCATTGAGCGCGACATCTGCGACATCGTCCTCCAGGACGACCCCCAGTTCGCCGGCACCATGCACTTCGGCAAGGCACTCGATGAGTCCCAGGCTTCCGCCTGGGCAGGGTACAACACACGCATCAGCGCCACCGACGGCTGGGACGAGACTGACAATTCCGACGTCGTGATCTGCACCGCTGGCGCCCCGCGCAAGCCAGGCATGAGCCGCGAAGAACTCCTCAACGGCAACGCCGCCATCGTCCGCGCCAAGGTTACGGAAGCGGCGAAGCATTCCCCGAAGGCGGTCATCATCATCTTCGCCAACCCCATGGACGCCATGTGCCAGGTCGCCTTCAAAGCCAGCGGCTTCCCGCGCGAGCGCGTCATCGGTCAGGGCGGCATGCTCGATAGTGGCCGCTACCGCTACTTCGTCTCGGAGGCCCTCGGCGTCTCCCCGCTTGATGTCCACGGTTATGTCATTGGCGGCCACACCGACACCACCATGGTTCCGGTCGTGTCACAGACCAGGGTCGGTGGCGTGCCCCTGACTGACCTCCTCCCCGCGGACAAGGTCCAGGCGCTGGTCGCCCGCTCGATGCGCGGCGGCGCCGAGATCGGCGAGCTCTACAAGACCGGCAGCGCCTACTACGCCCCTTCGGCGGCTACCGTCGCGATGGCCGAGGCGATCCTGCTCGACCAGCGACGCCTGATGCCCTGCTCCGTCTACCACCAGGGCGAATATGGCATCCGCGACGTCTACTCGGGCACCGTCTGCCAGCTTGGCGAAGGCGGCGTCCAGCGCACGTTCGAGCTGCCTCTCACCGACGATGAGAAGGAGAGGGTCGTCAAGGCGGCCGATGCCACGAAGGACCTGTTGAAGCTCCTGACGTAGCCCGGGTGATGCGCATGGGAGCGGCGACCGCCCGTTCCCGCGTGCACTCCCGAGCCAGGCTCCTCCAGGCGGTATACTCTCACCATGAGTTCCGCTCCCGTCCTCACGTCGTACCTCGACGCGGCGATGCGCCACGCCCACTACGAGCTGATCGACGGCGGCGAAACGGTCTACGCCGAAATCCCCGGCCTCGACGGGGTGTATGCCACCAGTGCAACGGTTGAGGCGTGCCGCACCGAGCTCCGGGAAGTCCTCGAGGAGTGGGTCCTGCTCGGACTGGCGATGCACCACGCCATTCCCCCGATCGACGACATAGAACTCGCCGTCCGCGAAGCAATCTAGCGTGCCATCCCTGCCACCAGTTTCGCGCAACGACCTGATCCGGGGGTTACGACGCTTAGGATACACCGGACCGTTTTCGGGTGGCCAGCATCAGTTCATGGTTCGAGGCTCACTCCGAGTCAGGCTGCCCGGCCCCCATGGGTCCGACGTCAGCGTCGACCTGCTCGCCCGCATCCTTTCCCAGGCTGGCATCACACGCGATGAATGGCGTGCCCAATAGCCAACGGGCCACCCGGCAGGTTCTCACAGCCATCGGACCCTCGCCCGGCGCCAATCACGAGCTGGTCAACCGACGCAGTTCCCCCGCCGCCTTCCGCACCTGCTCCGGGGCGGTGCCGCCCGGCACATTTCGAGCGGCCAACGCCGCGTCCACGTCCAACCCCAGGATGTCCGGCTCGAACAACGGGCTCGCGCCGCGGTACACGGCGATCGGCAGGCCACCTAGCTCGCAGCCGCGCTCCTCGCATTCGCGCACAAGCCGCCCCACGACCGCGTGCGCCTCCCGGAAAGGCATGCCCTTCTTGACGAGGTAGTCGGCCACATCGGTAGCGAGCGAGAAGCTCTCCCCGGCCGCCTTGCGCATGCGTTCAAGTTGGAACTCAAGCACAGGCAGCATCGCCGTGAAGATGGTCAGCGTCGGCAGGACAACGTTCACGGCGCCGAATACGGCGGCCTTGTCTTCCTGCAGGTCGCGGTTGTAGGCGAGCGGTAGGCTCTTCAGGTTCGTAAGGACATTCATGAGCTCGCCATAGACCCGCCCGGTGCGCCCTCGGGCGAGTTCCGCCACGTCCGCGTTCTTCTTCTGCGGCATCATGCTCGAACCAGTCGCAAAGGCGTCAGGCAGGCGCACGAAGCCGAACTCGGCGCTCGCCCACAGCACGATTTCTTCCGACAGGCGCGAGAGATGCATCTGCGTGATCGCACAGGCAGCGAGGAATTCGGCGATGAAGTCACGGTCGGCTGTGGCGTCCAGGCTGTTCCGCGAAACGGCATCGAAGCCGAGTTCGCGCGCCACCATCTCGCGGTCGAGCGGGTAAGGCGACCCGGAGAGCGCGCCGGAGCCAAGCGGCATGACATTCACCCGCTTCCGGCAGTCACGGAAGCGGTCTCGATCCCGTAGCACCATCTCCCCATAGGCGAGCAAGTGGTGACCCAGAGTCACGGGTTGGGCGCGCTGGACGTGAGTGTAGCCCGGCATCGGGTCTCCCGCGTGCTCTTCGCCCAGGTCACAGAGCACGGCCAGGAAGCCCCCTGCGGCCGCAACGAGCTCGTCGCAGTGCTGGCGCACCACCAACCGGTTGAGAAGCGCCACCTGGTCGTTGCGCGACCGGGCGGTGTGCAGCCGTCCCGCCGCGTCGCCGATCTTGCCGTGCAGCGTCACTTCCACGTGCGTGTGGATGTCCTCAAGCTCGGGGCGCCAGGCCACCCGGCCCGCCCGAAAATCTTCGAGCACTTCGCGAAGTCCATCGACGATCGCATCGGCATCGCTTGCGGAAATGATCCCCTGCCGTCCGAGCATCCGCGCGTGCGCCACGGATCCGGCGATGTCGTGCTCGTACAGGTCGCGGTCGGCGCCCGCCGTGTAGTCGCGCGTGAGCGCGTCCATGTCACCCTCGAAACGTCCACCCCACGTTCGCTGCTCGCCGGCCATCAACAGCTCCCCCCCAACGCACGAAGCGCCAGCAACTCGCGAACCTCGTCGAACTCGTAGTCCGGCACGACCCCTTCCGCATCCGGCTTCGAACGGCGCCAGGCCGCCGCGACGCCAATCCGCTGCGCTCCCGCGACGTCTTCGGCCAACGAATTGCCTACCATGAGCGCCTCGCCGGGCTCAACGCCGAGTGCGCCCAGCGCGAACTCGAAGATCGCCGGGTGTGGCTTGAGGTAGCCAACTTCCACCGAAACGGCCTCCGCATCCCAGCCGATATCGAGCCCGGCTTCGCGCAGATCCGCACGGAAGCGCTCGCCCCCAAATGCCCGGTTGGTCACCGTTGCCAGGAGGAAGCCGCGCCGCCTCAGTTCGAACAGTGTTTCACACGCATCAGGATAGAGCGCTTTCCCGCCTTCGATGCCCGAGATATAGGTCGACTCCAGCAGGAAGCCCGCCTGCTCACGCGTGAGTTCGAGGCCAAGCGCATGCAGAGCGGCCCGCGAAACCGCACCATAGTCGGGCTCCACATAGTCAGTCGCGCGCGCCGCGTGCATTGCCTTCTCCATTGCCACCCAGGCCACGCGGGCGACCGTCGCCGGGTCGTGGCCACGAACGCCGAACTGGCGCAGCACGGCCGCCGCCCTCTCGGCCGCCAGTCGCCGGAATTCGCGCGCCGGCGGCGCGGCGCGCGAGTGCCACAGCGTGTCACCGATGTCAAAGAGAATCGCGCGGAAAGGCATGTGCTAGCGGGCCATGACTGGGACTCGACCGGCACGAGGCACACTGCCCCGGAGCCCGATCATTGCACAGGCATGATCTCCGGACAACGGACCGGGTCGCTCTCTTGCACGCCAGTCCACCCTTACACGGCCGGCAGTAGAATATCGGCATGCCAGTCCGCGCCATCCGCACCTTCCAGGTTGAACCGGCCCCCCCCCCCCCCCTTGAACCCCTCCGCCGCATCGCTGCAAACCTGTTCTGGACATGGAACACCGACGCCGCAGCGCTCTTTCAACGCATGGACCGGGATCGCTGGGAAGCTGCCGGACACAACCCGGTGCGTCTGCTGCAGATCGTCCCCGGCGACGAGCTCGAGCGGCTCGCGGACGATCACGGCTTTCTCCTCCACCTTCAGCGAGTCGACGAAGCCTTCTGGATGTACATGGCGCGCCCCCCGCGGGTCACCGTTCCAGGCACCGACGACTGCGAGGTCATTGCCTACTTCTCCCTCGAATTCGCCCTCACAGAGAGCCTGCCCAACTACTCGGGAGGCCTCGGAGTCCTTGCCGGGGATCACCTCAAGTCGGCCAGCGACCTGGGACTGCCGCTCGTCGGCGTGGGCTTGCTCTACCAGCAAGGCTACTTCCAGCAGGCTCTCGGTCCGGACGGCTGGCAGCGCGAGGAGTACAACTCAATTGATTTCGCGAGCCAGCCGGTGCACCTCGCCCGCGACGAGTCTGGCGCCCCGCTCACGATCACGGTTCCATTCAACAGCCGCGATGTGGCAGTGCACGTCTGGCGAATCGACGTGGGCCAAACACCGCTCTTCCTTCTCGACGCCAATCTGGAGCAGAACCAACCGTCAGATCGCGCAATCACCGACCGGCTCTATGGCGGTGATCTGGAGGCCCGCATTCAGCAGGAGATGCTGTTGGGGATCGGCGGCATCCGGGCCCTTCGCGCGCTCGGCCTTCGTCCCGCCGTCTGCCATATGAACGAAGGTCACTCTGCCCTGCTCGGCGTCGACCGCATCCGCTCCCTCATGGAGGAGACAGGCGCGACCTTCAGCGAGGCGCGCCTGCCGGTCAGCGCCTCGACTGTCTTCACGACCCACACGGCCGTTGCCGCCGGCATCGACCTCTTCCCCCCCGACCTCATCAGGAGGCACCTCGGGCACTACTTCTCGAGCATGGGGCTCGACGACCGCACATTTGTCGGTCTCGGACGCACAAACCCCGACGATGATCGCGAGCCGTTCTCGATGGCGCTGCTGGGCCTTCGGTTGAGCGGCTACCGGAACGGTGTCTCGAAGCTCCACCGGGTCGTCGCGCGAAGGCTCTGGGCCGCTGCGTGGCCCAGCCTTCCCCTGGAACAGGTGCCAATTGACTCGGTGACCAATGGCGTTCACCTCCCGACGTGGGTCTCGCACGACATCGGCGACGTGTATGACCGCTACATCGGCGGGCACTGGCGGGACGATCCGGCCCGCCCGGGCACCTGGGCCCTCCTCGCCGATGTGCCAGACCAGGAACTCTGGCAGGTGCACGAACGCCAGCGAGAACGGCTCGTCACGCGCGCTCGCGCCCAGCACCGCGACAGCTCTATCCGGCTCGGGCTGGCGGGAGTCAAGGAAGCAACCGGCCAGGTGCTCGACCCGCATGTCCTCACAATCGGCTTCGCCCGCCGATTCGCAGGCTACAAGCGCGCCACGCTCTTGTTCCGGAACCCCGAACGTCTCGCCCGAATCGTCAACGACCCGCACCGGCCGGTCCAGTTCATCTTCGCGGGCAAGGCCCACCCTCGCGACGAACCCGCAAAGCAACTCATTCGCGAGGTCGTTGAATTCGGACGCCGACCCGAGTTCCACGACCGGCTCGTGCTCCTCGAGCGATACGACCTCGAACTGGCGCGGACACTTGTCCAGGGTTGCGACGTCTGGCTGAACACGCCACTGCGCCCACTGGAAGCCAGCGGCACCAGCGGCATGAAGGCGGCAGCAAACGGCGTCCTCAACCTGAGCGTCATGGACGGCTGGTGGGCCGAGGCCTATCAGCCCGGCCTGGGCTGGGCCATCGGCCGCGACCGCACCGACGACGACCCCGAAGCCCAGGACATCATGGATTGCGAGTCCCTCTACGACCTGCTCGAACAGGAGGTCATCCCCTCGTTCTACGACCGGGATCCCGACGGCGTCCCCCGCGAATGGGTCGCTCGCATGTTTCTTTTTAATGATGCGGCGACCACCGAGTTCAACACCAATCGCATGGTCGCCGACTATGCTGCCAGGGCCTACGAACCCGCCGCCCGCTCGTGGCAGCGCCTCAGGGACGACAACCTGGGCCCTGCCCGCGACCTCGCCCATTGGATCGACCGTGTCTCGGCCGGGTGGTACGCCATCAAGATCCTTTCCGTCGAGGACGATCTCGATTCCCCTCACAGCTCCCGGACACCGGCCAACATCATCGTGCAGGCGCATCTTGGGTCGCTCGCCCACGATGAAATCCGGATGGAGATCGCCTACGGCCCCGCCGGCCAAAACGGTGAGATCGAGATCGCCGGGATGGCGCCGCTCGTCTTTCAGGACGTGAGCGAAGACGGCGCCTGCCGCTACATCGGCACATTCACATCCAACGTCGGCGGCACGATGGGCTACGCCATTCGACTGCTGCCGTCGCACCCGGATCTCCACAACCCGTTTCTCACGGGCCTGGTGCGATGGGCTTGAACAGGAGACTCCCATGAGCCGCGGTTTTGCTACCTTCGTCTTGCACACGCACTTGCCCTACTGTCGGCTCGCCGGGCGCTGGCCCCACGGCGAAGAGTGGCTTCACGAGGCAATCCTCGAATCCTATCTGCCGCTGATCAGGGCGTTCCGCACGGCCGCCGGCGCCCCGGGAAGATCTCTCGGTGTCACCATCAACATCACGCCAATCCTTGCCGAGCAATTGCGAGATCCCCTGGTCATCGACCACTTCCGCAACTACCTCGACGAGCGCATCCGCACCGCCGGAACCGATGTCGAACGCTTCGCCGGGCAACCTGGCCTTCGGCCCATCGCGGCGAGCTTCCATCGCCAGCGCTATCTGGCCATCCAGGCGTTCTTCGAGGACGACCTCCACGGGGACATCCTCGGCGCCCTCGCCGATCTCGAATCTGAAGGTCACATCGAGATCGCCACCTCGGCCGCCACCCACGGCTACCTCCCGCTGCTCCGCGACGACGACGCCATCCGCTTTCAGATCGAGACCGGCATCGCCTCTCACGTTCGCAATTTCGGGAAGCGGCCACGGTCGTTCTGGCTTCCCGAGTGCGCCTACCGTCCTGGTCTGGAGACCTTCCTCGAAGACGCTGGCATCACGGTCTTCTTTGCCGAAACGCATCTGGTGACCGGTGGCGCTGCCCGGGGCAAGGCCGCCGGCGGCGCCGTCGGACCCTATGGTCCCGTCCCCGTGTCGGTCGCGGAAGGCCCGGCCCGGGCCGGGACCACCTTCCGCGCCTATTCCGTCGGCAGCTCGGGCGTGGCCGTCCTGGCCCGGAACGAGCGCACAGGTCTCCAGGTCTGGTCGGCGGAGCATGGCTACCCCGGCGATCCCGCGTATCGCGAGTTCCACAAGAAGGACGACTCGGGAGGGCTTCACTACTGGCGCGTCACCGGGCCCCGAGTCGACCTGGGCGAGAAGGCCGAATACGATCCGGATGCGGCGCGGAAGGTCGCGCTGGGCCATGCCAGCCACTTCTGCGGAGTAGTGAAGAGCGAAATCGAGGCCTTTTACGCCGGCGCTGGCGAACCCGGCATTGTCGTGAGTGCCTACGACACCGAACTCCTCGGACACTGGTGGCTCGAAGGCGTCGCCTGGCTCGAGGCCACGCTTGGGGCACTCTCGGCCGACCCGGACGTCGACCTCATCACCGCGGGCGATTTCGTCACTTCCCGCCCGGCGCGAGAAGTCATCGACCTCCCCGAGGGTTCCTGGGGTACCGGCGGCGACCATGGGACCTGGAGAAACGATGGCACGGCCTGGACCTGGCCTGAGATCTACGCTCGCCAGGCCAGGGCGCACACCCTCCTGTCGGCATCGACACCGGCCACACGCCAGCTCGCCCGCGAGCTGCTCTTGCTTCAGTCCTCGGACTGGCAGTTCCTGATGACAACCGGGCAGGCCCACGACTATGCCGTCGAGCGGTTTCGAAGCCATCTCGACCGCTTCGATCGCCTGGCCGCCGCCATCGAGACCCCTGGCTCCGACGCCAGCGAACTCGTCGCCGCAATAGGGAAGCTGGACAACCCTTTCCCCGACATTGACCCGTTGGGTTACGCCGTCCGACCGCCGATACATTCGATGAGGATGTAGCCGCCGGATGACCTACTGGGCACAACTCCTGCATTTCTACCAGCCGCCGACCCAGACGCACGAGATCGTGCGGAAGGTCGCCGACGAGTCCTACCGTCCGCTGCTCGCCGTCCTCAAGGAGCACCCGGAAGCACGCATTGCGGTCAACATCAACGCCGTCCTCACGGAGTCCCTCGATCAACACGGCCTTGGGGACATCGTTGCGGGCTTGCGTGAGCTCGCCGAACGTGGCCAGGTCGAGTTCGTCGGCAGCGGCAAGTACCACCCTATCCTGCCGTTGATTCCGCAGGGCGAACGGGTAAGGTCGATCGCCGACAACGCGCGGACCAACCGGCTTGCCTTCGGCGAGGCGTGGAGACCGCGAGGCTTCTTCCCCCCCGAGATGTGCTACAGCAGCGAGATCATGCTGTCGATCGCCGCGGCAGGGCACGATTGGGTGGCTTTGAGCGGGGTTGCATGCCCCGGCGAATGGCCGCTGGACGTGGTCTGCAGCGCTCCTGCCGACGGACGCAACATCCACGTTCTGTTCCGCGACGACGCCCGGAGCAATCGGATTTCGTTCCGGGAAACCGACGCCGTCCGGTTCGTGGAGGATCTCGCGCGCGTTGGTGGAGGCAACGACGCCTATGTGCTGACCGCCATGGATGCCGAAACCTTCGGGCATCACATCCGGGGGTGGGAACGCGAGTTCCTGGCGAACGCCTTCGACGCCATTGCGTCGGGGCAGGAAGACCGGCATGCCGACCGTCTTGCCACGCGCATCACCATGGTGATGCCAAGCGAACTCCCCTCCCTCTTCCCCGATGGCCCGGTGATCGAACCGCTCGCCTCGTCGTGGAGCACCACCCGCGACGACATCGCTGCTCGCAATCCCTACCCCCTGTGGCAGGCGCCCGGGAATGCGCTCCACGAGATGCAATGGGAATACGTGGGCCACTGCCTTGAACTCGTCGCCATTGCTCGTCGCTACTCGGATCGCGACCCGGGGCGGAAGTTCCTCCACCTGGCAGAACAGCGGCTGCAACTGGCGCTCCACAGCTGCCAGTTCTGGTGGGCAAGCCGGCGCCCTATGTGGGACGTGACGATGATCCACCGCGGCTTCCTGCTGCTCAACGAGACCGCGCTGAACGCCATGAAGGCCATCACCATGGGTGGCGCCTCCGAACGCGTCAAGCGCGAGGCCGCCTGGCGCATGGCAGCCGCCAACGAAGCCCGCGCCCAGATCGAACGCGACCTGTTCATGGACAGCCCGTCTTGAGGGTGCTCTTCGTCTCGGCCGAGGTCGCGCCCTTCGCGAAGGTCGGGGGCCTCGCCGACGTAGTCGCCGGACTGCCCTCCCGCCTGCGTGAAACCGGACACGACGTACGCGTCGTCACGCCGTGCCACGCCAGCTCGATCCAGGCATTCGAAGCAGCGGCCACTCGCCGCCGGCTAACCGTCCGCGACCTGGAGGCCAGTCGCGATGTAGAAGTCGCCACGGTGGAAGGCGAAGGGGGCGTGCCCGTGGACCTTGTCCTCGATCGCCACTACTTCGGCCGCCAGACCGTCTATGGCGATGGGGACGACTTGCTTCGCTACCAGTTCTTCTGCCGCGCGGTCGCCGCCCTTGTTACCACCGAGGGTTGGACACCGGACATTCTCCACCTCAACGACTGGCACACGGCTCCCCTCGCCTTCGCGCTCCGAAACCTCGCCTGGAGCAACGCTCGACTGCGCAGCGTCGCCTCGATCTTCACCATCCACAACCTCCGCTATCGCGGCCCCGACGACTTCAACGACTTCCTGGCGCAGGCGATCTACTACAGCGACGTGATCACCACCGTGAGCCCTTCCTATGCCCGCGAGATCCTGACGCCCGAACTCGGCGAAGGGCTCGATCACCTTCTTGGATTGCGGCATGACCGGCTCCGCGGGATCCTCAACGGTCTGGTGTGCAGGGACCACGACCCCGCGACAGACACGGCGATCACCTCGCGGTTTGACGTGAGTAGCATCGAACGGCGCCAGGCAAACAAGGCGGCGCTCCGGGCCGAGCTGGAGCTGCCCGACCAGCCCGGGCCAATCCTCGGCATGGTCACCCGCCTTACCGAACAGAAGGGCATCGATCTCGTGGTCCAGGCGCTCTCTGAACTCGTCGCCGAGGGAGCGCAGATCGTCGTCCTCGGCCAGGGAGACCCGGCACTGGTGGCCGACCTGCGGTCGCAGCAAGAGGCTCGCCCGGGTGCTGTGCGGCTGGTCGATCGTTTCGACGACCTCCTCGCTCGCCGGATCCACGCCGGCGCCGACATGTTCCTCATGCCCTCTCGATTCGAACCATGCGGGCTCGGTCAGCTCATTGCCATGCGCTACGGCTGCATTCCCATCGGCCGACGCACCGGCGGGCTCGCCGACACGATCCTCGACCCCGCCGACCACCCGGACGCCGCCACCGGCTTCCTCTTCGATGACTTCACGCCCATGGCGCTCAGCGGAGCCTTCGAACGTGCACTCCATGCCTTCCATGACGCCCCGGCCTGGCACAAGCTGCAGGTGAGCGGCATGAGCCGCGACTTCTCATGGCGCGCCTCGGCCTCAAGTTATGTCGAGGCGTATGTGGCCGCGCTCCGATCACGGGGCGTGATCTCTCACCCTTGAGCCCACGGCCGACGGACTCGCTTCGGCGCTCCGGCAGTCGTTCCCCGGTCCTGACCCTATACTCGCGATCATGACTATCCACATTGCCGGCCTCGGGCCCGGTCGCGCCGAATTGCTGACGGTCGAGGTGCGTGCGCTGCTGACGTCAGGCATGCGCATCATCCTCCGGACGCGTCACCATCCGACCGTTGCCGCACTCGAACCCACGGTGGCATTCACTGACTGCGACGACCTCTATCGAGTGGGAGCATCGTTCGATCGTGTCTACGAAGCCATCGTTGCGCGCGTCCTCGAGGCAGGGCGGGCGGGCGACGTGGTCTACGCGGTCCCCGGTCACCCCCTGGTTGCCGAACGCACCGTCGTCGAGTTGCTACCGCGCGCGGGTAGCGAAGGAATCGCCGTCCGCGTCTACCCCGGGCTTAGCTTCGCCGATGCGGCAGCCACGACCCTGCGCTGCGACATGGCGACCGTGCAACTCTGCGACGCGCTCGACCTGCGCATCGACGCCCAGCGGCCCGCGCTTGTGAGCCAGATCCATGATCGCGATGTCTCGACGACCCTCAAGCTGGCCCTGCTGGACATCTACCCTCCGGACCACACCATCATCGCCCTCGCGTCGCTGGGCACCGACAACGAGAGCGTGCGCCCCCTGCCACTATCCGAGCTCGACCACCGGCCCACGAGCCACCTCGACGCGATCTTTGTCCCCGCACTGCCGCCGCTCGAGGACGTGCGGCGCTTCGACGGTCTCCACGCAATCGTCGCGCGCCTGCACGCCCCCGACGGCTGTCCCTGGGACCGCGAACAGACACACGCTTCCCTCCGCCCTCACCTCCTGGAAGAAGCGTACGAGACCCTGGAAGCGATTGACGCTGGCGACCCATCACGGCTCACCGAAGAACTCGGAGACGTCCTTCTCCAGGTGTTGATGCACGCGGCCGTCGCCGCTCGAACCGGGGACTTCACGTTGGCCGACATCACCGAGCACATCGCCCGCAAGCTCCTGCGCCGCCACCCCCACGTCTTTGGCGAGGCGACAGCGAAGACCGCCGAAGAGGTCTGGCAATCGTGGGAGGCCCTCAAGCAGGCCGAGAAGCCCCGCGATTCCATCCTCGAAGGCGTTCCCTCATCGCTGCCTGCCCTCGCTGCCTCCCAGTCAATTCAGGGCCGGGCCCGGCGCGTCGGATTCGACTGGCCCGATCTTGAAGGCCCGCTGGAGAAGCTCATCGAAGAGGTCCAGGAGTTCGCCCTGGCGGAGGGCGCCCGTGACCGCGAAGACGAATTCGGCGACATCCTGTTCGTTCTCGCGAACATCGCCCTCCGACTGGGCATTGATGCCGAACAGGCCCTGCGCCGGGCCAACACCAAGTTCCGGCGCCGGTTCGGCGCCGTCGAGGAAGCGGCGCGGAATCGCAACATGGACCTGGCGGGCCTGGACATCGACGGCCTCAATGCGCTCTGGAACCAGGTCAAAGCCGCCGAAGACGGCTAGTGCCGGTTGTCTCGCTCGCGACCCAGCACGTAGGCTGAGTGAACAGCATCTTCACGTAGGGGACATCTCATGACTCAAGCGGCCGAATCAGTGATCACCATCGAGCGATTCAGGACGGGCAAGACATTCCAGGAATACCTGGACAGCGGCATCCGCAACCGCGAGCTGTTCGAGCGAAACTACCGGGACCTGGCGCTCAACGACGCGCAAACGGCCGCACTCAAGGCAGCGGTCGCGAGGCCAAATGGTCTCGACCACATGGTGGTCATTGGCGAGGACTGGTGCCCCGACGTCTATCGGGGGCTCGGGGTCGCCCAGCGCATCGCCGAGGCCGCCGGAATCGAGCTCCGCATGTTCGAACGGGATCAGAACAAGGACATGATCGCCGAGTACCTCAAGGACGGCCAGTTCGAATCGATTCCCGTCTTCATCCTCTACGACCGCAACCACCGCGAGATCGGGCACTTGATCGAGCGGCCCGCCCTGGCAAACGCCCAGATCCCGATGACTCGCAACGTGCTTGGCGACACGTCACCGGAAGGCATTGCCCGCCAGCTCGGCCACGAACCAACCGAGGACGAGATCAAGGCCGCCCGCGCAGCAGCCCGCGATCGCTACCTCGAGTGGCAGCAGGGCGAGATATGGGCCGGGTGGCGCGTCGCCACCGTAGACGAGGTGATCGCGTTGCTGGGGGCAGCTGCCGCCTGACCGTGAATTCGGCGGCTCCCTTGCGGGCGGCATCCGGGGCGGTTAGATTCCGGCCCAATGACCCCTCGCCTGCCGCATTCCAAACCGCGCGCCATTCAGGCCGTGGTTGTCACGAGCGCCCTTGTGGTGCTTGGCACTGCCCACCTCGCGCTCCTGCGCGCCACAATCGACGTTTCGCATCTCGATCAGCGGCATACTGCCAGCGAACGCGACGCCGCGTACTTCTACCTGCATGTTGGAGTCCTTCTTGTGGCGGCGGTGATTGGGTTCGGACTTGGCAAGTGGTTGAACGGGCTCGGCGTGGCCTATGCCGTGCTCTTCATCGTCGCCCTCGCTCTTGCCATGGTCCTGGCGCAATTGGGCAGCTTTGCGCTCGCCTGCCAAGGCCACAACGACCTCATCCGCCACTGGACCTGTTGATGGATCGGTAGCTCACTTCAACGCGAGGGCGTTAGGAGGCGAGCCAATGCCTCCGAGCTTGTTCAGAGGCGCCGAGGTGAAGAAGAACTCGTAGCGACCATCGGCCGCGCAGTGGTCCGCGAGTCCCTCGAGGTACCACAGCTCGCCGATGGCCATGCCAAACAGCCCCAGCAGGTAGTGGTGCAAGAAGCCACCAGTCTCAGCCGTCGGCGGCCAGGCTTCGAGTGCCGGGCAGTCGCTGGCCGCAGCAACAACGTGGAGGTCCCACAGGTAGCGCGCCATGGCCTCGCCCGCCGCCAGTCCTGGCGCGGTGAGATTCGCAGCCGAGGAGATCGAGCGCCGGGTAGCCGGGTCCTGTTCGAGATACCACGCGATCCACCCGGTCCTCACAAGCAGCACGTCGCCGGTACGAATCTCCACGCCCTCGGCCTTTCGGCAGGCCTCGAGGTCTTCCTGCCCGATTCGAACCGCCATGCTCGCATCGATAGGACGCCCCTGCCTGGCATAGAAACGCGCCATGTCGAGCAGCACTCCCCGGCCCGCGATGCCGCGCCGGGCCCAGTGCTCGATTCCCCCCCGCGTCCCCGGCTGGCCAGTGACTTCGGCGGCCGTTACGCCGTTGTAGAACCCGTGGCGTGGATGTCCGACATGCACAAGGCTGTCCCACTGCGACGACGCCTGCGGGAAGAAGTTGTCGAGGACATCATCGTGGCCACCAGGGTTGCGAAACACCGTTTGGCGTAGGGCTCCGCGCCCGTAGAGCGGCGGTGAAGGGAGTTCCAGCTCCCAGTTCAACGGAAACACGGCGCCTGACTGCACAAGCCTCGCCGCCGCGGCAATCCGCTCGGGAGTCTGGAGGTTGAAGAGCCCAACCTGATCGTCCCTGCCAAAGAGCCACCAGCCCGACTGTGGCGGCGCTCCTTCCACAGAGGGAAGCTGGTCGAACCTTGGAAGCGAACCCTGTTCGGGCATGGTGCGTTCTCCATCACGAAGGATACCGGAGGATTGTTCGGGGCCCCGCCTTCGACGGTCAAGCGCCGGGGCTGGACCTCCGCAGACATCGGCAGCAAGATCGAATCTGAGGTGGCGGTCATGAAACCCCGGGTGACTCCCTTCGTCGTGGCAGCGCGGATCCTCGCGGTGATCGGGATGGGACTCACGGCGGCGATGGCGATCTTGCTTGTCCTCATCCCAGCGTGGGCCTGGGCAGCGCTCTCTGTCGCCGCATTCCTGCCCTTCTTCGGCCTGATTGTGCTGGTTGAGCGCTACTCCGTCCGCCACGGGATGATCGGACCTGAAACACCGTCTTCCAACGAGTAGCAAGGCGGCGGCCGTCGCCTCCGGGATAGCAGCCCTGGCCGTTGCCTGCGGCGGTCCGCCACCGTTCGGCGCTGGCATCCCGGAAGCCATGGCCTGCCAGCGCGACGACCTTGGCGGCGCTTTCGCGCTGCGGCTCGCGGGCGACTTCTCCACTCGCAACCTGGCCGACCTCGCCAACGACGCACCCGGACGCAGGGCCGAACTGGAAGCAGCTGGGTTACGCGGCGGCCGCTTCAACTACTGGAAGGAGGCAGTCGGCAGGCCTCCCTTCGAATCTCCCGCCGAGGCGGTGTGCCAGGTGATGGAGTTCGGCAACGAAGATGAGGCCGTGCATTTCGTTCGTAGCCTCCGGGCCCAGCCGGATGCTCTCGCGACTTCCGCATTCACCTGGCTTCCCGCGAGTCACCGCAAGGCCGGGGAAGTCGCCCCACCGGAGGACCTGGGCCTCCCCGAAGGCACGCGCGCGTTCCGGATCGAAGCCGCCAGCCCGGAGGCTGACGTGGGGCTCTACGCCATCGTCGCGACCCAGGGCCGCTTCGTCCAGAGCGTCTACATGGGCAGCAACGGCAATGGTGGCACCAGTCTTCGCGCCGCGTCCGCTGTACTGGCCCGCCTCGCGCGACGATCGAGGGTCGTGGCGGTCGCGCGCTGACCGGCTACTTCGGCGACTCCGCAATCGTGACCGAGCGCATCACGTCTCCTGCCACGAGCCTCGCGACGACGTCCATCCCGCTTGTGACTTCAGCAAAAGGGTAGAACTTGTCGCCGGCCTTGCTGTCGAAATCGAGGCCGATGTTGTCCTTCAGGTTGATGAAGAACTGGCTGCCAAACCCGGTCGCGCCCGACGACTTGGCCATCGAAACCGTGCCCCGCTTGTTGTGAACCTGGTTCGGTTCGTCCTGGGTCTGGTAGCCTGGCGTGCCCGTGCCGTTCCCCTTCGGGTCGCCACCCTGCACCACGAAGTTGGCTTCGACGCGATGGAACGTGAGGCCATCGAAGAAGCCCTTCTGGGCCAGGAACACGAAGCTATTCACCGTATTAGGCGCCACATCGGCATTGAGTCTGAGAACGATGTCGCCCTTGTCCATCTTGATCGTCGCGGTGTACTGCTTGGTCGCCGCGTCGACTACCTGCTCGGCCTTTGTGAAGGTTCGTGGATTCGGGGTTGAGGAGGCGGAAGGCGTCTCGCTGCCACTGGGTGTGAGGCTTGCGCTCACGGTCGCCGTCGGCGTGAGGTCAGGCGCCTTTGGGCTCGGGTTGCATCCCTGGGCGACCGCCGCCACGAGCACTCCTCCGATCATGATTACGGCGCCGATGACATAGAACGCCTTCACATTCGCGAGCAGGTTCATCGGGAACCCGGCCCTGTACTTCTCGGCCGGAGCCGTGCCGCCGATGGTGTAGCTCCGGCGGCGCGCCGGGGTCTGGCGCAGGTGGTGCTGCTCCCGTCTTTTCTGCTTGGGCACTCTGTCGAAACCTCGTCGGGGCGAAACAGCCGGTCTTCTCGTGTCTCGCGCGGGTGTCCGCAGTATACGAACGCCGCCCCCTAGCGGCCAAACACCCCGAAAGGCTCACGTAAAGCAGGAGCCACACGAGTCGAGCCTCAGCCCGCTTCAGCGTAGACTTCCGCCACCACGAAGGAAGGACGAGGAGCCATGGAAATCAAGGGTGGCGTGACGATCATCACAGGCTCGGCGACCGGGGTCGGGGCCGCTTGCGCGAAGATGTTGGCCTCCAAAGGCTGCAACGTCGTCATCAACTACACAAAGAGCGAAGCCGAGGCGCGCGAGACGGAGGCCGCTTGCCTCGAACTGGGCGTCGAGACGCTCCTGTGCCAGGCGGACGTCGGCAGCGACGCCGATTGCCGCCGCATGGCCAACGCGGCCCTCACGAAATGGGGCCGGATCGACGCGCTCATCAACAACGCCGGGACCACCCAGTTCGTCGACCATGCCAACCTCGAAGGGCTCAGCGGCGACGACTTCCATCGCATCTACGCGATCAACGTCGTTGGCCCATTCCAGATGACACGAGCCGTGGCTCCCACCATGAAGGCAGCCGGAAAGGGCGCCGTCGTAAACATCTCGTCCATCGCGGGCGTCATGGGCATCGGCAGCTCGGTCGCCTACACAGCCTCCAAGGGCGCGCTCAACACGATGACGCTCTCCCTGGCCCGGGCGCTCGGGCCGGAGATCCGCGTCAATACGGTCTGTCCCGGCTTCATCCAGGGCCGGTGGCTCCGTGCCGGCCTGGGCGACGCGGTCTACGATGCCGCTGTCGCCGCTCAGCAGCGGACCACGCCGCTTCGGAGGGCGGGAACGCCCGAGGACATGGCCCAGGCCGCCGTCTGGTTTGTCGAAGGGGCCGACCTCATCACGGGCGAGTTCCTGATCGTCGATGCCGGTTCGCACCTGGGAGGCGCCCCTCTTCTTGCCCGGTAGCGGCTCCACCGGGCCGGGTATGCTCGGCCCCTCGGCGTCTTGCGGTAGCGGGACTTCCGCCAGAACGGAGAGGACCCTGACGTGATAGCCGGAGGTGAGAGGACAACGGCGCTGGGGGTTCTTTCCCCGGCTCTTGCTTCAGCACTGGACCTCGTCGAGGACGGCTGATAGTATCCCGCCGCGATGGGGCGGACCTGGTGGCCGGCGCTGGCATTCACCGTTGGTTTGGCGCTGTTGGCTGCGAGCCTCGGCGCGCCTTCGCGTGTTCAGGCCACCAATCTGCTCGCCAACGGCAGCTTCGAAAGCTGGACCGGACCGAGTCCGTCAGCCTGGTCCGTTGTTGGGGGCTCCGTCACCGCTGAGGAGGTCAACATCGTCGCGGGGCGCGCGGTGCGTGCGTCCGGGGCAACAACAACCGTCTCTCAGACCGTCCCGGTGGACCCCGGAGCCACGTACTCGGCCACGGTTCACGCATCGGGGACGCCCGGGGGACAGGCGACCATCATCCTCCAATTCCTGACGGACGATTTCCTGGAAGTCGGTGGCGCCCCTCCTCTCAGCACGGCCAACCTGGTTCCCACATATGTCGTCATCACCGGGACGAGCCTGGCCCCCGAGACAGCCGCATATGTCGTCTTCTCCGTCCGCCTGACGCCATTCCCGGGCCAACCCCTTGAAGCGTTCGCCGATGAGGCAGCGCTGGTCATGACCATTCCGGCGCAACCGGCTTCCACTCCAACCGCCACCGCCACCAGCCCTTCCACTTCAACAGCGTCGCCCACAAGTCCCTCGACGGCGACATCTCAGGTGACGGCCGGGGCAACGAACACCGCCGTTCCCACCCCCACGAGCACCGTCCAACCAACGAGCACCGCGGTCCCCACAACGACCGAAGCGGCCACCGCCACCGTCCATCCAACACCCTCGCCGACATCGCACAACGGTTCGACTCCCACTCGAACCCCGACTTCCACCCGAACACCAACTCCGATCCCCACGGCCACCTCCACCCGCATCCCGACGGCGCCAAAGGCGACGACGCCGGCGAAGACCTCGACGTCCACTCCAACGGCAAAGCCCTCCGGCACGAGCACGACGCGTCCCCCGGATTCGGGCGGGATGCTGCAAAACGGCGGCTTCGAGTTGGAGACCGACGGAAGGCCCGAGGCATGGAACAAGTACGGCGGCTCCATGGGCCTGACCACCGACGCATACGAGGGCGCTCGCGCGGCCACGCTCGAATCCGACACCGCCTCGACCAAGTGGCTCTACCAGGCCGTGCCCACGGACGCGGGACACCGCTACGCCGCTTCGGCCGTGTCCCGGATCGCCGATGGACAGGGGGACGTGTTTCTGCGGCTCTCCTGGTACGCGAGCGATGACGGCAGCGGCACGACGATCGAGCAAGCGGACAGCCCACCGTCGAGTTCCACCTCGTGGACCCGGCTCGAGACCACGCAAGATGCGCCGTCCACCGCCCACTCCGTCCGCGTGCGGCTCATGCTGCGGCCGGCGGGAACAGTCACGGTCTTTTTCGATTCCGCGATGCTCGCAGACCTCGGTCCGGCGCCCCCCGACCCCATTCCAGCCGGACCCGGACCTGATGATCCCGTGGATCCCGCGTCTGGAGACTCCTCTGGTGCACCGCCAGTCTCGCCCACCCGCCCGGATTCACCTGCATCCCCTTCCGGGCTGAGCCTTCGTCTTTCCGAGGTGTTGAGCGATCCCGAAGAGACGGGCCGTGACAGCCCGTACGAATGGGTGGAACTCGTCAACGTGGGGAGCGATCCGGTGGACCTCAACGGCTGGAGCCTCAGCGATGCACGAGGAACCGACACTTTGCCCGCGCTCCACATCCCGCCGGGCGGCTATGTCGTTGTGGCCGGGCGATCCGTTCGCGCCATCCCCGGCGTGGCCATGGCCCGCGTCGCCGATGGCGAAGTCGGTGCCGGACTGAACAACTCGGGGGACGTCGTCACATTGGTGGCACCTGACGGCACCGTGAACGATGCACTGTCCTTCGGCGACGATGACTCCGTCTTCGAACCGCCGCCCCCGGCTCCTCCGGCGGGCCGGACGCTCGGAATACGCTTGCCAGGTGCCGACCCTTCGAGTGACAACTGGGCGCTGACCGAGAGACCGTCACCCGGGGGGCCGAACGTCTTTCCCTCGCCGGCACCGCAGGCGGCAGAAAGGACCCGGGACGAGCGCGGCCGGGCCGCCGATCCAGGCATTGTCGCCCGGGACGGCAAGAAGAGCGCGGGTGCGTTACCGTGGGTGACACTCGGGCTTGCCTCGGGCGCAGGAATCATGGGGCTTGGCCTTGCCGGAAGGCGGGCCTGGCCCGACATCCGGCGAAGGATGAAACGTGGCGGTTGAACGGCTTCAGAAGATCCTCTCGAATGCCGGCGTGGCCTCTCGCCGCGTCGCCGAGGAGATGATTGCCGCCGGCCGTGTCGCCGTGAACGGCACCGTGGAAAGGACACCCGGCGCCCGCGCCGACCCCGAGGTGGACGAGATCCTCGTCGATGGCGTACCGGTCCTCCGGGGCCGCTACCGCTACTTCCTTCTCAACAAGCCAATCGGCTTCATCACCACTGCACACGACGAGCAGGGGCGCGAAACCGTGCTCGATCTGGTGCCGATCGGCGACGTGAAACTCCATCCGATTGGCAGGCTCGACCGCGACAGCGAAGGCCTGCTCATCATCACCAACGATGGGCACCTGACCGATCTCCTCACCCACCCCAAGTACGAGGTTGAGAAGGAGTACCTTGTCGCCGTCGATGCTCCTCTCGCGGAGCGCGACCTCCAACGCATGGTGCGAGGCGTCGAGGCCGACGGCGAGCGGCTCCGCGCGGCGTCGGTCAGGGTGACCGCAGCCCCCGGGCCTTCCTCCCGGGTCGACTTCCCGGAAGCCGGCGCATGGCTGCTCGTCGTCCTTCGACAGGGACGCAACCGAGAGATCCGGCGCATGATCCAGGTGCTCGGACGGAAGGCTCTGTTCCTGCGGCGCATTCGCGTGGGCCCCGTGCATCTTGGCGACCTGGGCCCCGGTGCCTTTCGCGAACTCACGAGCCGGGAAGTGGAGGACCTCTACGCCTCCGCCAAACGCGCCGCCAACTCCATGGAATCGTCGGACACGCCCTGATCTCTTGGCAGCGGATCGCATACGATCCCGGCAAGTGACTGGTCAAAGCCAACTTCCATCACCGATCGCCATCGACGGCCCCGCAGCCTCGGGCAAGTCCACCCTCGGCCAGGCGTTGGCCGAATCGCTGGGCTACCTGTTCCTCGACACCGGTCTGATGTACCGCGCGTTCGCGCTCGCGGCCCTGCGCAGCGGCACGCCCGCCTCCGACGAGGCGGCCTGCACCACACTCGCGTCGAAGATCGAGATGAACGTCGAGGCGAACCAGGCAACCATCATCTCCCTCGGTCACGAGGACGTGACGGCCCTGCTGCGCTCGCCCGAAATTGAAGCGAATGTGAGTGCCTACAGCGCTATTCCCGGGGTGCGAGAGGCGATGGTGCGCATGCAGCGCGACATCGCCCGCCGGGGTCACGCCGTGCTGGCCGGCCGCGATGTCGGCACCGTCGTGCTGCCCGATGCCCCCATCAAGTTCTTCCTCGCTGCCTCCGAGGAGGCCCGGGCCAATCGCCGGGCCACCCAGGCGAAATCCTGGGGCGAAGACCAGCACGCCGACCGTGCCCGTCGCGACATCGCTGGCCGGGACGTGGTCGACAGTGCGCGCGCGGCGAGCCCACTGCGGCCCGCCGTCGACGCGATCATCATCGATACTACGCTCATGGACATCGCCGCCGTCATCGCCTTCGCTCTGGAGAGGATTCGTTGCGCCGCATCCTGAAGCTCTCGACCTACGTGCCCGTGGTGTACTGGGCGGGCACAAGCCTGGCCCGATTTCTCCTCGTCGTGCTGGTCCGCTGGAAGGTGATGGGGCGCGAACGGGTGCCGCCAAGCGGTGGCATCCTCCTCGTCTCAAACCATCTCAACAACATCGACCCCATCATCCTCAGTGCAGCCGTCCATCGCCGGCGCATCCGGTTCATGGCCAAGATCGAGCTGTTCAAGTGGCCGTTCGGGATCTTCACAAGGCTCTACGGCGCATTCCCGGTGCGGCGATCGGAGGCGGACGTCGGAGCCATGCTCAACGCGGAGCGCATCCTGAAGCGTGGCGAAGCCCTTGGGATGTTCCCCGAAGGGACACGCAGCAGAACCGGCTATGTCGGCAAGCCGCACCCCGGCACCGCCCTGATCGCCCTGCGCACGGGTGCAACCGTGCTGCCCTGTGCCATCACAGGGACCGAGAAGCTTGGCAACCCGCTCAATCTTCTTCGCAGGCCGGCGTTTCGTGTCGTTGTCGGCGAGCCGATCTCAGTCCCCCACGTGAGGCGGCCCACTCAAGCCCAGATCGAAGAGCTCACCGATCAGCTATTCGCGGAGATATGCAAGCTCTTACCCCGGCAATACCTTTCCGCCTATACTGATTCGGGAGTCTCCCCACAGGAACACCATGGTTCAGATCCTGCGCGCTAGCGAAATGGGCTTCTGCATGGGCGTCCGCCGCGCTGTCCAGATCATGGAGTCCGCTGCCAGCCCTTCGGATCCCGTGTTCAGCGTGGGCGAAATCGTCCACAACCCCGACGTCGTGGCACGACTGGAGCGCTCCGGCGTCATCCAGCTTCCGGGCCCCGACGAAGTGGACGGTGATATCGGCGCCGAAACGGCCGCCCGGGTCAGGGGCGGACGTGTCGCCATCACCGCTCACGGCGTGGGCGAACGGGTCGTCCGCCAGCTCCGCGAAAGCCGGCTGGAGGTCGTGGACACCACCTGTCCGATCGTCACCCGGGCACAGCGCTACGCCCAGAAGCTCGTTCGTGACGGCTGGCACGTCGTGCTCTTCGGCGATCCGGACCACAAGGAGGTCCGCGGCATCATGGGCTGGACCGTGGATCGCACCGGCGCCTCGCGTGCCTCCATCGCGCAGAGCGCCGACCTCGACTACCTCCGCAGCTTCGTTGAAGACTACCCCGGCGGCTTCCCCGGCAAGGTCGGCGTGATGGCCCAGACTACGCACAAGATGGAGGACTTCGCCCGCTTCGTGGCCAACCTCATGCTTCTCCAGCGCGACGACAACTTCGAGCTGCACATCGTGAACACCCTCTGCCACGCCACCACGGGACAGCAGGAAGCGGCCGCGACCCTCGCCCGCACAGTCAACGTGATGGTGGTCGTCGGCGGACGAAAGAGCGCCAACACCCGCCATCTGAGGGAAGTCTGCGAAGAGCAGGGCACGCCCACGCACCACGTGGAGGGCCCGGACGACCTGGATGCCACCTGGTTCCGCGGCGCCGAGCGAATCGGTCTGACGGCAGGCGCTTCGACCCCTGACGACTCGATCGCCAATGTCGAAGCTCGCATTCGCCAGCTCGTCTCCGAGTGAAGGGCGCGCCCGTACCGGGCATCGTTTCCGGAGTCGTCCCCGGATCCATGGCCGAAGAGGCAGGCATCGAGCCGGGTGACGCCATCGTCTCCGTCGGTGGGCACGCCCCGAGAGACGTGGTGGACGTCCAGTTCTACGCCGCTGAGCCCGAGGTGGAAGTGCTCGTTCGGAAGGCGAACGGCGCGGAGGAGCTCCTGCTGTTCGAGAAGGACATCGACGAGGGTCTCGGCCTTGAATTCGAACACGCCACCTGGGACGGAGTCACTCTCTGCAACAACAACTGCTTCTTCTGCTTTCTGAAGGGCCTCCCCGCCGGGATGCGGAGGACGCTCTACGTCAAGGACGACGACTACAGGCTCAGCTTCCTGCACGGCAATTTCGTCACGCTCACCAACCTGACCGCCGGCGACTGGGCCCGACTCAAAGAGCAGCGCCTGAGCCCCCTGAACGTGTCCGTTCACGCGACGGACCCTGGACTACGCCGCCGCATGCTCAGCAATCCCTCCAGTCCCGATGTGCTGGGCCAATTGCGGCGGCTGGGCGATCTCGGCCTTGTCGCGCACACACAGATCGTTCTTTGCCCCGGCATCAACGACGGTGACCACCTGATTCGCTCCATCCGCGACCTCGGCGATCTCTACCCGGCCGTCCAGACCATCTCGGTCGTTCCGGTTGGTGCAAGCCCCAGGCTTGAGCAGCGGGCGCTGGTTCGCGACGGGGTCGAACTGCCGCGACTGTCGCCGGACTACGCCCGCGCGACTATTCGGCTTCTGCGGCCGCTGCAGCGTCGACTACGCGCTCGTTTCGGGCGAACCGTCGTCCAGTGCAGCGACGAGTTCTATCTCACATCCGGAGAACCTGTCCCCGGGCCGACAACGTACGATGGTTACCCCCAATACGAGAACGGCATCGGCATGGTGCGCGCGCTGCTCCAGGATTGGCATGCAATGCGCGCCCGGTTCCGCCGGACGGGCATTCCGCCTGGTCTGGCGAACAGGCGCGCCGTAGCCGGCTGCGGCACCATGATTGCTCCCACGCTCGCCAGGATCGCGACCGAGTTCAACGCGCTGACGGGCGCCCGCCTCAGCGTGACCGCCATCGACAACTCCGTCTTTGGGGAACGAGTGAACGCCAGCGGCCTCCTCTGCGGAGCCGACTTCGTCAATCGCCTGGACACGGAGACACCCGACCTCTTCATCCTGCCACGGGCGAGCCTGGACTACTTCGGCCGGCAGTTCCTCGACAGCATGGGGGTTGACGATCTTGAGCGCGCACTCCCCGCACCGGTAGCCTTCGCTTCACGTTGGAGTGAAGTGCCGGGACTCCTCTCAGGTGGTATGGGGCATCCAACACGCAACGCGGCCTCGAATGGCGCCTTCTGGAGCGAGCCGCCCACCCGTGCGCCCGGCCAGACGCCCCACGGCCGGCTTCGCCCGCCGCCCAACCACCCGAAGCAGAAGGCGCCTGAAAGCCCCAAGCCCAACACATGATAGAATCCACCCATGCCTCGCATTCGAGTGGAACCGCTCGGGATCGAAATCGAGGCGGCGCGAGGTGATTCGGTCCTCGATGCTGTCTGCGCCCGCGGCTACTCCTGGCCGGTTGGCTGTGCCTTGAACGGGGAGTGCACCAACTGCGCCATGGAGGTTGTCTCTGGATTGGGACGCCTTAGCCGGATGGGGCGCTATGAAAGGCACAACCTGCTCCGCCAGCGAGGCCCTCGCGTGCTTCGCGATCCCCGCCTTCGGCTCGCCTGCCAGGCACGCGTCGAAGGCGACGTCGTTGTCTACAAGCGAGGCGTGGCGCCTACCTAGCCGGGGGAATCGTGTGCCCTACGTCATCGCGGAACCTTGCATCGGGGTGAAGGACGCCTCTTTCGTCGATGCTTGTCCCGTCGATTGCATCCACACGACCGACGAGGCGCAACAGCACTTTGTTGACCCGGATCAGCACATCGACTGCGCCCCGTGCGAGTCGGCCTGCCCGGTACCGGCCGCCTATTTCGATGCCGACCTCCCCGCGGAGTGGCATCGTTTGCTCAGAGCAACGCTCTTCTTCAAGAACTGATTGGACGCCCGGCGCGGTGCCGGAGGGGAGGGAAACGTGGAACTCGCGCAGCTCGAAGCTTTCTTGCAGGTCGCTCATCACCGGTCATTCAGTCGCGCCGCCGAAGCGCTCTTCCTTACTCAGCCGTCGGTAACGGCGCGCATCCAGTCGCTCGAGCGCGAGCTTGGCGAGCGCCTGTTCGAGCGCACCGGCCGGAGTGTGACGCTCACCGATGCCGGTCACGCCTTCATGCCCCACGCTCAGCGCGCTCTGACCGCGGTTCAGGAGGGAACGGATGCGATCGAGGCTGTCCGGCATGGAGACGTCGGCAGCATTCGCATCGGCGCCAGCTCAAGCATCGCCACCTACGTGCTGCCCGAGATCCTTCGGCGATTCCGCGAACTTCGGCCGCGCGTGCACGTTCATCTCAACACCGGAAACAGCGAGGACGTGGTCGAGCGGCTGCTCGCAGGCGAACTCCACGCGGCCATCATCCGCCTCACTCAACACCCGGAGGTCGAATCCGTCCATCTCTACAACGACGACCTCTCCCTGGTCGTCGCGCCAACTCACCCGTTCGCCGCCAAGGGCCGCGTGACAGTGGCTGAGGCGGGACGCGAGCCGTTCCTCTTCTTCGAACGGAGTTCGAGCTACCACAGTCTCATCTACAGCATGTTCCTGCGTGTCGGCGTCGTGCCTGAGTCGGCAATGGAACTCGATTCCATGGAAACCACCAAGCACATGGTCGAAGCCGGGCTCGGCCTCGCCATCCTGCCCGTCTCGTCGATCGGGCGCGAAGTCGGAACGGGCACGCTCAAGCGCGTCGAAATCCGCGACATGGAGCAGCCCGCGCAACGCGAAGTTGGCGTCCACGTCCTGCGCAACCGAATCCTCGCGCCACCTGTGCGGGACTTCCTCAAGCTTCTCACGGCCCAGTACGGCGTGGTGCACCAGTTTGAAAGCGCCCAGGCCGCGCACGACACCGCCCGTTAGCCGATTCCGGTCGCCAGGCTCGCGTCCGGGCTAAGGAACCCTGCGGCAGCCTCGCTCCTTGAGAATCGTTGTGGTTCGCCCGCAACGGGGCCTGCCACTAGACTCCGAAAGCAAGAGGACACCCGCGATGATCTCGAGCATTATCCTTGCCGCCGGCGCCTCGACACGCATGGGGGCCCCCAAGGCGCTCCTTGACTGGGGCGGCGAACCACTCATCTGCTTCGAGATCCGTCAGCTCCACGAGGCGGGCGTCGACGAAGTCGTGGTCGTCCTTGGCCACCGTAGCGACGCGATCCGCCGCTTGCTGGCCACAACCCGATGCCGCGTGATGAACAACCCACACTTCCATGCCGGACGCGTACGTTCTCTGCACATTGGCGCCAAGGCGGTTGATCGCGACGCCGACGCGATCCTGGTTCAGAACGTCGATCAGCCCCGCCCCGCCGAGTTCCTTCGGGCCCTTCTCGGGGCCCATCCGGAGGGCGCCATCGCAACCCGGCCGTTCGTCGCCGGCCGCCATGGCCACCCCATCGTCGTTGGCGGCTGCCTTCGCGCCGAACTAATGGCCGCAACGGACGAAGACGAGGGCATGCGTGGCGTTCTTCGCGCCCACTCCAGCGCAATCATCGATTTCCCCAGCGATGACCTCTGTGAACTCGACATCAATACCCCCGACGACTATCGGGCCGCGCTCGTCAGGTTCGGTTTCGGCCAGTAGCGGCCCCACCCTCGCCGGCTCAGGCCGATTCGTTCGCCTCCACCAGCCGGTGACAACCGGGGCAGAAGGTCTTCGGGCGGGCCGAAAGGAACCGGAGTTCACATTCGGGACATATCACGATTCGCCGAATCACGGGCTCCTCCTTGCCAACATTGCCTGCCTTGTTCCACGAGTTGGGACCCCACCGCCATGCCGAACTCGCTATCACCATACACCCACTCATAGCTACTGCATATGGAACTAAAGTGCATGCCTATGCAAAGTCCGCCGCAAATGCTCGGCCAAGACCACTCCCGGCGAAATCAGGCCGGTGGCACGTCGCCTGCAGGAGCCGCCACTCCCTCGTCCGGTTGGGCCGCTGCCACCTCAGCGATGCTCCCGGGAGTGGCGCTTCGCCGGCGAATCACGAGGAATCCGCCGATCACGGCGAGGCCAACAACCACAGCCACACCGCCAACAACAGGCAGAACCGGGAATCCCCCGCCGGTCGATGGGCCGGTCCGCGCAGACAGGGTCCGGGCCTTGTTGGCGAAGATGTCGATCTTCCACTTCAGCTCGCCGTTCTTCCCCACCGAATCGGCGTTGTGGCTCTTCACCGATCCCGGAAGCTTGAGGCGCACCGTGAAGGATGCGTCCTTGAAGAGCGCCTTCATTTGTTCGGGACTCATGAGGTCCTCGCCACCAGCGCCCATCCCGCTCTCAGGATTGATGGTCGCTTTGAAGCTCCATCCGTCGGCTTCCTTCGTGAGCTCGAAGTGCTCGAAGAGAGGGCTGTCGCCACCACTCCCGGCCCCGCCCTGTCCCGTGCCTGTGCTACTGGAAACCTGGTTGACAATTGCGGCTATGTCGTCGCCCGGACGAAACGGCGTGGTGACCCGGGCCCCCTGGAACTTGCCTTCTTTGTAGGGTTCCACTTTGCTGCCGGCGGGCAGGGTCGATTCGTCGACGTCCCCGAACTCCGGCTCCGAGTCAGAAGACGTCGTGCCGCCCAGCGATTTGGCAAGTGAACCAGCCGCCGATGTGTCGATGGCCGTCAAGAAACTCACTGTGCCGGAGCCGTCGTCGTCGACCCGGATGCCTATGTCGACGCGGATGCAACCAGCAAAGAACACGCTCGCAGCCGCGACCGCGAGGGCAAGCCCGGAGAAGTGCAGCCCGCGCCGCACGCGATTGCGCGACGTGGCACCGGGAACGCGACTCCGTTCGCGTCCCGGTTTCGCCCAGCCCGCGAATGCGAGCCCGAGTCTCTGACCCTTCGTTGTCGTTGCCATGTGCCGGAACCTCCCCTCGACCACGAGATTGTGCCATGGAAAGGCCACTACGACTTGCTCCGTCTTCGGGGCCGCGATCCGCGCGCCTTCCTGGTCAGACTCCCGCATGCGGGGCCGACCGTCACGACCCCTGCGATACAACCCCGGCGAGCACGAGTCGCTCGATCTCGTCCTCGTCCAGACCCAGCTCTGCGAGGATCTCGCTCGTGTGGCCACCCAGCGGTGGAGCGGGACGAGACGCGGCCGTCGGCGTCAACGACATGTGCACGATCGGTGCAACCACACGCTGCGCTCCGGTCACGTCGTGGACGAGTCCGGTCATCATTCCCATCGCCTCCACCTGCGGGTCGTCTGCCATCTCCTCCGCGAAGTTGACGACACTGGCAGGCACTCCGGCTTCCACAAATGTCGCGACCCAATCGCTCGCTGCCCGTTCCAATAGCCGCGCCTGAATCGACTCCCGCCAGGCCTCCATGCGCGCCCGATTCGCGGGATCGCCGGCATCGAAATCCGCGGAGTCGGTCTCGTCCTCTACCCCCAGGATGGCCCGGATTGCATCGCGGTTCTGCTGCGTCAGGGCGCCAAGCACAATGGCGCCCCGGCGAGTGTGATAGCCGCCGTAGTACAGGCGATGAGACGCAAACCTCGGGCCGCGAGACCTCCGCGCTGCCACAAGCTCGTCGTACCTGGCGCCCTGATCGCGCCTCTCCCTGAGAAGGGCCAGGAGCGGATCCCGGATCGTCACGTCGTGGACGGGCTCGCGCATCACCTGGTGCGAGAGAAGATCGAGCGCCGTGTGCAGCAACGAGAGGCGGATCTGCTGTCCTTCACCCGTCTGTGCCCGGTGAAAGAGCGCCGCGCAGATGCCCATCGCGGCGGCGAATCCCGACGTGCGATCTATGATCGTGGTGCTCGCAAGCGGAGCGGGAGCCCCGTGCTCGTCCACCTTCCCTTCTGCATCCATGAGTCCCGAGTAGGCCTGCGCCACGATATCCGATCCGGCGCGCATCCCCCCCGGTCCACCATCACCGAATCCGGTGATGCTTGCATAGACAAGTCCCGGGTTGATGCGCGACAAGGTCGCGTAGTCAATCCCGAGCCGCTCCGGTACTCCCGTTCGGAAGTTTGTCACGACCACGTCGAACACCGGGATCATCCGGTGGATCAAGCGCTGCCCGTCGGGCCGCCTGAGATCGACCGTCAGGCTCCTCTTGCCGCGGTTCAGAGACTGGAAGTACTTCCCTTCGTTCGGCACGACAGCACCGCTGTTGCGGCGCGTCTCACCTTCCAGTGGTTCTACCTTCACGACGTCTGCCCCGAAGTCCGCAAGGGCCATGCCCGCGACCGGACCGGCGACGATCTGGGAAAACTCCAGCACTCTGATGCCCGCCAGGGGCCCGGCGTTCCCAGTTGGACGCCAGTGCGAGATGCGTCCGCCTCAGCCTCCGGCACCATCAGTCAGCCCCTCGGAAGGCCCAGGCCACGGGTGGCGACGACGTTTCGCTGCACCTCCGACGTGCCGCCGCGGATCGTCGCCGGGACGGTGCCGATGTAGGCGTGCGCAAACGATGACTCCTCCGTTCCATCCGTGAGGTTCCCGAAGAGCCCGATGGTCTGCATCGCGGTCTGGGCCAGCCGCTGCGAAAGCTCCGAGGCGAACAGCTTCGACATGGATGCTTCGTCGTTCGGAAGGAGGCCCCGGTTCTGCATCGAGATCACGCGCAGCGAGTGCTGGTACATCACCTCCGTCTCCACGTAGCGCTGGGCGATCTCGTGGCGGACTTCCGCTAGCCGCAGTCTTCTGCGAAGCGCCGGGTCAGCGCGGGCCACGTCCAGGAGCCGGAGCAAGCTTCTCCGGGCGGCAACGGCGCCCGCGATGTTCGAGCGTTCGAAGTCGAGAAGCGTCATCGCTACGTACCAGCCGCGGTTGACTTCGCCGACGAGGTTCGTCGCCGGTACCCGCACGTCCTCCAGGAACACCTCGTTGAAGTAGTGCCGGCCGCCCATGTCCACCAGGGGCCGCACGCTGATCCCGGGCACCCGGATGTCGTCAATCAGGAGGAACGAGATACCGCGATGCTTGGGCGCGTCCGGGTCAGTTCGCACCAGCGCGAACATCGAATCGGCGGTGTGGGCGCCCGAGGTCCAGATCTTCTGACCGTTGACCACGTATTCGTCGCCATCGCGCACGGCCCTGGTTTGGAGCGAGGCCAGGTCCGAACCCGCGCCTGGTTCCGAGTATCCCTGCGCCCACGTGACTTCGCCCGCCAGGATCGGGGGGAGGTATCGCCTTCGTTGCTCATCGGTCCCATGCATGATGATCGTCGGTCCCAGGAGCGAAACGCCTGAGCCGCCTACGCCGGGTGCGGCCGCCCGGGCCAGCTCTTCGTTCAAGACGAACTGCTCCATGGGAGTCAGGCCAGCGCCGCCGTACTCTCGCGGCCAATGCGGAGCGACCCAACCCCGTTCGTTCAGCGCCCGGTGCCACTCCCGGGCGGCACTCACTGCCTCCGGATCGGGGGACTTGCGATCGAATTCCCATTGCCGCTCGCCGGGGCCGCCGCGGGCTGCCATCTCCCGGTATCGCGCCGGCAACCGGGTCTCGACTACCTTGCGAACCTCGTCGCGAAAGCGCGCCTGGTCAGCTGCGTCCTTCCAGTCCATGGCGAACCTCCGGTGTTCGCCGGCAGTATCGCATGCTCACGCTCATCGCTGGATGCCACGGCGCCCGCACCGGAACCCCGACGGGGAGGCCGATCGCGCCTGCGCGCGGCTCACCCGAAGGGGCCGTTTCGTTTTTAGTAAGCGTGCAATGAACTGGTTTACACAGCAGCTTGCGCCACTCGGGCCCAGAAACACCGCCCGAAAGACCATATTGACCTCCACTAACCCTGCCTACTATCTGAGCTGCGTCCGGGGAGGGCGCAGGCAGGGGGACACCTGATGACGGACTTCACGGTCGGAATCCCGGCATTCCTGCGCCACTGCGCGCGTTGCGGGCGACGCTATGACTGGCGTCGCTCGACCTCCAGCTCTCTGAAGATGACCTACTGCAACACCCTCTGCGAGTGCGCTGACCTCGGGTTCACCATCGACGGTCTACTGCGGCTCGAGCTCAACCGGGACGCGTTCCTGATGGCAGCCCGGGCGCCCGGCCCAGACGAAGTGAGGTTGTGAGATGTCGGCACCCGCGGCGACGATATCGCCGGCGCACACGCACCATTGGCTCATCGAAGAGCCGAACGGGCCCGTCAGCCAGGGCACGTGCCGGTCCTGCGGAGCAACGCGCGTCTTCCGCAACTGGATCGAAGAGATCGAGATCGCCACGAACAAGGACTGGGCGAGCGCCGCGTAGGAGAGCTCCGGGCAGCAGCCGAGACCGCCGTCCGGCCGCCAGGCTGGTACACTGATCGTGGTTCAGCGGGCCGGGCGACCGCTACGGGCTTGCCCGCAGAGGAAAGTCCGGACTCCACCGGGCAAGGCGCCGGGTAACACCCGGGCGGCGCAAGCCGACGGAAAGTGCAACAGAAACATACCGCCCGCTTCTACGGGTAAGGGTGAAATGGTGCGGCAAGAGCGCACCGGCGTCCTGGCAACAGGCCGGCCGTGCAAACCCCGCCTGGAGCAAGGCCAAATAGGGGAGGAGGGCGCCCGGCCCGTCACCACTCCCGGGTTGGCCGCTAGAGCGCCGCGGCAACGCGGCGTCGAGAGAGATGGTCGCCGTTCCCGTTCGCGGGAGACACAGAATCCGGCTTACAGGCCCGCTGAACCATGCCCTATTTGCCCCGGCGTTGCCTGGAGTCGTCGAGCGGCGAACCGCGCGCGTGGACGAAGACTTGGCCCAGTTAAAGTGGAACATTATTGACTACCCGTGAACAGCACGTCATGCTCTCCTTGTGCCGTCGGCAGGAGGGGACAAGGATGACCCACGGGACTACCGGTGTCGCAGCAGTCGACCGGGACGAATTGCGACGTCGCATCTCCGAAAAGTACCGCGATGTCGCGCTCAACCCCGAGCTGGGTTTCCACTTCCATACGGGAGCCCCCCTCGCCGGGATGCTCGGCTACCCCGATGAGCTGATCGGCATGCTTCCCACCGCGACGGTGGACTCGTTCGCGGGTACCGGCAACCCTTTTCTCTTTGGCGACCTCCATCCCGGCGAGACGGTCGTCGACGTTGGCTGCGGCGCGGGGTTCGACTCGCTCATCGCCGCGCGGCAAGTAGGCCCTGCCGGCCAGGTCCTCAGTGTCGACATGACCGCCGAGATGAGGGATAGGACCATCGCTGGAGCACGGTCCCTGGGCCTTCGAAACGTGCAGGTGCTCAAAGGCTACGCCGAATCACTCCCCGTGCCCGATGGCGTTGCCGACGTGGTCATCAGCAACGGGGTCATCAACCTCTGCCCCGACAAGCCCGCCGTATTCCGCGAGATGGCTCGCGTCCTGAAACCGGGGGGGCGCATCCAGGTCGGCGACATCCTTGTGCACCGCGAAGTCCCACAGGACGCGCGAGATGACATCGAACTCTGGAGTGTCTGAATAGCCGGTGCTCTGCTGGATGCAGAGTGGAGGCAGGTCCTGGCACTGACCGGTTTCGTCGATGTCGTGATGTCGAACGAGGTTGATGTCTTTTCCGGCAGCAAGCACGAGTCCGACGCGAAGGAGTTCGACACCCGCGGCGTGACGGTGTTCGCACGCATGCCCTGACCAGTACAGGACGTTTCGGCAAGGTCCTGAGGCGGGTACGATCGCCTCAACTCGAAACAAGCCCCGGGAGAGCCTTCATGACTGCCGGTTCCGCCTTGCGCGACGTCACCGATGCCACCTTCGCCCATGAAGTCCTTGCCGAATCCAACACAAGGCCCGTCGTAGTCGACTTCTGGGCGGCCTGGTGCGGCCCCTGCCGCGTCCTTGGTCCCGTGATCGAACGCGTCGCCGCCGAACATGGCACCGATGTCGTCCTGGCCAGGCTGAACACCGAAGAGAACCCAAAGACAGCCCTCGCCTATCGGATAGAAAGCATCCCTGCCGTGAAGGCCTTCCGCCATGGCAGAGTGATCGCTGAGTTCGCCGGGGCTGCGCCCGAGCCACAGGTCCGGGCCTTCTTCCAGAAACTCGTCCCCAGCCCTGCGGACCGGGCCGCATCTGAGGCCCGGGAATTCCTCCGGGCGGGCGACATCGCCGCCGCCGAAGCAACGTTTCGCGCCGCCCTGGGCCTGCAATCCGCAAACCCCGACGCGATCGTCGGCCTCGCTGCAATCCTGGCGGACCGAGGGGAGACCGGGGCCGCCGAGGAACTCCTCGAACGCGTCCCCGTAGACCGCCGCGCCAAAGCCCTGAAGCACCGGCTCTTCCTCGATCGGTTCGCCGCCGACCACCGCGACGAGGACCTCCAGGCGGAGGCCGCAGCTCACCCCATGGACCCACGCGCTCGCTATCGCTGGGGGGTGATGCTCGCCGCCCGTCAGGAGCACTCACTGGCTCTCGACGAGCTCCTCGAGTCCGTACGCCTCGACCGCTCGTTCGCCGACGGCGCCGCTCGAAAGGCCGCCCTGGCCGTGTTCGATATCCTGGGCCTCGAGTCTCCACGCACACGCGACTACCAACGCCGGCTGTCGTCGCTGCTCTTCTAGGTGGACGCCTCAACCTCGGGCGGTTCGTCGTAACGGCTGGCCGTAGGACAATCGTGATCCCACCATAACGGAGTCCCACGATGATCATTCACATGGCCGACGGGGCCACCCCCGATCAGGTTCAGCACGTCATCGACCGCATCCTGCACGACTACGGCCTGCGGTGCGAGACGATCGTCAGCGACACCACCGTCATCGGTGTCAAAGGGCTCGCTGCAGTCGTCGACGAAGGGCGCATATCCGAGCTCCCCGGCGTCGATCGAGTAATCCGCATCACCGAGAAGTTCAAGGATGCCAGCCGAAACTTCCGTCACGAAGACACCATCGTCGACGTCGCCGGCGTCGCGGTCGGCGGGCCCCATCTCACGGTGTTCGGCGGGCCGTGCGCCATCGAGAGCGAAAGACAGGCCATCGATTCGGCCCTCATGGCGAAAGCGGCCGGCGTGGATATCCTCCGCGCTTTCGTCGACAAGTCGCGCACCAGTCCCTACGACTACCGCGGACTTGAGCTTGGGCGCGGCCTTGAAATCGCCAGGGCAATGAAGGCTGAGACCGGCCTGCCCATCGTCAGCGAGCTGATCGATCTCCGGCACCTCGAAGCGTTCCTCGAGGCGGGGGTCGATGTAATTCAGGTTGGCGCGCGCAGCGCGCAGTACTCGCCTCTGCTTGAGGAGCTGTCGCGCATCCACGTGCCTATCGTGCTCAAGCATTGCTTCGGCAACGACATGAGCGAGTGGCTCTGCGCCGCCGCCTACGTGATGTC
>CAZCDK010000004.1:1839-2205 GCA_964497285.1 uncultured Anaerolineaceae bacterium | reverse complement strand
CATCCTGCGGCTGTTCCGCTTCCACGCGAGCTACGGCGCGGGGGAGGTGGACCGGCCCATCCTTCTGAAGCGGGGTCTCTCCGCCACCATCGATGAGCTCCTCATGGCGGCCGAGTACATCGTGAAGGAGGGCAACACGAACGTGATCCTCTGCTACCGCGGCCTCAAGAGCTTCGAGACCGAGACTCGGTTCTCAGCCGACATCTCCATGATCCCCCTGGTGCGCATCAAGTCCCACCTCCCCCTCATCGCCGACCCTAGCCACAGCTCCGGCGACAAGAAACTCGTTGAACGCGTGTCCTACGGATTCGTCGCCGCGGGGGCCAACGGAATCGAGTTCGACATCCACTCGAACCCCTCCGACGC
>CAZCDK010000004.1:0-1829 GCA_964497285.1 uncultured Anaerolineaceae bacterium | reverse complement strand
TCCGTGGACCCGCTGCCGATCACCTGGAAGTATCTGCAGGAAGGCCGCGTGCAGGTGATGATCGGGCAGAAGGTCTACGACTGGGGCGCGCGCAGCGTGCAGATCCTGAAAGGCCTCTGCGACGGCAAGCAGGCCGTTGGCCCGGAGGCGAGCCGGATCGTCGACAACATCCGCCGCATACACGAGATGCTGTCGCGCGTCGGATTCGAGTCCGGTGCTAGCGTCGTCATGTCGGCCACCTAGCTCGGCCGCGTTTTGGGAGTCGCCCCGGCAGGCGCGGAGAACCCGGCCAGAAGCCTGGCGATTCCCCCGGGAAGGACCCGATCACCGTGAGCGATGCCAATCCCAGAATCCTACCGGCGGCGCTGGCCGCAGCGGCCATTCTGCTTGTCGCCTGCGGAACGACCCAGAAGACCGTACCCAGGCAAGAACGATGGGGCATCTATGCCCTCGACCTCGCAGACGAGGGCATCACTCTGCTACACAGCGCCCCACGCGAGATTCAGAGCCTCCGGTTGAACAACGCCGGTGATGCGATCGTTTTCTGCCAGAAGATGGACGGAGACGCGAACGAATTCTACGAGATCAACACAGTCCGACTGGATGGCGGGAATCCCAGGAGACTCACGAGCAATGCGCTTTGGGACCTCTACCCCGCCTGGTCTCCCGACGACAGCCAGATCGCGTTTCTCTCCTGGCGGGAAACCGATCTCGACATCTACATCATGGAAGCGGACGGCAGCGATCCCCGGCGGCTCTATGATTCCGGCGGTCAGGATGCTGACATCGATTGGGTTGGCGACCGGATCGTCTTCACTGCGGGGAGCAGGGTCTGGACCGTGGGGGCCGACGGGACCGGAGCGAGACAGCTAACGGATCCGCCGAGGGCAGGCGAATGGGGCCGGGCCAATCTGCCGTTTGGAGACTACGACCCTCGCCTGAGTCCCGATGGAACGCGGATCGTCTTCGAGCGGCTGGAAGGTGACACAAGCCCACATGGAAACTACAACCTCTTCGTCGTCAACGCAGATGGGACCGGAGAGACCCGGCTCACGGCGAATGGATACGCACAGGGGCTCGCGGGATGGTCACATGCGGGCGATAGGATTGTGTTCGTCGTGGCGGCGGTCAACGGCGCCGGGCGATTCGACTTGTACGTCATGAATGCGGACGGGACCGGCAGTCGCGATATCACACCCCGATTCTTTCCACCAGCGTTTCTGGTGCACTCAGCGGTCTTTTCCAAAGACGACTCCAAGGTCTACTTCATCGGCGAATGGTGGCAGGAGTGACGCGGAACCCCCACCATTGCTCCTCAACGGCGAGGAGACACTGATGCGCCGTCCCCCTTGCTCCGCGCCGGGGTGGCGAAATGGCAGACGCAGCGGACTTAAACTCCACACGAACGTTTCTGAATGTCCGCCCGCGTCCGTAACAGATCTTGTCCCGACGGCCCCGTTCCGCCGGTGTTCGCCACGTTGGGCTGTCAACCGCCGGCGTGGCCGTCAACCGGGCCGTCGAATGGGCGATGCTGGTGTCAACGCGTCGCCTCCGAGTGTCGCTGAGCTGCTTCCCCCAAGTCCGCTCGGGGTCGCCAAGCACGGCTTCTTCGCACGAAGGATCTCGAATAGCGGTCGCATTAGCGCACTTGACAGGATTGGTATGCTGGCGCGGCGATGCGACTAGAGTCCTCGCGCGCGGGACCGCTGCGCCTAACTTGAGCTTTCCGACGCCCGGGAAGCGGAGTCCTCAAAGGGGGCCGACATGGGCAAGAACCGAAGAAGTACCCGACCTGAGCAACGCTTCGAACGTGCAGTTACGCAGTCCCC
>CAZCDK010000003.1:23823-38508 GCA_964497285.1 uncultured Anaerolineaceae bacterium | reverse complement strand
CGTCAAACACCGCCACGACGTGCTCGGGCGCCGGGCAGTAGACCGAGATGGAGAACCACATCTGCATGGCCTGGACGAACATCTCGAAGTGCTCGGGTTTGCCGGTCATCGAGACCCGGCCGTAGATCTCCAACAGCTCGGGATCGGCCTCGCGGATGCCCGGAATGGCCTCGCTGGCCTTCCTGCCGACAACGTCCTTCAGCCCGGTCTGGGTCTCAAACGCTGCGTTCACGGCAAGGAAGAGGAAGTCCCGGGGCCTGCCGTCTTCGAACAGCATCCGGCAATAGGCGAATCCGTTCAGCATATTGTCGAACAAGGAGCGATACAGTTCTTCGCTTTCGCGCAGCGCCGCTTCCGCCCGCCTGCGCTCGGTGATGTCGTGGAACACCTCCAGCACGGCCTTCTGCCCCCGGAAGATGATGCCCGTGTGGGTTATCTCAATCGCTCGCCCCCCGAGGGCGCCCGGGACTTCCAACGTCCTCGTCTCTCCAACCTCGATCGGCCGCTTAAGTGGACAGCCCGCGCACTGGTGCTTGTCGTCCTTGTACAGTTCCCAGCAGGTGCCGCCGGGCGCCTCCTGATGCGCAAGACTCATCATCTTCGGGCTCAGGAATAGGGTGCGTCCGGCTTCATCCACAACGTCGATGCCGATGGGAATGGTATCCAGCAGCATCGCGTTGAACGCGTCGCTCTCGCGCAGCGCTTCTTCCGCGTGTTTGCGTTCCGTGATGTCCTGGGCGGTGCCGATCATGCGGATCGGGACACCCCCGGCCAGCACCAGCTCCCCTCGGCCGTTGATCACTCTCATGCTGCCGGCAGGGTGGATCACCCGGAACTCGAGCTCCGGAGGTTGATCGCCCGCCAGGCAGGCCCGAATCCACTCCTCCATGGGAGCCTGATCATCAGCGTGCAGTAGTCCGGTGAAGGACTCGACCGTTCGAACAAACGAGGCCGGATCGACCCCGAAGATGCGGTACATCTCCTCGGACCAGGTGCCCGTCCACGCCGGCAAGTCGATGCTCCAGCTCCCGACACCGGCGATCCGCTGTGCTTCCGCCAGCCGTTGTTGGCTCTCGCGCAAGCCCTCGTCCGCTCGTTTGCGCTCGGTGACATCACTGATCGCGCATCGGCACGAACGCCCGCTCTCCGCATCCTCGGCGATGGTGGCCGCAAAGTGCGCCCAGAACGCGGTCCCATCCTTCCTGGCCATTCGCAGCTCGAAGCCCAGCGGTTCGCCGGTAGCGAAGAGCCGCTTGATGTGCCGGTAGTACGAGTCCTGGTCTTCCGCGAGGACAAACCGGCTGAGTGGCTGCCCGACCAGCGCTCCGCGGGGCACCCCCAACAGCGTTGCGGTGGCGAGGTTGCACGCCAGGACCAGGCCCCGCTCGCTGACGGTGCAGTAGCCGGCGGGTGCCAGGTCGTAGAGGTCGAAGTAGCGCTCGCGGGCCGCCTCCAGCTCCACCTGGGCCCGGCGCAGCTCCTCGTTCTGCATTTCCAGCTCGATCTCGTGCACCTGCAACTCATGGAGAAGCAGATTCGCCTCGTCGAGTGATCGCACGGTCGCGGGCCCAGCCGCGCCTGTCGTGAGCTGTTCTTCCGCGCGCCGGCGCAGTGCCTGGCTCAATTCGGCCTGATCGTCAGTCATGGGCCTGTCCCCTTGTGCATTCCATCAGGCGTCGATTCCGCTCGCCCGTTCCGTTGTCCCAATCGCATACGCTTGCCCGGCCTCATCCATCAGAGCCGTGGAAGTCAGCCAGACCTCCACAAGCGTCCCGTCTTTGGCAAGCCGTTGCGTCCGGTATGGTTCCAGGACTTCGCACCGGCTGAGCTGCCTCACCTTCTCCGACGCCTCGTCGCGCAGCCCTTCCGGTATCAGCTCGCGGATGTTCTTTTCCAGTGCTTCGGACTCGCTCCAGCCGTAGATCCTTGTCGCCGACGGATTCCAGGCCAGGATGCGCCCGGACATGTCCTGCAGGACAACGGCGTCGTGCGCGTCGCGCGCCACCGCGGCCAGGCGAGACATCTCGTTCGCTTTCTGGAGTGCTTCCCGCGTCTGCACGATCTCGGTCACATCTACAAAAGTCATCACCGCGCCTTCGATTACGTTTTCGAGCGTGCGGTAGGGCAGGATGCGCATCGAGTACCACCTGCCTTCCTCCGTCTGCACCTCCACTTCCTTGGGGACCAGCGAGTCCAGCACGCTCCGCACGTCCGCCACCAGGCCGTCGTAGCCGACGAGGTTGGTGACGATATGCCCCAGGGGCCGTCCCACGTCGGCCAGGATCAGGTTGACGATCGCGCTTGCCATGGGGGTGAAGCGCAGGATGCGCAGCTGGTGATCGACAAAGACCGTACCGACCCCGGTGCCCGCCAGCAGGTTGTTCATGTCGTTGTTCGCCCGTGACAGGTCAGCCACCTTGTTCTGCAACTCGGCGTTGACGGTGGCCAGTTCTTCATTGACCGACTGCAGTTCTTCCTTCGATGTCTCCAGCTCCTCGTTTGTGGATTGCAGCTCTTCGTTGACCGATTGCATCTCCTCGTTGGAGGACGTGAGTTCCTCGTTGGTGGTCTCGAGTTCCTCGTAGGCGGTCTGGAGGTGCTCTTCTTTCACCCGCAGGTCATCCTTGAGCGCGAGGATGCGGACATCCGCGTCCGTTCCGGCGCCCGTCCCGCCTTCGCCATCGGCCAGGAGGGTCGCTTCGTGTTCGAAGGCGGGCGCTTCCTCCAGGATCACCAGGTACAGGGGCGCCTCGGACGTCTCGGCGGGCCCTACCGTCACCGGGCGGATGATGAGGTTGACCGTACTGAACCGGCCGTTGGTCCTCACGCGCAGTCCCGGGCGGCGGACGAGCGCTCCTCTGCCCGTCGCCTGGCGCAGGGCCGACGCCAGTTCGCGCCGCAGCCCCTCCCGGGCCATCCTCAGGATGTTGCTGGTCCCGGCCTCGCCCGGGGTCGGTTCGAGGTACATTCCGGTGCGGCCGTGAAAATAGAGGACATCGCCCCGCCCATTGACAAGCGCACCGGCCGGGGCCAGCTGCTGCAAGAGCGCCTGCTCGGTCAGCTCGCGCAGTGGCAGTGGTCCCGGCGCCGTCTTCCGGGCCCCCTTCGGCCGTCCCGCATCCGGCGCCGTCATGTGAGGGAGGAACTGCGCCAGAGCCACGCGTTGCGCGCCGCGGGAATCCCCTTTGCGCTGATACAACTTCGACTTGCGGTCCAGCATGGCGAACAGCTCGCCGAACTCGCCCACGGTCTCCGAGGTGCCCAGGAAGAGAAAGCCGCCCGGGTTTAGCGCGTAGTGGAACAAGGGGATGATCTTCTTCTGCAAATCGCCGCCCATGTAGATCAGGAGGTTGCGGCAACTGAGCAGGTCGAGCCTGGAGAAAGGGGGATCCTTTGCTACATCCTGCTCAGAAAACACCACCATGTCGCGAATGCCTTTGTGAATGCGGTAGGCGCTGCCGTCGTGCTCGGCCGTGAAGAAGCGCGCCAGCCGATCCGGCGAGATGTCGGCGGCGATGCTCGCCGGAAACAGCCCGGCTCGCGCCGTGGCGATCGCCCGGCTGTCAAGATCGGTGGCGAAGACCTGCACCTTGTAGCTCTGCTTCAGCGCCTCCAGCCGCTCCTGCAGGAGGATGGCGATGGAATAGGCCTCCTCGCCCGTGGAGCACCCGGGCGACCAGACCCGGACTGCGGCGCCCGCGCCCTTGCCTGCGAAGAGCCTCGGCACGACCTGTTGCTCCAGCGCCTTGAAGGCCTCTGGATCGCGAAAGAAACTGGTCACCCCGATCAGGAGATCGCGGAAGAGCGCATCCACCTCGGAGGGCGTCTGCTGCAAGAACCTCGCGTACGCGTCTACTGATTCTATCTGGTGGACGGCCAGGCGCCGCTCGATGGGGCGGTCGATGGTGCTCGGCTTGTACTGGGAAAAGTCGTGGCCGGTCTGAGCGCGCAGCAGGACGCGGATCTTCTTCAGAGCGTTCTCGGCCTTGGGCGCCGGGCTACTGACAACCCGCCGGGGCTTGCCAAATGCGCGGGCCACATAGGCGATGAGCTGGCCCGGCATCTCGGCTGGCGGGAGCGAGTAGTCCACGAGGCCGGTGCCGATGGCGCTGCGGGGCATGCCATCGTACTCGGTGGATTCGGGGTTCTGGGCCATGACCATGCCGCCCTCGCCCTTGATGGCCCGCACGCCCTGGGTGCCGTCGCTGCCCGTGCCTGAGAGCACGACGCAGATGCCGCGGTCGCCCTGATCCTGCGCCAGCGAACGAAAGAAGAAGTCGATCGGAAGGCGCTGACCGCGGGGCGCCGAAGGTTCCAGCAACTGCAGCGTGCCGTTCAGCAAAGCCATGTCGCGGTTCGGCGGGATGATGTACGCGCAATTCGAATGCACCGCCATGCCATCCTCGACTTCGAAGACCTGCATGCGGGTATATCGCCGGATCAGGTCGGTCAGGATGCTCTTGTGGTCGGGGGCGAGGTGCTGCACGAGCACAAAGGCCATGTCGGGATCGGTGTCCGTAGGCATCCCCGAGAAGAAGGCCTCGAATGCCGCCAGCCCGCCGGCGGATGCACCAATTCCGACGATCGGGAACCCGGCTGCCGGCCTTGCCCCCGGGGACTCCGAATCTTCGGCACCCGCCAGTGGCGCGTCCAACGGTGCCGCAGGTTCTGCCGGGGCTTGCTTCTGTGCGCGCGCTCGCGTCATCGTGGTTGCCTCCCGCGGTCGTGCCAGCCCCTGTCGGGGTCCCACAGACGGTGTGCCGTTCCAGGGCTCGCGCCAGGGATGATCCGTGGGAGGGCCTTGTTTCTGCCGGCGAGCATCGCTCGCCTTGCGGATCACGGAGGAATGCCAGGCGCCGGGGCACTCCCCGAGGCCATCCCCGTGATCAAGTATGGCAGATGAAAACCGACTATTCTAATGATGATATGCGCCGGCTGCAGAACCGCAATTCCGGTCGCGAGCGCGATGCCCGCCCCTCGTGAGGGACCTGGGAGGCACTCGCCTGTGCCATCCCGCGCTCAGGAGCTTCTACTCGTCCTGCAGCGGCACGCTCAAGCCGCGCGAGCGCGGCGTTCGGACGATCAGGCCGCCTGCGCTTCCTGGTGCATCCACCGCTGGAGGCGCCCGACCGCCTGCGCATGCAGTTGCCCGGCGCGGCCGGCCGAGACGTCCAGTATCTCGGCAATATCCTTGAAGGTCATTTCCTTCTCGTAGCGAAGGCTGATCACCAGCAGTTCCCGTGGCGGGAGCCGCCTGACCGCGCCCGCCAGGGTTTCCAGCAGCTCGCGGCGCTCAATACTCTCGGTCATGTCCACGGCATCCCGCGCGGCCACCGTCTCGGCCACGCTCAGGCCTTCCTCCCCGTCGCCGCCATCGGTCGGCTCATCAAGGGACATCGGCACCAGGCCTGCTGCCGCCAGGGTCTCGCTGTACTGGGCGGCCGTCAGGCCGGTGGCTGATCGCAGTTCCCGCTCGGTGGGGTTTCGGCCGAGTTCGAACATCAGGGCGGTCCGCGCCTGCTCGATGTGATTCGCGCGCAAGCGCACGCCCCTGGGCAGGCCGTCCAGCGCGCGAATGGCGTCAATGATCGCGCCGCGGATACGCGTCACCGCGTAGGTCTCGAAGTGAATCCCCATCGTGGGGTCGTACCGGTCGATCGCCTGGATGAGGCCCACGTTCCCGTGACTGATCAGGTCTTCGAGTTCGATCGTGCCCGTCACACCCCGAAGTGCCATGCGCCTCACGACGTACTTCACCAGTGGCATGTATTGCTTGACGGCGGCTTCGCGATCCTGCCAGGCACTGGCTGCGGGCGAAGGGCTTCCTGCGTGAGCGGTGGTCATGGCGGGTCCTTCCGGTGGTCCTCGGTTTCCTCTCTCAGGATTGACCAGGTGAGCGCCCGCACACAGGAGTGGAATGCCGTGTACTCGCGTTCGGGGTGCCCCTGAAGAGTCGGGCCGAGATCCCCCGCTCCTCCCGCGGGCGACCCTGATACCCGCCCGGGAAAACCCCCGTGTCCGGTTGCGGTCAGGTGAATGCCGGGCTTGAAGGACAACCACGGGGGCCATGTTGGCGCGCGGCTACCTGTGCCGCGCTTCCGGCGGCATCAGCGGCCCGTTCGCGAGTGCGCGATCAGACGGCGGGGGCGACGTCGTCGAGCGGGATTCGGCCGCTCTCAATCATGCCCAGGAACGTCTCCACGACCTGCGGGTCGAAGGCCTTGCCCGCAAGGGCTCGCAGCTCGGCGAGCGTCTCATCCAACGGCCACGCCTTCTTGTAGGGCCGTTCGTGCGTAAGCGCGTCGAAGACGTCCGTCACGGAGACTACCCGCCCGCAGAGCGGGATCGCCTCGCCTTCGAGCCCCATGTAGCCGGCCCCGTCCCACCGTTCGTGGTGCGTCCGGGCGATCACCTCGGCGAGTTGCAGGACCGGCCAATGACTCCCCGCGAGCAGATCGCCTCCAATCCTGGTGTGGACCTTCATCACGTCGAACTCCTCGGCAGTCAGCCTCCCCGGCTTCAGCAGGATGGCGTCCGGGACGGCGATCTTCCCAAGGTCGTGCAGGGGCGCCGCCCACCGGTACACCTCCACGAGTTCGTTGCTCAGCCCCAGCTCCCGTACCACAAGGGCGGAGAGCTCGCCGACGCGCCTGGCGTGCTTGCCCGTCACGTCGTCGCGGAAGTCCGAAACGAGCCACAGGCGGTCGAGGGTTTCCTTCCTGGCCACGTCCAGCTCCGCCGTCCGTTCGATCACCTTCTGATCGAGGGCCTCGTTCTGCGCCAGGAGTTGCTGATGCAGGAATCGGGTCTCAAGCAGGTTGCGGATGCGCAGCATCACCTCGGTTGCATCGAATGGCTTCTGGAGGAAGTCCTTTGCTCCCAATGTGAGCGCCCGCTCTCTTGCCTCGCGCGTCACGTCAGCGGTCAACACCAGCACGGGGAGGTATTCCGCGCCTGGTACAACCGCTCTCAGCTGCTCCAGCACTCCGTATCCGTTCAGGTTCGGCATGTGCAGGTCCAGCAGGATTAGATCGGGCCTGTACTCGCGGTAGACAGGCAGTACCTGCAACGGGTCCGTCAGGCTGCGATGGTTCGAATACCCCGACCGCCTCAGCAGCGCTTCCAGCAATCGCACATTGGACTCCTGGTCGTCGACGACAAGGATCCTGGCGGTATTGAGTTCCCTCACTCCAGCGTCCCCGCGCTCAGGCCGAGCGGGCGGCCGAGTTCGGAGTGGAGCGCGTCTTTCGCGGCGGGCCCGGGAGCGCGCCCCGGAACGGAGGCGGCGCGACTGGCTGCGTTGCCTGGCAAGTGTTCTCGGGCAGCAATCCCCGGGGCGGGCCGGTGCCGGCGGCTGTTTGTCTGGCGCAGGTTGCAGTTCATAGGCACGAGCCGGCTCTCATCGTTCTGAAGTCGAGGGATCGCTCCAATGATACTGGATTCGCGCTTGGCATAAGTGCTACGCTCCTAGAGAGGCGGATCTCCGAACGACATTCGCCACGAGCCGTGCCGATGCCGGAGCGTACACCCCCGACCACTCTGGGGTGGGCGCCCCGGCCGAAAGAGGGCCCCATGCCTCGCGTTGTCCACTCCGGCTTCGAGTCGACCCGCATCCTGCTTGTGGACGACCACGCCATCCTGCGCCGGTCTCTGAAGGCGCTCCTCGACGCCCGGCCAGAGATGGAGGTCGTCGGCGAGGCCTCCGACGGTCGCGACGCGATCTCAGCCTGCGAGATGCTGCGTCCCGACGTTGTCCTGATGGATGTCTCCATGCCCGAACTCAACGGCATCGAAGCCACCCGCCAAATTCGCCGCGCCCGCCCCGGCACACAGGTCGTCATCCTCAGCGCGTTCGGCGACCAGGACCAGCTTCGGGAGGCCCTTCGCGCGGGTGCAACCGGGTACGTCGTGAAGCGCTCCGATGTCGATGAGCTCGTCCTCGCCGTCCAGATGGTTCGCCGTGGCAACACGTACGTCTCCGCCGAACTCGCCGCCAGCGTCGATGTCGCCGAGGTCATGTACCAGTCGCACCGCCCCGATTTCCGGTCCGACGCCAACAGGCTCACGTCCCGGGAACGCGAGGTGCTCCAACTCGTCGCGGAAGGCCACACCGGCCGCGACATTGCCGAGCGCCTCTTCGTCAGTCCCAAGACCGTCGAGGGCCACAAGACCCGAATCATGAGCAAGATCGGGGCGAAGAACCGATCCGACCTCATTCGCTTTGCGCTCCGCTCAGGCATCGTCACCCTCGAAGAGGGCGCCCGCGAAGCTCCCGAGCCCGCGCACAACAACCACGATGCCTGAGGTCCCGGCCGTGGAATCGCCTGGGCAGGCTCTCCCGAGTCCTCCTCAAACGGTTCGGCGCCTGTCCCTCAGTCCCGGCGGCTGCGTATTGCCGGTTTCTCACTTCGCCCTACGCCCGCCCGGCGGGTGAGCCGGAGCCGGTGCGGCCGAGCACTTCCCCCACCGCCGCCAGGAGCTTTGTGATGTCGAACGGCCTGGTGAAGTAGCCGATTGCCCCCGCTGCCTTTAGCTGTTGGGTATGCTCCGGCGTGGCATAGGCACTGGCCACAATCACCGGGATGTCCCGGGTTCTTGGTCCTGCTTTCAACTGGCGCAGAACCTCCTCGCCTGGCAGGTCCGGCAGATCGAGGTCGAGCACGATGAGGTCAGGCCGGTGCTGCCGCGCGAGGTCGATACCCATCTGGCCTTGCATCGCGGGGATCAGCCGGGTGTGTGGCCACCGGCTCAGCAGGTGTTCCACCAACTCAACGTTCGCGAGGTTGTCCTCGACATACAGGACCGTCTGCTCCGCGGGCGATGAGCCGGGCAACTGGCCCGGGCTGCCGGGCGTGGCCTCCTCTGCGTGTTCCTGCGGCGGCAGGGCAGGCTTGAGGTCCACCCAGAAAGTGGATCCAACGCCGACGGTGCTCTCCACTCCGATCGATCCACCCATGGCTTCCGCCAGGCGCTTGCTCAGCGCCAGCCCGAGGCCCGTTCCCTGCACGTCTGTTGTCTCGGCGCCGAGCCGCTCGAACGGGGCAAAGAGCCGGCCGAGCTTTGCCGGGGGAATGCCCCGCCCGGTGTCCGTCACCGAAAGACGGGTGCTGCCTGCGACGTTCCCTTCGATCTTGATCGTTGCCGAGCCACCTTCGTGGTTGTACTTGATGGCGTTGGCGACCAGGTTCAGCAGCACTTGGCTGAGCCGCTGCCTGTCGGCAATCACCCAGCATTCACCCGGTTCGGATGCCCGGACGACTTCGATGCGCGCGAGGTGCTGCGCGGCGAGTGGCTCAACCAGTTGCAGAACATCCTGGGCGACCGAACCGAGGTCGGTTGCCCTTCCGACAACCTGGGTGCGTCCCGACTCGATGCGGGCGATGTCGAGCACGTCGTCGATGAGGCCGAGCAGATGCCCCCCGGAGCCGAGGATGTGACCGACCGCCTCCTCCTGGTCGGCGGACAGCTCGTCCAACCGGAGGATCTGGCCAAAACCGAGGATGACGTTCAGGGGAGTTCGGAGCTCGTGGCTCATTCGCGAGAGGAACTCGCTCTTCTCCCGGTTCGCAGCCTCTGCGGCGGCAATCGCCTTCACCAATTCCATCTCCGCCTGCTTGCGGTCCGTGATGTCGAGGTAGATGCCGCAGAAGGAGTTGACGTTGCCGCTGGCATCGAACAGCGGGAACCCGTTCGCAAGAAACGTGCGATTCCCCATCGGCAGCTGCAACGCCTCCTCCCACTCCCCTGGCTCCCCTGACTCGGTCACCCTGAGCTCTCGCTGCCTGGTCAGGTTGGCTTCCTCTTCCGCGAACAGGTCACGGGCCGTGAGGCCGACGATCTCCGGCGAGGAGCGCCCCATCGTGAGCTCAAACTGGCGGTTGACGATCACGTACCTGCCTTCGAGGTCCTTCACCGAGATGACTGCCATCGAGTTGTCCAGGATGGCTTGCAGACGCGCCTGCGTCTCCAGAGCCGCGGCCGCCGCGCGTTCCTGTGCGGTGATGTCGTGCATGATCGCTGCGAGTCGTCCGTCGCCGACCGCGAATCCCATGACCTGCAGCTCGACCGGATCGCCACCCCTGGTGAGGCAGACCGTCGCGGCCGAGATCGCCCCGGTTCCGGGGGCCTGCGCCGCGATTCTCGCCCAGATAGCGTCGTGCTCGAGTTGAGGTACGAACAGGTCCGCTGGATTTCCCAGGACATCTTCCGCGGCATACCCGAGCAGGCGCTCCGCCCCCGGGCTCCAGCTCACGACGTTGCCGAACGGATCGCGCGTGACAACCGCGTCCGGAGATGAGTTGACAATTGCGCTCAGCAGCGCGTCCGCCGCTGCCGCGCGACGGCGAGCGGCAAGGCCCGCCGCGGCCCATGCCGCCAGGGCCGCCAGCATGATCGTTCCCATCCCGGTCGCCGAGAACATCGTCACCATGGCGTTGCGCGCGCCCTTGTCGGCGTGAGCCTGCCGGCCAATGAGCTCCTCTTGTTCGCGCGCGGTGATGCGACTCGCCGCGGCGCGAATGCCGTCCATCATTCGCGCGCCCGCTCCGTCCAACACCAGTGCTTCCGTTGCGGCCGCCCCTAGCGTCGGCAGAAGGTCGGTGCCCTCCTGGATGTTCGAGAGTCTCGCCGGCACATCGCGCTCCAGGATGGCCAGGTCCTCGAACTCCGGTGGGTCGTCCTTGAGCATCGCCTTGAGGCGTGAGACCTGGCCCGCGATCCTCACCGATCTATCGCGGACCGACTCAGCGAAAGGCTCGTCCCCCGTGCGGGCGGAGTTCTGAAAGACGCTTTCCGCGGCGTCGAGTTCGATCATGAGTCCGTTGACCAGGCCGAGGACCTCGTGCGTTGCCGTGACATCGCGGCGGTCGTCTTCCAATCGTTGCAGTGCGATGAACCCGAGGCTGCCCGCCAGGGCCCCTGTCCCGAGGAGCACAGCCATCCCAATCCACAGCAGCCGATCGCTGGACAGTTTCATCGCTTACCCACTGTTGCAGGATGCCGGAATCCTGCCGGACTGGAGGGCCAGCCAGAGACCCGGGGCGGCATCCGATCTGCTGGCGCCACCACGAGAGCCCCGGCGCCGCGGAGCCCTCGCCAAGCGCCCGTCCGTGTGCCGTTTCGGCTGGAGGGACCGTCCATGGCCGCCATGCTACCTGTACTGACGGTGGTCAACCACGAGGCCGCGCCGGTGGGGCACCCCCCGCCGCCTGGTTCGTCTGGCTCCGCGTGAGCCCGTCCCTCGGCGTATCCGTCAGGCGCTCTTGGCGGCGGCGGCCCGTTGCCCGGCCAGGCGCGCGAAGGGTGTGCGCTGTACATTCACCTGCTCCAGGAAGTCCACCGGATCCTCGGTGCACCGGTCATACTCCCGGCATTGGACCACGACGTTGAGGTGCTCTCTTCGTTTCTCGTCCAGGTCAAACGGCAAGACCCCGGGAATGCGGCGGAGGAACTGCTGACTCTCCTCATCGCTACAGTCGACCAGCAGCGTGCCGAAGACCCCTTCGCCCACGTAGCCGAGGAGATCGCCGCCGCGAGTGACCCGTTCCAGGCGAGCACCGAGTTGCTCGACCGCCTTGTGCGCGACGTGATCGCCCAGCTTCTCGCGGATTGCCTCCAGGTTTGCGAAATGCGTGACCACAAGCGTGCAGGCCCGGCCGCTTCCGCGGCTCACATGCATCTCGCGATCCAGCTCGGTCAGGAAGGCCTGGCGCGCGGGCATGCCCTTCACTTCCGAGAGATAGCGGGCGCTGTAGATGAGGCCGAGCATGCGCGTCGAGTCGTGGGACGAACTCCAGGCCATCAGCGTCGCCTGCAGATGGACGACCACAAACAGCGCCATGAGCAGCACAAGAACGAGGAGGTGGAGCGGCGTAGGGAATGCCTGAAACGCGGCAAACGCGGCGATCGTGGCGAGGATCCACAGGACGAGCGTGACAAGGCCAACCACGCGGCGTTTCTTCGCTGCGGCATCAACTGCCGAATTCGCGTACGACCTAAACCGCTGCACGTGCATGTGCCCTTGCCTTCCCTACCGGGATGCGAATGCCCGGCTGTCCTTAGATTCGCCCAAGAACCTGCCGATGAAAGGGGGGAAAACCCTCGCCTTCGCTCCTCGCTCACGTCGGCATCCCGCTCTCGCGGAGCCGCCCCTCCCGGGCGGCTTGCTTACCGGCATTGTGCCGGCTTCCTGTTACCGTGGTCCGGTGACCAGCGCACCGTTGCCACCCCGCCCGATCCTCCGCGGCGTCTCCCACCTTGTCGCGGCCATCCTTGCGCCACCAGCGCTGGTCGCGCTCCTCCTCCTCGCGGCGTCGCCCCGAGCCTACGTCAGCGGCGCCGTCTTTGGCGTCAGTCTCATGCTGCTGTTTGGGACCAGCGCTGCCTACCACCTCGTGCCGTGGAGTTCTGTGAAGGCCGTTCTCAGGCGAGCCGATCACGCCAGCATCTTCGTGTTCATCGCGTCCGCCTACACTCCCTTCTGCCTGAAGGTCCTCGGCGACTCGTGGGGGATTCCGCTGCTCGCGGCCGTTTGGTCTGCCGCCGTCCTGGGAATCGTGTTCAGAGTTGCCTGGTCAGAAGTGCCGCGCTGGTTGGGTGTTGGCCTCTACCTGGGGCTTGGGTGGCTGGCCCTGGCGGCAGTCTGGCCTTTTGCACAGCGCGCACCCGAAATGCTGCCCTGGTTGGTGGCGGCCGGGCTTCTCTTCTCCCTTGGAGGCATGGTGTACGCGCGCCGCCGTCCGGATCCCTTCCCTCGTGTCTTCGGCTACCACGAGGTCTTCCACCTGCTCGTCATCGCCGGCGTTGCCATCAACTACGGCCTCATCGCCCGCTTCGTGCTTCCGCGGTAGTGCTGTCCGGGCGCCTGGTCGCGTACCGGGGCACCTTCACCACGCAACTTCGGACCTGTAGATCCTGAGCGCCTCGATGTGATCCCGGGGGGTTGCGAGGCCGGCGTTCATTGTCCGAACGCAGATGTAGTCTGATCCGAGGTCCCGCCATGCCTGCGCATGTGTCGCCCACTTCTCGACGCCGGCGGCCAGGTTGACCTGGGCTTCGATGCCGAACGATGAGCGGTCACGGCCGTTCTCGGCCAGGTATTCGTCGAGCCTCGCGAGGGCCGCCTTCCCGGCGTCATTTGGAATGAACTGGGGGATCATGCCATCACCCAGGCGGGCGGCGCGCTTCATCACGCGCTCGTCCGAACCTCCAAACCAGATCGGGATCTGCCGCTCGGGCAGCGGCTTGATGCTTGCGCGGTCGATGCGGTGCCACTTTCCCCTGAAGTCCAGGAGAGGCTCCGCCCAGAGCTTTCGCAAGAGGTCCACCTGTTCCTCCTGCCGCTTGCCGCGGTTGTGGAAGTCCTCATTCAGAGCGTCGTACTCGACGTAGTTCCAGCCCGTGCCAATCCCAAGCCGAAGCCGGCCGCCCGAAAGGATATCGACTTCGGCCGCCTGTTTCGCCACCAACGCGGTTTGCCGCTGCGGGAGAATGATGATGCCCGTCACGAGACCGAGCGTGCGGGTCAGCCCGGCCAGGTATCCAAGGAGCACGAACGGTTCATGAAACGATGTCTCGTGTGTGTACGGGCCTGTCAGCCGTGGCTCGCGATCAGGATGGGCCCCGAGTACGTGGTCATAGACGAGGAGATGTGAGTAGCCGAGCGCCTCGGCCGCTTGCGCGAAATCCCGAATGACTGCGGGATCGTTGCCGATCTCAGACTGGGGAAACACGACGCCAATCTGCATCATCCACTCCGCTGGGGTTTGCCTGGAGTGTACGCCATGCCAGGACTGTGGCCCCCACCGGTGTGGCCACCTGCAAACCCGTTCCGCCCGCGCCCCGGGGGTGAGTTGCCCAGCCTTCGGCCCGCCTGCGGAGCGTGGATCCCTCTCACCCGCCCGGGCACGAAGGAGCCACATTGGCTGCGCGTTCGCCCTGCCAATGCCGAACAATATGGGGGGAGGCGGAAGCGAAGTAGCCCAACCGGCGAGCTGGATGCACGCAAGACCAACCCTATGATGGTATAGCGAGAAATTATCGATCGACAGTCTTGACGGATACCATCACCGGAAGCACCGTTAGAGGCGGGACCGTCGAGACACGGGGGCGGGTTGCCCATCGAGTGTCTCGCCGGACGCCCGATCATGCAAAGGAGTTCGTCTCAAGTGCGCGGATCGAAGACCAAGTACCCCGGGATCCCGACGGCCATCGATGGCGCCGGCGCCGTGGCCTGGGTTGACACCCACATCGCTCAGGGCGCCTGCGCCTATCCGATCACGCCATCAACGCCCATGGGTGAGGCGTTCGAGCGCGCCGTCGCGGCTGGCCAGCAGAACCTCTGGGGCGAGCCCCTCGCCTTCATCGAACCGGAATCAGAACACAGCTCGGCCTCGGCGTGCGAGGGCTTTGCGCTCGCCGGCGGAAGGGTGTCCAACTTCACATCCGGCCAGGGCCTCGTGCTGATGAAGGAGGTTCTGTTCACGATCGCTGGCAAGCGCCTTCCGGTCGTATTCCACATCGGCGCACGCGCCCTCACTTCCCAGTCTCTCAACGTCCATGGCGGCCACGACGACGTCATGGCGGTGGCCGATGCTGGCTGGGGCATGCTCTTTGCTCGCAACGCACAGGAAGCCGCCGACATGGCCCTCATCGGGCAGGTGAAGGACGACCTCCTCCCCTGGAAGC
>CAZCDK010000003.1:0-23813 GCA_964497285.1 uncultured Anaerolineaceae bacterium | reverse complement strand
CCGGCGTGCCGCCGAATCATCCGAAACCCCCTTCTTCACCGTCCAGGACGGCTTCATCACCACGCACACGGTCCAGGATATCCGCGAGCCAGAGCCCGAGCTGATGGCCGAGTTCGTCGGGCCGCCATCGGAGCGGGTGAGAACGATCTTCGACCCCGTGGCGGGCCTTATGTCCGGCGTGGTCCAGAACCAGGACAGCTACATGAAGGGGAAGGTTGCGCAGCGTTGCTTCTACGACGGTGTCGAGCCCGCTGTCATCGATGCCATGGATCGGTATGCCGAGCTGACCGGAAGGCAATACCGCCCTGCCGAAGGCTACCGGATGGAAGACGCCGAATACGCGCTCGTCGGCATGGGGTCGCTGGTGGAGACCGCGGAGGTCGCCGTCGACTGGCTGCGTGAAAAGCACGGCCGGAAAGTCGGACTGGTCAACGTTCGAATGCTGCGCCCGTTCCCGGGCCCGGCGATCGCGAAGCTCCTGGCCGGCATGAAGGGCGTCGCCGTCGTGGAACGGCTTGATGTCCCCACCATGCAGTCCAACCCGCTGACCGTCGAAGTAAAGGCCGCCCTCGCCGACGCCGCTTCAGGGGCCGATGGCTACGAAGGCATTGAAGTGACTCGTTTCCCAGCCGTCTCGAGCGGGTCGGCCGGTCTGGGCGGACGCGACATCAGCGTCGGCGACCTCGTCACCGTGTTCGAAAACCTGTGGCGCGCCCATCCGAAGCGCCAGTTCGCACTCGGGATCCACCACGAGCTGGGTCTTGAGCGCCGCGAAGAACCGCGCGTCCGCACGGCCGGCCACTTCGCGATGCGCGGCCACTCGGTCGGCGGGCTGGGCTCCATCACCACCAACAAGGTGCTGGCCAGCGTTGCCCAGGACCTCTTCGGTTGCCATGTTCAGGCGTTCTCGAAGTACGGCGGCGAAAAGAAGGGCCTGCCCACCGAGTACTACCTCACTCTCGCCGATGAGCCCGTGCGCACGCACTGCGACCTGAGCCACGTCGATCTTGTCTGCGTTCACACGTTGAACGCCTTCTATCTTGGGAATCCCCTGGCGGGTCTCGAAGAAGGTGGGCTTCTCTTCCTCCAGACGCCCGCCCGAGGCGAGAAGGCCCTCGCGCAGATCCCCGACAAGACGATGGAGGACATCCTGCAACGGCGCATCCGCGTCTTCGCCCTCGACACCGCTGCCATCGCCCGCGAAGTCGCGCACCGGGCCGACCTTGTGCAGCGCATGCAGGGGATCGCGCTGCTGGGCGTGTTTCTTCGGATCACTCCGTTCGCCGAACGCCATTCGCTTCCACCCGATCGGCTCGTGTCAGCGGTTGAACACACGCTCCGCAAGTACTTCGGCCGCCGGGGAGACGAAGCCGTTCAGGCCAACCTCCAGTGTGCCCGCCGCGGATACAAGGAGGTGGTCGAGATCATCGCGCCCGGTGCGGTCGTCGCGCACGAGGGCGCCGCTGCCGGAGGTGGGCTCTGATGCTCAAGGCCATCAAGGAATCTGAATTCGCCCCTTTGGTCGACATCGAGGACTTCCACAGGAGGATCATCCCCGCCTACGCATCCGGAGCCGCGTCGCGAGATCTCGAAGCTGATGCCGGCCTCGCTCGCAGCATCATTCCACCCGGGACCGGTGCATTTCGCGACTTTAGCCACCTGGCGCCCGAGATCCCGGCCTTCGATGCGACGAAATGCATCGGATGCATGGAGTGTGTCAACGCCTGTCCTGACACGGCGATCCTGGCGAAGGCGCTGCCCGAGGATGTGCTCGAAAGCCACCTTGCCCTGGTGCCGACCGATACGCTGAAACAGGAATCCCGGGGCCACTGGACGAAGACGCGGAAGTACTACGAAGTCCCGATCCAGAAGGGCAAGCGCGGAGCGTTGTTCGGGATCTTCGTCGACGCGACGAAGTGCAAAGGTTGCGGTGAATGCGTGGAAGTCTGCGGGACCCACGATGCGCTCCGCATGGTCGCCAAGAACGAAGACCTCCTCGACATCACTGAGCGTGCGTTCGAGTTCTTCCGCTCGGCGCCTGAGACACCGGCCGAATGCCTCAACGAGAAGACGCCGTCGGACTTCATGCTGGCTGAGCGGTCGCTGCTCTATGCCGGCGGTGCGGGGAGTTGCATGGGCTGCGGCGAGGCTACGGCGCTGCGCATGATGCTCGCGGCCTCCGGCTTTGTCTATGGACGCGAAAACATCGGCATCGTCAACGCCACCGGCTGCTCTACGGTCTACACCTCCACCTATCCCTACAACCCCTACCGCGTAACCTGGACGAACTCGCTTTTCGAAAACGCACCCGCCGATGCGATGGGCATCCGTACCCGCTGGAACCAGCAGGGATGGAACGAGAAGCGCCTTTGGGTCATCGGCGGCGATGGTGCGATGCTCGACATTGGGTTCGGGTCCCTCTCGCGCCTGCTCATGTCCGGACTCGACATAAAGGTGATGGTCCTCGACACCCAGGTATACAGCAACACCGGCGTCCAGGCGTCCACAAGCACCTTCACGAGCCAGGACAGCAAGATGTCCTCTTTCGGCGCCGCGCGAACAGGGAAGAGTGAGCAGCGCAAAGAGCTGGGCGCGATCGCGATGATGCACCCGAACGTCTTCGTGGCGCAGACGGTTACCTCCGACCCGGGCCACTTCTATCGCTCGGTCATGGCCGCGAACGAGTTCCCGGGGCCAGCACTCGTGAGCGTCTACACAACTTGCCAGCCGGAGCACGGAGTGGGCGACAACATGTCGGCGCACCAGTCGCGCCTGGCACGCGACAGCCGGGCCTTCCCCGTCTTCATCTTTGACCCTCGCAAAGGGGAACGCCTGAGCGAGCGGATCAGCCTGCAGGGGAACCCGGCCATCCGCGATGATTGGTACACGAATCCCAGGACCGGCAAGCCGCTCGACTTCGTCGAGTTTGCCCGCACCGAAGGCCGTTTTGCCCGCCAATTCGATGCCGGCGGATTGCCGTCGGAAGCGCTGCTGCGAGCGCAGGCCGACCGGCTGGCCAACTGGCATCTGCTCCAGGAACTTGCCGGCCTGAGGTAGCCGTGTCGGCTCACCCGGTCTGCGCAATCCCGCCCGTTCCGTCATCATGGAACGCGGTCTCGGTTCGATCCCGCGCCGCCCGCGTGCCGGGCTCGCCGCCCCGGGAGGCCCGATGGACGCGGCTGTGGCTCTCGCTCCCCTCGCGGATGAGGTGACTCTGACTTCCCGCGTTCGATCCCGGCTCACCGTCGCGCTCCTCCTCGTTTCAACCCTCGTTGCCTTCGAGGCGCTCGCGGTCGCCACGATCCTGCCCACGGCCCAGAAGGAACTTGGCGTGATCTGGCTCTACGGGTGGGCCTTCAGCGCCTTCCTGCTCGCCTCGCTCGTCGGCATCGTCTGGGCCGGGGATCAGTGCGACCGCACCGGGCCAGCGCGTCCGCTTCTCGCCGGAATCGTCTTGTTTGCGATAGGCCTCGGGATCGCAGGCTTCGCCCCGTCGATGGCGGTCCTCGTCGCTGGCCGGACGGTACAGGGGCTCGGCGCCGGTGTCGTCCCGGCGGTCGCCTACGTTGCTGTCGGGCGAGGATACGCCGAAACCGCCCGGCCGCGCGTGTTCGCGCTCATGTCCAGCGCCTGGGTCGTCCCCGGCCTTGCCGGACCGGGCATTGCCGCCGCCGTCGCTCAGACGGTTGGGTGGCGATGGGTCTTCCTCGGGCTCCTGCCGCCCCTCGTGATTGCGACGACGCTCGTTCTCCCGCCGCTCCGCCGATTGGGCCCGCCGGCTACCGAGAGCAGTCGCGACCCCAGGACCCGGCTGGCGTTCCAGCTCGTGGCCGGTGGAGGGCTCTTCCTTGGTGGACTCTCCGCGGCGTCAGTCGTCTGGTCGCCGTTGGCGTGTGTTGCCGGCCTTGCGCTTGGCGGGCACGCCCTCTCCCGGCTGCTCCTCCCCGGGGTCCTCACGGCCCGTCGCGGATTGCCAAGCATCGTGCTCGGGATGTCGTTGCTGAACCTCGCGTTCTTCGGCGCCGATTCATTCGTTCCCTTCCTGCTTGTCACCGTGCGAGACCAGTCGACCTTCCTGGCGGGATTCATCCTTACGCTGTCGACCTTCGCCTGGACGGCGGGCACGTGGGGTGTGGAACGCGTTTCCGGGCGCGTCGCCCGGCGGATCACGATGGTCCTGGGGCTCACACTCCTCGCCACTGGAAGCCTGGCAGTTGCCGCGGTTGCTGCTCCTGGCGTGCCCGTGTGGGCCTCGGTGCCGGCATGGTCCGTCGCGGCGCTCGGCATCGGCATCGCGTACCCGAGCTTCTCTCTTGCTGCCCTGGCAGCCACGCCCGCGGGTGAAGAGGGCGCCGTCGGCGCCTCCCTGAAGCTCGCGGAGTACCTTGGGAGCGCGCTGGGCGCCGGCATCGCCGGGGCCATCGCTGCCGCCGGGGTTGCAGCTGGCTGGCCGGGTCCGGGCGTGGGTTCTGCCATCGTGTTGATGGCGGGTGTCGCCCTTGCTGGTGCTGTCGTTGCCCAGCGGACCAGGGCGTAGCAGCGCCCCACCAGTGCCCGCGCGTGCAGCCCTCAGATCCGGCAGAATGGGAGACTACTTCGACCTCGCCCCGTCGTGCGTCACGCCGCGCCCGGCCGGGTGGAACCGACACTCGCTGGAGGTACCCTTGAGCAACGTGATCCGGGTAACGGATGCAGAGCATGTCCGCACCATTCGCTTGAACCGCCCCGAAAAGAAGAACGCGATCTCCGACGAGCTGGGCTGGGGGGTCGTTGCCGCCGTCGAACAGGCGGCGCGCGACGATGAGATCTGGGTGATAGCGATCACAGGGACTGGCGACGCGTTCTGCTCCGGTCTCGATCTCACCGGTACCGGCGCGTCGGCGTCGCCACTCTCGCCACAGGGACGGCAGCTCGACGACCTGGGTTGGGTGAGCCGGTTTCTCTACAGTCTTCGCGAGGAGTGCGACAAGCCTGTGGTTGCCGGCATCAACGGCGTGGCGGTAGGGGCGGGTCTCTCTCTCGCCCTCGCTGCTGACATTCGCCTCATTTCACGCAGTGCCCGTCTCATGGCCGGATATCCTCGCATTGGAGGCTCGCCCGACGGCGGGATGACGTTCACGCTCTCGCAGGCTCTCGGGTATGAGGGCGCAATGCGGTTCCTGCTCGAAAACAAGACCGTCCTCGGCGACGAGGCGGTGGCGCTCGGTCTTGCCGGGGAGCTCGTCGAAGACGGCCAAATGGACGCCCGTCTGGCGGAGTACTGCTCGTTCCTTACCCAGCGATCCCCCATCACGATGCGGCTCACCAAGCGCGGGCTGCGGCGGGCGACCACGGCGATCGACCTCCAGGCGCAGCTTCGATATGAGCTTGCCAACATCCGCACGGCGTTTGCCAGCGAGGACGCGAAGGAGGCCCGGAGGGCCTTCTTCGAGAAGCGCAACCCCACATTCACGGGACGTTAGACGTATCCCTGGGCTCGTAACGGGTCCCGCGAACGGCCCCGACTGACGACCGCGTGCCCGGTGACCGCTCGTGCCGCACCTGGAAGCCGGCTCTCTCCTCGCCTGTTGGGAAACGGGCAGGTAAACCCCCGGTCAATCCCCATCAGCGTTTTCGCGCCTGCAGCGGCCCCTGGCGGGGTCCGGTGGCCATGTCCACAGCGAAGGGCGGGTCACACGGACGTGGAGGTCTGACGATGCTGGTTGTCTGTGCGTGGTGCGCGCTGGTCCTGACGCCGGGCGATGGCGTCGCGAGCCATGGCATCTGCGGCGCCTGCGTCGACGAGGTGTTGGCAAGAGCTCGTGAGCATGCCGGCGATACACGCCAGGCGGCTGCCAAGCGGACCCGGCATGGCCCACGCCAGGGCGAGACGGAGACCGGGACCCGGCCGGCATTCTATGTTCGCCGGAGCACCGGCGGATCGAGATGACCGCACGCAGCTCTGCAGCCGTTCTCGAGCCGGTCATGCCTTCCGGTCTTGAGACGGACGGGCCGTTTAGCAAGCACCATTAGGCCCACTCGATCCTGATCGAGAAGAGGCAGACTCCGGTTGGGCGTCAGCCACCGGGACTCGCGTCGGCATTTTGACCCTCTCGACCGGCGCACAAAGGCGAGGGCCGTCCTCCCCTCAAGTCGGCCCTCGTCCCGTTCTCGGCGGCGACGACCGGAGGCGCGCGAGATGATGGAGACCGGTCGGTGTCCCGATGGCGAGCACCGCTGGGCGCCGTGGCAGCACGAACCTTCGATCGAACCGGCACGGACCCCTCATTGGATTCGCTGGTGCAGCCGTTGCGCCCTTGGTGAAGTGCGCCGGACTCACCATCAGCCCGATGCGCTGGATCCGTTTGTTCGAGGCGAGGAGCTCTTCCGGTCGGCTCCCGTCCCGGGGGCGCGCCCCCTGGCCCGTCTCGGGTTGGGCGCTCGACGGGGCGTCGGCCCCAGAGCGCCACGCGTCTGAGTTGCCCGGCGTCCTCCTCGGCCCGGCGCGATTTTGCCCGGAGTTTACGCAGCGTTCGAACGGCCTTCACACTCGCGTGCCATTCTGGTTTCGGCAGGAGTCGGAATTGTCGGTGTTGCTCTCTCCTCGGACAGCTCTCCACGTTCATGCCGGCCGGTACGTTCAGCGCGAACGGCCGGCGTCGACCATTCCTGCTCGTGTGCGACGCCTCAGGCCTGAGGCGACTGCGCGCAGACCATGGCACCGGGCAGTCAACTGGCTCCTGGCGCGTCTTCATGGCCCCTGGGCCACCTGACTCTGGCTTCCTCCCTCTCCCTACCTCTCTCCAGTCGAAGCCAAGAGAACGAAAGCCCCCCGGGAAACCGGGGGGCTTTCTGTTGCCATCCGGACCGCAGGTCAGGCCGGAATCGTCGTTCCGACAGAGACCGATGGGATGGCCTCGTCCCTGAAGAAGCGGACCACCGCTCCACCCTGGAGAAGGCTCGAGACGTAGACGCAACCGTCCGGCACACGCTCTGTGACCCACGCGGGCGCGCGCAGGGAGATGGTTCCGTCGGTCAGGTCTATCTGATCGCCGCTGCGTATGTCCATCCGCTCTGCGTCCCGCTCGCTCACCTGGATTCGGTCGTAGCGGTGTAGCTTCTCCGCTTCGGGGTGGCGAAGCGCCGCCGCATCGAGCGCTGTGAAAAGGTCGCGACCCGTGATGACCCGGAGGCTGTCCCCGGCAACGCTTGCCGCCCCCACCGGCGCGACCGTGGCCCGGGCGCCGGGCGCCACATCAAGCCGCCAGCCCTCGCCGACGATCAGATCGCTCACGGGCTGGTACGCCGGGTTGGATTTCGCGAACTCTGCGAGCGCGGATTCTGGAGTCGACGGGAGAGCGACCCCCAGGGCCTTACCCAACGCGTGGAGCGCCGCGATCCCCGTGACGGCGGCGCCATCGAGCTGTACTGCTGGCTCCAGCCGCTGGGCCCGGAAATCCGCCTGGGTGTAGGTTCCCGCGGTTGCGTAGGTCTGCCCACCGGCGACGACGACGGCAGCACCTGCCGCCGCCGGGTGCAGCACGCTGTCGATGGCGACTACGCTCCCGATTGCCAGGAGATCGGCTGCCGCGCCCGGGAGCCGCATGGTTGGGTCGTCGCGGAAGACGAGCAGTCCTGCAAGCCCTTCGAGCGGATTGCGGCCCTCATTGGCCCCGATGCCCACATCCAGGAGCCCGTTCACGTTCACTTCGGGCGGCAGCACCGCCAGGCTGCTTGATGCATCCATGCCGAACAGGGCCACCGCCAGGTTTGCCGCCCCGGCCGCCATCGCTCCGGCGGCCACGGGGCTGACCGGGTTGGGCGCGCAGACCACAAGCGTCTCGTCCCGCGGCGCATCCTTCAGGATTGCCGCCGCAGCGGCAACATCGGGCGAGATCGCCACACCCCCGGCGACCGTGTCGGCCAGGGCTGCAGCCATCTGCCCCTCTTCGCCCCCGGCCGGTCGCAACCAGAAGGCAGCGAAATCGCCAAGCTCGCTGCGGAGAGCGCCCACGACAACGAGTTTCGCGCCCCGGTTCACAACTGCATCCTTGACGCGGACGCTGGCGACGTTGTGGCTTTCCTCAAGGTCGTCGGCGACGACCACGATCGCCCTCGCCGTCGCCAGGCGTGTGAGGTCCGTTGCCATCCGCCAGGTGCCCAGTCGCTGTTCCAGCGCGCCCTTCACGGCACGCATCACCGGACCAAGCGATGAATCGGCGACGGTGCCAAAGGCCTCCTTCGCGAGTCGCGAAGCCAGCCACCCCTCCTCGACAGTCGCCGTACCCCCCACAAGCACACCGACCTTGCCCCTTGCGGCGGCGGACCTGAGAGCATCCGCCGCTTCGTTGATCGCAGCCTCGAAAGCCGTCGGGACGAGGATCTGTCCCCGGCGTACCTGGTGCGTCGACAACCGCTCGTGCGCTTTCAGCGAGTCGTAGTGATAGCGGCCGCGCACGCAGATCTGGTCTCCGCTTAACGCGTTGCCCGTCCCGGGACGGACGATCGCGCCGCGCCCGTCCTTCGACCCGATTTTGATGCTGCAACCGATGGCGCACGAATCGCAGGTCGTCGAAACCCAGCGGTCGGGCCTGGCGACCCACTTGTTCGGATGTTCCATGAGGGCGGCGGTGGGACAAACGTCGATGCATGCACCCGCAAAGTCGCAATTGCTCTCGTGGATCGGTCCGCCCGCTCCGAACGCGATTCGCGCATCCCACCCCCGGCCACCGAGCGTGATCGCTCCCGTATGGCGCTTTTCCTCGCAGGCTCGCTGACAGCGTGTGCAGAGGATGCACATCTGCGGGTCGAACTCCATGAACGGGTTGCCCCGGTCGGCCGGTGAATGCTCGGTGAGATACCAGCTCCGCTCTTCGCCGACCCACGGCTCAAAGCCGGAACTGCCCACCATCTCGCACGTCGCCTGCAATTCGCAGCGGTAGTTCTTCGAGCATGTCAGGCAGCGGTGCGTCACCACGTCGTCGCGCAGGCAGATGTCGCCCGGGTGGCAGTGCTCGCGCCGGTGACATGTCAGGCAGCGGTCCGAGTGGTTCGCGAGGATGATGGAGACGACGGCTCTCCGCGCTTCCTGCACTTCCTCGGTGTTGGTCCGCACCACCATTTTGTCCTGGACTATCGAGCTGCACGAAAGCTGCAGGCCCGGTGGTCCTTCGATGTCAACGAGGCAGGTGCGGCAGCCGGCATATGGCCTCAGGCCTTCGAGATAGCATAGGTTTGGTACGTAGAAGCCGTTCCGCTTCAGAACTTCGACGAGCGGCGCCCCGGCGGGGGCTTCGATAGTCTGGCCGTCAACCGTAATAGTAGCCATAGCGCCTTAGAGCCGGTGGAAGTCGGCGGCGGAATCCGGCGCCTTCTGTCCGTTGGAATAGGTGTTGTCGTGGGTCTCCAGGAACTTCCGGGCCATGCGGGTCAGCGCGTGTTTGTCCCGGTACATCTCGTCGAACTGGTAGACCGCATCGTCGAGCGGGCCTCCCGGTTGGATCGCCTCGTATGGGCACGCCTCGGTGCAAAGACCGCAGTACATGCAGATGCGGAAGTCGATCTCGTAGCGGTCGATGCTTCGCCGGCCCTCTGCATCCTGACTGGTCGCGACGAGGATGCAGCCATCGGGGCAGGCCTGCGCGCAGGTGCTGCAACCTGTGCAGCGCTCCTCGAACCAGAGCAAGTTGGTGCGCGCATAGACAGGGATCGGGCGGACTTCATCGGGATACTGGATCGTCGCCACGGGCCGGAACAAGCTGCGGAGCGTCAGCCCCATGCCCTTCGCGATGCCCGTGCCGTATCCCATGTGACCCCCGAAAGGCGAGGGCTCGAATGAGCCCTCGGCGGACTCAGATCCTAGCAGCCGCCGATTGTGATGACAAACACGAAGTCAACTGCTTGAAGCTGGCTTTACTTGGTGAATGATTCCAGGAGCGAACCTCCGCTCGTCCACAAACCGCGCGTACGACACCAGCGACAGCAAGGCCAGCATGGCAGCCGCAGGGCCCAGTCCCGTGTAGCCGAACATCGTCAACACAAGCCCGCCGAGTGCCGAACCCGTGACGATCCCAAACTGCTCACCCGACGCGTTGAGGGCCATCACCGTGCCTCTCCGCTCTGGGGCCATTTCGCTGACTACTGCCTGCGCGCTGGCAAAGCGAGCCCCTCCGGCCGTCGCGAAGAGGAACAGGAAGACGGCGGCTGCCACCAACCATGGCGAGGCTGTCGTGATCAAGAAGATGAAGACGGCACAGAGAGCGCTGGTCCATAGGATCACGGGCCGTTTGCCCAACCGGTCGGCGAAGCGTCCACCGGCGCTGCTGCCGAGAACGACTCCGAGTCCGGTGACCATGGTCAATCCCCCAAGGGCCCACTTCGCGAGACCGAATTCGTCATGGAAGTAGGCGCCCATGTAGGTCACAAACACGAACCAGTAGCACGTGCTCAGATAGTTGGAGAATAGCGCCATCGTCGTCTGCATGTCGCGAAGCACCGCACCCACGGCATTCATCCCGGCGTCCTTGCTTCCCGCCCGCGGCGCGTCCTTCGGCAGCTTCGTGGAGAGGAGCAACACAAAGACCACGGAAATGCCTGCAAGGAGGCCGAAAGTCAGTCGCCACGAAAGCACGCCGCTGACAAATGCCCCCGCCGGCACCCCGAAGATGCTCGCGCTGGAGTTCGCGGCGATCACCCACGCCATCGCCCGGCCGCGTTCTTCGTAGTCGAAGTAGTCGCCCACGGCCGCGAACACCGCCGGCGTCAGGCAAGCCACGCCGAGGCCCGCGAGTGCCCGTGAACCAAGGAGCAGAAGGAAGTTCGGTGCGATGGCGGACAGCGCTGTCGCGACCGTGAGGATGCTCATTCCCGTCACAACCACCGGCTTCCGCCCGAGACGATCGATGATGGGTCCCGAGAAGACCGCGGCGATTCCGCCGGCAATGGCATATCCGGTCACGAGCAAGCCCGCGATCGCAACCCGGACACCGATGTCTTCGGAGATGTCCGGCAGAAGGGGCGCCATCACGAGGTTGTTGAACACGACCGCGAAGCTGGCGACGCACAGGAGCGCGAGGATGAGCTTCCGCTCCGCCCGCGACACCTGAATCGTCATGAGACGAGGCTACAGCGAACCGGAGATAGGCGGGATCAGTCCCGGCGCAGCCACACGCGCCGGATGAGCAGCATTTCGCTCACGCTCGCCGCCCCATCGGCCGGGTCTTCGGCGGTCGAGGTCGTCACTTCCGCCTTGGGCTCTCGTCGGCCTGGTTTCACTGCGCTGAGGGCCTGTTTCGCAGCCTGGCGCGCCATGTACTTCCCGGCGAGTCCCACGCCAACCTGCAATGCCGTTCCCACCGCGATTGCGGTCGCTGCCTTCTTCACCGGCACGGGGAGGCCCGGGCGGACGGATTCCACTGCCCTCGCCGCGGGAGCCGAGGCTACCGGGAGAGTGCGCAACGCTGCGACGAACATCCCGCACTGACGGCAGTAGTTGTCCTCGGGCGCATACCCCGCGCCACAGTCGGGGCAGAACCGGCTCTCATCGGTCATAGCTGCGCATTATATCCGCTGCCCGCACGCGCGTGTGTGGACGTCCGCCAGGCGGTTCGTCCACCGCGTGATGGTCATGGATTCGCCTGAAACGCCAGCCGGCAGCGTCTCCCCTACGACGCCGGTTGTCTGGCCGTCGTGCCAAGCTCCTCGCGGTAGGCAGCCTCGAGCTCGCGGGCCATCCTGTCCTGGAAGCGCCGGTAGGCGGCCACGAAGGCTTCTCCCGCTGGGGTGAGGGTGGTGTGGCCACCGCCGGCGCCGCCGACCTCCGACTGGACGAGGCGGAGTTGCAGGTTCCCTTCCAGCTCCTTCACCTTTCCCCAGGCCCGACGGTAGGAGAGGCCCATCGTGGAGGCCGCCTGGGCCAGAGAGCCGGTGCTTGCGACCAGTTCGAGCAACCGCGCGCGGTAGTCGGACATAACGATGCGACCATCAAGCTCGAGCCAGAGCTTCTGGCGGGCGGTGACGGCGCTCACGGCGTCAGGGTAGCACGGGCATCAAGTTCGAGGGCCGGGCGTTGTTCGGGTGGCGATGTGTACGGGGCTTCGAACTCCAGGCCAAAGCGCAGTTCGAGGTGGTTCTCCATCAGGTGCAGCGCTTGCAGGCGCTCAGGGGCGGCTCCCGCAGTGAGAAACCCCTCGGCCAGCGAATGGAATTCCGAATCCAGTTCGGCAATCGCCGGCAGCAGCCCCTTCGGGTGCGGTTGCCATCGCTTCTCCATCCAGAACAGAAGCCGGGCCATTGAATCGAAGGCGGCGGTGGCGAGCAGATTCGCCGTTGCCGGGTCATCGAGTCGGTCCTCAGCGTCCTTGCGGTGGTTCCATGCCTCGAAGCACAGCCACTTCCGTTCGCCCTCGCCGAGCATCGGCGGGCCCGCTGCGAGAAGGGCCCTTGCATCTGCCAGGAGTGCGTCTGTCGCGGCGCCGCGCACCCCAAGCTCCCTGGAGTGCACGAGGGCCTCCGCGCGCCACGGCTTGCCTTCCGCAGCTTCTGCGTGCAGGCGAAGGCGGGCTCTACCCAGGGTCGTGAAGGAGACTTCGATTTGCCGGCCGGCACGATCGAAATGCACCTCGCGGCCACCGTCGCGAAAGGACCTCGGCCAGTCGGCGCTGTCGGAAACCAGGACGACGATGTCGATGTCACTCTGCGGTCGCCGTGTACCGGTCGCCGTCGATCCCACGAGCAGCATGCCATCGATCCCGGGCGTTCCCGCGAGGCTGGCGACGGTGGCATTGATGGTGTCCTCGACGCCGTCCACTCCTCCGCCCCGGGGCGCGTCAGGCGTTGATGTCGCCACGATGTGACTGAATGGACATGACGTGCGAATAGTCGTTGATTGTGAGCACGGCGCGGCGTGTGTCTGCGGCGCGGATGACGGTGATCGACGTGTGATGGACGCTCACCAGGTGGTCGTAGGCCGAGCCGAACAGGTGGCTGAGGTAGGCATTGATCACGCCGCCGTGGCAGGCGACGACCACACGGTGGCCGATGCCCTCTTCGGCGATGCGGTCGATTGCGGCGACCACTCGTGTCTTGAAGGCCTCGACGTCTTCAACGTGGGGGTATGCCGAGTGCTTCCGCGCGCGGGAGACCGCGCGGTAAATCTCGGCGAGCTCCTCCTTCGAGTAGATCTCGAGCAGGCCCTTGTCCTGGGGCGCCCGCTGCCAGAGGTCAATCTCTCGAAGCTCGTTGCGGACGATGGGTTCGAGTCCATGGTGCCGGGCGATTGCCCGCGCGGTGTCGAAAGCTCGCGCCATCGGACTGCAAAACACCATTCCGATGCGTGCGGGAGCGAGCCGTTCGCCGACGGCCGTTGCCTGCTGTTGGCCAAGCTCCGAGAGTGGCGCATCGAGTGCGTCACCGAGCTTGATGTTCTCGTGAAACCTCTGCTCGCCATGACGGACGAGCAGGATTTCGCACATCCCGTCGAACGAGGCGGCGAACGGGTTGTCTAGGTCGATGGTGCGAATGCGGCGAACGGTCATGTGGCTACTCCGGAGAGCAAGAGTACCAGCCGCCACTGAAGACGGAAGGGGAGAGCTTCGGATGCCTGAAAGGCAGTCGGGGACTGCTCGCACGCAACAAGGAACGACGATGAGGCGGTGGTCTGCCGGCGAGGGTGGAATGCGGCCCCGGCGTGGTGTTTGATGGCCATGGACGAACGTCCCCGACGAATCCGCTGGTTTCCGTCCGAGCCCGCGAGAAGTTACTGTTACCGGCGATGCCCAACTTGCCCCATGGCCCAAGGGTCAATCCGGTTTCCGGACCAGGACGCGTCACCCGCTACCGGGTCGAACTGCCGCGCGCCGGGATCGTGCCCACCGAGCGCAATCGCTTCGAAGCGACCGAATACGCCGAAGCCCGTACGGGGTTGCGTGGCGCTCTGCTTGCCTTCAAGGACCGGCTTATCGGGCGGAGCATCTCGAGCAGGCGGCTTGTCGAGGAGCGCCTGAGCAAGAAGGTCGCCCTTGCGATCTTCTCCTCAGACGCGCTTTCCTCCACGGCCTACGCAACACAGGAGATCATGATCATCCTTGTGCTCGCCGGTTCGGGTGCGCTCCACCTCAGCCTGCCAATTGCGATGGCCATCACCGCCCTGCTCGCGATCGTCGTCATCTCGTATCGCCAGACCATCCGCGCCTACCCGGGCGGGGGTGGCGCCTACATCGTCGCCCACGAGAACCTGGGCGTATGGCCCGGCCTGGTCGCGGCCTCCTCGTTGCTGATCGACTACGTCCTGACGGTGGCGGTGAGCATCGCGGCCGGCGTCGAGGCCATCTACTCCGCAATCCCCGGGGCACATGACTACGCTCTGCCCATTGCCGTCGGGCTGGTCCTTCTCGTCACTCTCGGCAACCTCCGGGGCGTCCGGGAATCGGGCACAGTGTTCGCGATTCCAACCTATGGGTTCGTCGTTGTCCTCTCGGCAACGCTTGCCGTCGGCATCGCCAGGGTGGTCCTCGGCGACCACCCCAACTTGTTCGCCAGCCTTGAACACACAAGGGACGTGGAGGCCGAGCGTGCATTGACGCTCTTCCTCGTCTTGCGCGCCTTCTCGGCCGGGTGCACTGCCCTCACAGGCATCGAGGCCATCTCAAACGGCGTGTCGGCCTTCAAGCCGCCCGAGGCCCGCAACGCAGCCTCGACCATGATGTCCATGGCACTCATCCTGGGTGCGCTCTTCCTTGGGACGACGCTGCTCGCGCGCCACTTCGGCATCGTCTACGCCGAAGGGGACAGGGAAACGGTGATGTCTCAGATTGGCGCCCAGGTCTTTGGCCACAATGCTGTCTATTACGCGCTGCAGACCTTCACCGCTCTCATTCTCATCCTGGCGGCCAACACCAGTTTCAACGGGTTTCCCCTGCTTGGCGCGATCCTCGCCCGCGACGGCTACCTCCCTCGCATCTTCCACCAGCGTGGCAATCGGTTGGTGTTTAGCTGGGGCATCTTCGCGCTCGCCGGACTCGCCATCCTTCTCCTGGTCGCGTTCAACGCCAGCACCACGCGGCTCATCCCCCTGTACGCCCTTGGCGTGTTCCTCTCGTTCACCCTCGCCCAGACTGGCATGGTGCGACGTTGGCTGGGGCGCCGCGAGGCCGGCTGGAAGCGCTCCGCGGTCATCAACGCGATTGGAGCGGTCGCGACCGGTCTGGTGTTTCTCATCATTCTGCTCACCAAGTTCACCCAGGGCGGTTGGATGGTTGTCGTCGCGCTCCCGGCGCTCGCTGCCGCTGCGTGGCTAGTCGGCCAGTTCTACCAGGGGCTCGATCGTTCACTCCACGTGCCTCGCGATGCGCAGCTCGACATGAAGCCCCGTGGCGCCTCCCTCGTGCCGATCGTCGTGCCCGTTGAAGAGATCAACCTCGCTGCGGTCATGGCTATCGGCTCCGCCTGCGAAAGATCCCGCGACGTGACCGCCGTGCACGTGCTCGTCGATCCCGACGAACCGTCCAACGTGGAGCAGCGTTGGCAAAGCCAGTTCCCGTCGGTGCCGCTGGTCGTGATCGACTCGCCCTTCCGGACCGTTGCCGAGCCCATCGCGATCTACGTGAACGACCGGCTCCATGAGGCGCCGCACGAAGTGACTCTGATGGTTCCCACCATCGATGTTCGACGCTGGTACCAGCGCCCACTCGTCAACCAGAGCCTCCGTCGCCTGACGAAGCTGCTCGCCCACCGGCGCCATGTGAACGTCGTCGAAGCCCCGTTCAGCCCGGGTTCCCGCGGACGGCGCAAGCCCCGGGGCCCCGGCGAGTAGCCCACCGCCCCTCTGGCAATCCCCCGGCGGCCGGTCTACCTTTGGTGGGCAATGCGCTCACGAATCGACGCCGAAAACGCACTGGAACACCTATCGGCTGCCGACCCGGTGATGGCCCACATAATCGAAGCGGTCGGCCCTTTCGCCCTGCGCCCGGACGGTGAGGAACCGTTCCGCTCTCTGAGCCGCGCTATCGTCTACCAGCAGCTCAGCGGGCGGGCAGCCGGTACCATCTACCGGCGGTTTCTGGAGCTATTTGACCCGGTCGAAGACCACGTCGCGGCAGTCCGGCGGACGGATCCGGGATGGGTTCCCCCTGACCGGCCCTTCCCCCCACCCGAAGCCGTGCTTGCCCTGAGCGACGAAGCTCTGCGCTCCGCCGGGCTCTCACGCCAGAAGAGCGCCTCGCTGCGCGACCTTGCCGCCCACGCGGCCTCTGGCGAACTCAGCGCAGGACGCTTCCACGCCTGGGACGACGAGGAGATCGTCGCGCACCTCACGAAGGTCCGGGGCATCGGCCGCTGGACGGCCGAGATGTACCTCATGTTCCACCTCGGAAGGCCCGACGTCCTGCCCGTGAACGACATAGGCATCAACCGGGCCATCATGCGCCGGTACGCGCTTCCCGCCATGCCGGTGCCTGCCGAAGTCCGCCGCACCGGCGAGCCGTGGCATCCCTGGGCGACCGTCGCCTGCTGGTATCTCTGGCGCAGCGAAGACACGCAGCTTCCCGTTGGGGAGGAGTCGGTGCAGGGATAGGGCGGGCGAGTCCGCTGGGGTCCGCATAGGACCCGGTCGCTTCAGGCCGATGCGCTCAGACGCCCCACGACCCGTTCGAGCTCGGACAGCGCGAACGGCTTCAGGAGGATGCCCGCCACGCGCCCGGCCCGGGGGTCTTCATCAAATGCGCGCTCACCCGTCATCACAACCACCGCCGCGGCGTTCCCGGTCCGCTCCATCGCTTCGACCACGGGGAACCCGTCCCCGTCGGCGAGGTGGAGATCCAAGAGCAACAGGTCCCACCGGTTCCGCGCCAGCCTGTCGATGGCTTCCGAACAGCTCCTCACGCCTTCGACGTTGTGCCCAGCAGCCTCCAGCACTCTCGTGATCAGCCGCGAGATGTTCTGCTCATCTTCCGCTATTAGGATTCGCATGCCCGGCATCGTCTACCCAGCATAGATCGAAATGAACGGCAAACCAACCGTGATTTCCACGTATCGCTCCGAGCGAAGGCAGCCGACGCTGCCACCCATCGCCAGGATGCACTGCCACGACCAGAAAAACGAGAAGCCTGCATCCACTCCGATAGCGCGCTCCGGACCGCCGGCCCTGCCGCTTTCGAACCGGAGTTCCACGCCCCCCGGTGTCTCCGCCATGGCAAGTCCGACGCTCCCGCTTCCGCTGCCCATGCGATTCGCCGCGTGACCGAAGCTGGCGATGGCCCGGGCCAGGTGGCCGGCGTCCCACGAACCCACCAGACCGTCGGGCAAGCTGGCCCCTTCCAGCGCCAGATCGGGGGCGACCAATGCCCGGGCTGTTTCTACCGCAACTCCGAGCTCGGAAGGGCCCCCGGATAGCACCATGCGCCCGCGTTCGAGCCGGGAGAACTCCTGGAGCTCGTCGGCGAGACGCTCAAGGTCGTCGACGGAGGCGTCGAGCATCGCCGCGAGTTCCGCATCGAGCACGTTCTTCCCGTCCGTGCCCAGGCGTGCCGCCAGCTCCAGGACCATTCGGATCGATGTGAGAGGCGTGCGGATCTCGTGCGCGAACGCGCCCAGTGCTTCACGTCGCAGGAGTCCGGCCGCGTCCGTTGCAGGGTCCAACGGTGCTGTCACCCCCACCTCTAGCCCAAGCTTCGAACTCGGCGTTGCCGATCGCAATGCGTATTCTACCTTAGGGGTCGGCTCTCAAGACCCGCGTGGTTCAGGCCGCGTCCGTGTCCTTCGACCGGCCCCGGGGCGACCGGGCTCAGGCCGCGTGCCAGCCCGGCCTGTTTCTCGGCGTGGAACGAACTGCGCACAAGTGGACCCGCTTCGACATGGCCGAATCCCATCGTCAGTGCCTCCGCTCGCAGATCTTCGAATTCACCCGGTGTCCAGTAGCGCTCGATCGGAAGGTGGTCAGGCGTCGGCCGCAAGTATTGCCCAACCGTCAGGATATCGGTCCCGTGGGCCGCGAGGTCGGCAAAGACCGTCGCCAGCTCTTCGCGCTCCTCGCCCAGGCCAACCATCACGCCGCTCTTTGTGAGCGCGGCCGGGTCGATCTCCTTCGCCACCCGAAGCACCGCCAGCGAACGCGCGTACTCTGCCTGCGGGCGAACGCGCCCGTAGAGCCGCGGTACGGTCTCCACGTTGTGGTCCAGGATCTCCGGGCGGGCCTCCATCACCGTCGCCAGGGCCTCCCGATCGCCTTTGAAGTCCGGGATGAGGACCTCAATCGTCGTGCCCGGCGAGAGCCGCCTGATGGCGCGGATGGTCTCCGCGAAGATGGCGGCGCCCCCGTCGGGAAGCTCGTCCCGGTTCACGCTTGTGACCACCGCATGTCGCAGTTGCATGCGTTGGACCGCAATGGCAACTCGTTCCGGTTCCTGGGTGTCAAGCGCGACTGGCCGTCCCGTCTTCACGGCGCAGAAGCCGCAGGAACGGGTGCATATGTCGCCGAGGATCATGAAGGTCGCCGTCCCCCGGTTCCAGCAGTCGCCGATGTTCGGGCAGCGCGCCTCCTCGCAAACCGTGTGTAGCTCCTTGCTCCGCATCAGCTCCTGCAGGCGGCCGTAGCTCGGCCCTGCCGGGAAGCGCACTTTCAGCCATTCCGGCCGTGTCGAAGACATCGAACTCACGCGGCCAGCGTAGCCGATCCCTCCGTCCCCCGTCCTCCCTTCGTCCACGCGCGTCGGTCTACAATGTCGCTCGTGCCCAAGTCAGCTCCAGACCTCACCCGGATGTTCCGCCCCCGTTCCATCGCCGTTGTCGGCGCCTCAACGAATGTCGACAGCCCCGGCCACGACTACGTTCTTTCGATGCGCGAATTCGGTTTTACCGGGTCGGTCTACCCAATAAACCCCCGGGCCGGCGAAGTCGCAGGCTACCGCGCCTACCCCGCCCTTGCAGACGTGCCTGGCGGAGTTGACCTGGTCATTTCCTGCATCCCCGCCAGCGGCGTGCTGGCGCTCATCGAGGAATGCGCCGGCGGGAAGGCCCGCTTCCTGCACCTCTTCACCGGCCGCTTCGGGGAGACCGGCGATGAATCGGCCGCGCGCCTCGAACGCGAAATCGAGGCGAAGGCCCATGCCGCCGGCGTCCGCATCCTGGGCCCGAACGGGATGGGCGTCTATCACCCTGCGGGCGGCGTCTCCTTCCGCCCGGACCTCCCCCGGGAAGCCGGTGCCGTCGCCATGATCTCCCAAAGCGGCAACAACGCGGTCGAGGTCATCGTCCGCGGGCATGCCCGCGGCCTGCGCTTCGGCAAGGTGGCCAACTACGGCAACGGCATGGACATCACCCCCGGCCGGCTCCTGGCATATCTCGCCGACGACCCCGAAACAGCGGTCATCGGAGGCTATGTCGAGGGCGTGGCGAATGGCCGGAGCCTCTTCGAAGGCCTCCAGACCGCGGCTGCGCGCAAGCCCGTCATCATCCACAAGTCCGGCCGCACAGGCGCTGGCGCCCGGTCCGCGGCTTCGCACACGGCGGCCCTCGCGGGGTCCGCTGACTTCTGGTCCACCATGCTCCGCCAGGCCGGCGCAATCGAGGCCCGCAACCAGGAGCAGCTCGCCGATCTGCTCCTCGGGGCGTCGCTTCTTCCGCCCGCGGCAGGGACAAACGTGGCCGTCGTCGGTGGCGGCGGCGGACGCAGCGTCCAGTCCGCCGACGCCTGCGAGGAGAGCGGACTGACCGTCGTGCCCCTTCCCTTCCCCGTCCGCGACCAGGTTCGTACGAAGGCCCCCGCGCTCGCGGACTGGATCGGAAACCCCGTCGACCAGTCGATCCTGGCCGGGAGCGGTCTATCGTCGAACGGCTTGCTCGAGCTCATGCTTTCCAGCGACGCCTACGACCTGGCGATCGCGAACGTCGGTGAGGACTGGTTCTTTGGCCGCCCGGATGCCGACGAGCGCCTGCGCCACGCCTGCAGCCGCCTTGCCGCAATCGCCACCGCCTCGCGGAAGCCGGTGGCCGTCGTGTTGGGTTCCACAGAGTCGGCCGTCGCCTGGCAGCGGCGGCTCATCGATGACATCCGCGATGGCTTCGTCGCGCAGAGCATCGCGGTCTTTCCCACGGTGGAGCGCGCCGCGTTCGTCCTCGGACGGCTGGCGTCGAGGTCATAGCCGCGTTGCCCGGATTGCATGCGTTCGAATCCGCCACCCCCACGCGAGAGCCCGCCACCACCATCGACGAAGGGGCCCTGACGCGGCTGCTGCCGCCCTACCGCGTCGTCCTTCACAACGACGACCACAACGCCATGGACCATGTCGTGCGCTCGCTCTTGCGCTCGGTGCCATCGTTGACCATCGAACGCGCGGCCGAGATTATGCTCGAAGCCCACAACCGCGGGACGGCCACGGTCATTGTCTGCGTCAAGGAAGCGGCCGAGCACTACCGGGACCGCCTCGAATCCTGCGCGCTCACAGCCACGATCGAACCCGCCTGAGCGCTTGGACCGTTGGTCCGGCGCCCGTGTATCGTGGCATGGCCGACTGACGCCACATGGCCTGGAGCCCAGGAATGACCCGAGCCTCGACCAACGACGCTGTCCGCCGCCAGTTCGGGGCAGCGGCCACGGCCTACGCTACAAGCTCGGTCCACGCCTCGGGCCCCGACCTGACGGCGCTCGTCGAAGCCGCCGCGCTCTCCGGCGCCGAGCGCGTGCTCGACCTCGGCTGCGGCGCTGGCCACACAGCCCTCGCGCTCGCCCCGCGCGCGGCATCGGTGACCGCCGTCGACCTCACCGCTGAGATGCTCGCCGTGGCGACCGGGCTCGCGCGCCAGCGCAAGCTCGCCAATGTCACCTTCGAACTCGCCGACGTGGCCGCGCTTCCGTTCCCGGCCGCCTCGTTCGACGTTGTCGTCAGCCGCTATGCCGCCCATCACTTCGCCGCCCCCGAGCGGGCCCTGGCCGAAGCGGCGCGCGTTCTCCGCCCCGGCGGGGCGTTCCTGCTGGTGGACACGGTCGCCCCCGAGGACCCGGCTCTCGATACGTTCTTCAACGCCGTCGAGCTCCTCCGCGACGACTCCCATGTGCGTGACTGGCGGGGCTCGGAGTGGCTTCGCATGTTCCAGGCTGCGGGCTTCGAGGCGTCAATCCGCGATCGCTTCGCCGTCGCTCTCGACGGCCCTTCCTGGGTTGCCCGCATGCAGACTCCGCCATCCCGGGTCGCGATGCTGCGCGAGCTGTTGGCCACCGCCTCGCCCGCGCGCCGCGCCGCCTTCGAGATCCGCGATACCCCCTGGGGCATGAGCATCCCCGTCGCGCTCGTCACGGGAGTGGTCAGTAGCCGGTAGGGCCGAAGCCGATCCTACCGGCCGCTTCTTCGCCGCCATCGAAGACCAGGAAGCGCTCTCGGCCCCGATAGAGGCGTAGGGAGTGTCGGCGCTACACTCGAGTGCTTCGTGTCCGAAGCGGACGATGCCGCGAGCGGACTGGCAAGCGTCCAATGCGAGGTCCCTGTTACTGTGATTCTGGTACCTTCACTTGAAGTGTCCGCCGGCATCATGCAGGATCCCGATCGAGATCGACTGGGGGATGGGACCCATGAGCGGACGTCAGGCCGCAAGGCGGCTCCGCGCAGATTGCTTCGACGGCCATCCTCTTTGGTTCGACGAACAGCCAACTCCCCTGACTGTCTGGCAGATCGAAAGGGCGCGCGCGGATTTCGATGCTGGGCGGCTTCGGGTCCGCGAGAGCGGCACGTATAACTGCGCTGGCCTGGTCTTCGTCAATCGCCGGGGTGTGCTGACTGACGGGTTGGAGCAGCCGCCGCCCGGCTTGATTGCAGAAATCGGGGAGATGGCTCGCGAAACGCTCGCCCGTGACGGTTACCGTCGCCTCGGACCCCAGGAACCCATCCGCCCCGGCGACGTGGTACTCTACGGTGAGGACGATGACGTCGAGCACATCGGAACCGTCATCACGTGGCCGGGCCTGGCGGATCCGGTCGTCAATTCGAAATTCGGAATCTACGGCGCTGAATATACGCATCAACTCAAGGATGTGCCCCCCAACTATGGGGGAGTGCTCGAGATCTGGACCTTAGACCGATGACCCTTCTTCCCGTCCTCGAACAATTCGAATCGAGCGACCTGCAGTCGAACTTGCAGCTTGCCAGTTCACTGGGATCGTTTCTTCGTTTCTGCGGAAAACATCCGGCCTTTAAGGAACTCGCGGAGAGTGCCGATGTCCCGGAGATTCGAGCGGTCATTATATCCCGCGTCGGCGCCCTTGCCTCGTCAGACGACGACGGGGTAGCCATGCACCGTCACGACTTGCTCATCGCAGCCTATGCCCTCCTGCTCTCGTCTCATCCTGATGAGAATGCTGAATGCGCAACGGCGTTAGCGGCTTCCATACAGCTGCGCGGATGGTGGTCTGGAACCATTGCCCGCTGGCTTGCGGGCCGAATAGCAACGCGCCAGAATTCTGCGACGGTTACTTTCGACGTATCACAATACCTCGTTGACGACCTTGTCTCCAATCCTCGATCGCATACGGTGACAGAACAAAGCATCCGCACTCTTGGGAAAAGATGGACCACAGAAACGGTACGTCTTCGCAATATCCGCGCCCACCTCTCGTCCTCCACTTTCGCACCGCGCACGCGATCTTCAGCCCATAGCGCGTTCTCTGAAGTCGCCGTAGAGATAATTCAATGAAGTTGATTTGGGCTGTCCTGTGCAAATCTTCGGTCGTAGATTCCAACACGAACAACGTGAGTCTATTCGAAATACTAGAAGAAATCAAGATCGTCATCTCATCAAATGTGCATACGGTTGGAGAAAGGACTGCAAGAGTCGCGCTCGCACCTATTCTCATCGAACTGGTTTCGCTTTGGCGCAAGGAAGCGTCCGACGTCGGCCCTCAGCAGTTTCGCATCTCAATTAAGAACTCCAAAGGACGACAAGTCGGCCTTTCTTCTGAAGTAGAGCTCGATTTTGCCCAATTCATACGAGTACGGAACATCGCGAGATTTGCTGGCATACCGTTACCGAAGAACCGAATATCTGATGAATTCCGTTTCGAAGTTCAGGTTCACAAGAGCGATAAATGGGCGCGGGTGGCGTCGGTTCCGCTCGTAGTAAACGTCGAGATTGAGAGGGATGGGGTGCCTGGCGCGCCTCGCGGCTTGTTCGCCGCCGGCTAGGACCGTCGCGGCGAGCGAACGTGTCGCGTCTTCTCGGCAAGAGCCCAGTGCCACCCGCCCCTTCCACCTCCGGCTCCTCCTCCTCCACCCTCGACGCATGTTTGCGCACATCACCCTCGTGCCTCGTACCTCGTACCTCGTCCCTCGCCCCATGTACACGTGGCTACCCGTGGCTACCAATGGCTATTCCGTGCAGAAAAACATCTCCGGAGCACACACATGAGCGCCTGTTCTGCCACCACGCGCCACGGCAAGCCCTGCGGCTTTCCCGCCCGCAAAGGCACCGACCGCGGCATCAACCACGAACCAGGCGCCGACAACCGCCGTCGAGGTTCCAACGGCGGGCACGCCGCCGTCGTCGCCCGCCGCACCCCCTCCACCCACCTCGTCGACGCCGTCCTCTCCTTCACCGACCGCGCCTCCATCCAGGCCGTCCTCGATACCGTCGCCCGCCTCGAACTCGCCGGACGCATCTCCCATCAGCGCGCCACCATCGTCCTCCGCCCCCGCTCCATCGCCACCCGCTCGACCTCGCGGTAGTAGGGGTCCTGGTCAACGCGATCGAAGGAGGGGACTACGAGCGCGTGGCCCACGAACTCGCTCTCGCCCGGGACCACGAGGTCGCCTTCCCGGTCCTCGGCGCGAACATCTACCACCGCGGGACGAAGC
>CAZCDK010000002.1:36001-45233 GCA_964497285.1 uncultured Anaerolineaceae bacterium | reverse complement strand
CGAGGCCACCTATGCGGTCGCCCGCAGATTTCCCGACAGCGAACGCTTCGCGCTGACTCAGCAATTGACTCGCGCGGCTGTCTCCATCCCGGCGAACATCGCCGACGGACACGGCCGCGTGGGAAGCCGCGAATTCGCTAACTTCGTCTAGATCGCGAGCGGCCCCTCGCCCAACTGGAGACGCTCCTCGCGATCGCCGCCCGCCTCGCCCACCTCTCGACCGAGGACCTGGATCGCCTCAGCCGCGACATCGACGAGGTCGGCCGCATGCTTACCGCTCTCCTAAACCGCCTCAGGCAGGTGGGACACTGGCGTCGCCCGCCTGCCACCCCCTAACGCCTATCGTCCAGCGTCTATCGCCTACCCTGGTGCCGAAGGTGGGATTCGAACCCACACGAGCTTTGGGCCCAACGGTTTTTGAGACCGCCGCGTCTGCCATTCCGCCACTTCGGCGTGACTCGCACATCATACCGCCGCGCCCCAGGGGATCGACCGTGCAAAAGCCCGCCAACGGCGGGCCTCCGGACTGGTGCGATGGAGCGGAAGACGAGGCTCGAACTCGCGACCTCCTCCTTGGCAAGGAGGCGCTCTACCACTGAGCTACTTCCGCTCGCGAGGCGAAGTATATCATGCGCGCCCATCGGGCCAAACTCGGCGGCGCGATCCTTCAGTCGCCCAGGAGGGTCGTGTACCCCAGGCCGACCACGTCTTCAACGTATTGGCTCCGCCAGCCCGGATCTGGCACCGGGGCGCGATGCTCCCGGAACCATCGGTGGAGTTGCAGGTACTCTTCTTCGAGTCGCAACCTCCAGCTGTCCTCTTCCTTGAAGATCTCCGGGTCCACCTCATCGAGCCGTTGCTGCATCTGCTCGAACTCGACGTCGTTGTCTTCTTTCCAGTAGTTAGCGAGGTAGTCGAGCGATTCCTCGAGATTCCAGCGGCACTCATCGAGCATCACGCCCATCATCCCAATCTCGTCCATGCGCTGGCCGTTGACGCGATAGAGGCGTGCGCACGCTTCGCAAACGACGACCAGCTTGCGCGCATCGCAATCTGACTTGTCGGCGCAATCCCGGCAGTGCTGGGCGAACGGGGCCGCGTCGGGGTTGCGCGTGTACCCGACGATCATCTCGTCGCCGAGAACGTTGCAGGCCTGGCATGCCATCTTCTCTGCCAGGATCTCGTTGATCGCCTTGTCCCAGTCCAACTGCATGGCTACCCCCGTGCCTGGCTCTCCTCAAGAGGGAGCGGCCAACCCCTATTCGACAGTATACCAGCCGGTCTGGCCCGGCATTTCCTCAATCCCGACGGTCAACCGCCGGACATTCGTGGCGCCCCTTGCGCGCAATGCTTCCCAAAGGCACCTACCGATCCATTCAGCGAGCCTTTCCGCCGTGGTGTTGTCAATCGGCAGTGGCATCACATCGGAACACGGCAGGACATAGCCACGGTCTCCGAATCCGATCCTCCACGCACCGTCGCGCTCAATGGACTCCAGTGCCTGCGACTTCCGCTGAAGCAGAAACTTGTGGTCCAGCCCGGCTACGATCGCCGCTGTCATCCGCTTGAGGTCGCCGAAGTCCCACACCAGGCTATCCGCGGTCAGCAGGCCTTCGGCTTCGACGATCACCTCGTAGTTGTGGCCATGCAGTGGCTCACACGCATCGTTGAAGGTTGCCATGTGTGCGGCGGCGAAGCGCAGCCGGTTTCGTTCGACCCTGACCTTGAATGCCTCTGACATGGCGGGATCTTACCCCAGCGAGAGAGAAGGGCCGTCCTGCACCAAGACACCGGCTTGTCGGGATTCGTGCATTTCGGCACAATCGGCCTGCGCTTTCCGCGCCCGGGAGTCAGGTTTCGTGCCATTCGTTGTCGTGACTTCGAGCCAGCCGGGTGAGGGCAAGACCGGCGTTGCCACCGCCATCGCCCGGCACTACGCCTACCTGGGCCGGCCGGTGCGGGTCGTTCGTGCCGGAGGCGACGGCGGGCGAACGGCCGAGGATGCCGCCTGGTTCGGCGGACTCGACTTTGCCCCTGGCAGCCCGTCGAGTCCGGCGGACGCTGCATCGGACGCCGGTGGCGACACGGTCGTCGTCGCCGAAGCTGGATTGGCTGCAGCCGCCGCGATGGGCGGTGCCAGGATCGTGCTGGTCGCGAGGGGTGCCGCGCCCGCCACGCTTCCTTCCGGGACTACGGCGGTAGTCGTAACGCGCGTCGCCGCCGCGAACGCGGCCGCCGTGCCCAGCACTCTTGGCGGCGTCCCGGTCGTGAAAGTGGTCGAAGACCGCACCTTGGCCGGGTTCCTTATTTCGGAAGCGAAGGCCCTCCTGGGCGCGGAAACGCTTCTCACTGGCGACGGTCGGGATCATACATGCGACCACCTTGTCATCTCGCCGATATCCTCCGATGCCGGTCAGCCCCACTTCCGCCGGTTCCCCGCGAAGGCCGTGGTCGTGCGATTCGACCGCACCGATCAGCACCTCGCAGCCCTGCGAGGAGACCCCGAATGCCTGATCCTTACCGGCGGGCGAGTGCCTTCAAGCAACGCATTGGACGCGGCAGGTTCGCGGGGAATCCCGGTGCTTCTCGCGCACGGTGACACCCCGAGCACCGTCAAGACTCTGGAAACGCTCCACGACAACCCCCGATTCCACGGTCAGCGCAAGCTGGACCGGATGGCGGAGTTGCTTCAATCGTCGCAGCTCTGGGAGGCGCTGGGGTTGTAGCGGACCTGCGCGCTACTGGAGCAACTCCGTTTCGAGCGGGATCTCGGTCGCCCCGTCGTGAGTTCGAATGACCGAATAGCAACGGGCACCGGGTTTCGAAGCCACGACTCGTACATGCCGCTGCTCTACAAAATGCAGGGCAGCGCAGTCATCGGCAGCATAGCCGGGTGGAAGCACGCCGGTCGCAATCCACTCCTGGAACTTCGGGCGGCGATTTGGTTCGCTGTCGTAGTGCGGACAGTGGCTGCCGGGGAGGAACCCGAGGCCGTCGAGCAGAGGTTCGATCCCGCGCCCGAACGAATTGGTGGTGCCGGCTTCGAACCAACACAAAGCACCGGCGCTGATGCCGCACAGAACGATGCCCCGATCCCAGGCCTCTCTCAGGACCAAGTCCACTTCATGCAACCGCCACGCGGCGAGCATGCTCGGAAGGTTCCCTCCTCCGACGTAGATCACATCCTGCGCCAGTAGATGCGGCCGAACGCCGCTGAGATCGACGGCCAGTTCGGGCCGGCGGTCGAGCTGACGCGGACGAAACGTGGTGAAATGCGACGGGACGCACCGTTCGGGGGCGAACGCCGTGTAGAACTTCTCGATATAGCCTTCGGCGTCTCCGCTCGCCGTGGGGAGAAAGCAAACCCGGGGCTTGCTGACGCCGGTGAGACTGAGGATGTAGTCATCTAGCAGGGTGTTGCCGGGCTCGTCGGAAAAGCCCCCTCCGCCCAGTGCCACGATCTGGCGGGAAGCCATCGCACCACACCTTCTTCGTTCGCGAGCTACGCACCGATCACGGGCGCGTCATCGCCTTCGATCGCTGGCCGCGGGCGCGAAACCGCGAACGGATCGGCAGCGGGCGCACCTCGGGACTGCTGTGCCGTGGGGGCCGCCGGGCGATACGCGGGCGCCACAGCCTGGGCCGGTGCCGAACGGGCGGCGCCCGGTTGACGAGCGCCCCTCGGGCTCATTCCCTCGCGGGGCGGTTTCTCGAGCCCGCAGTACGGGCACGCCACCCAAGCATAGCTCAGCGGCTTCGCGCACGAACGGCACGGCTCCTTCAGCCTGGTACGGCAGGACGGACAGATGAGGAATTCGTCATGCACGCGCCGCTTGCACGTGGGGCAGGCCTTTTGGTCTTCGAGCTCCTGCAGGAGCGCCTCTTCTTCCAGCGACCGCTCGTACAGTTCCGTCAGCGTCTGCCGGGGCCGCAGGATGAGGTACACCCAGTGCCCCGGGAGGAAGAACACGAGGACAACGAGGACGGCTACCATCTGCACGATCGGGTCACGCGACCGTCGGCGGATGTCGCGGTAGGTCCAGTAGACCAACGTGAGCCACATGACGCCTAGGTAGAGCCCGAGGATGGTGGCGCTCATCGTCAGTGTCGACTGCCACGAACCTCCCGGCCAGCTAATAAGGAACACCAGCTACTCCTGCGTCGCGCGAAAACCCTGTCGAAGTATAGCATCGGGCCATGGGCTCCCTCCGGCAAATGGCTTATGAGCCTTAGCAGATGTTAGACTGCGCCCGTGACCCCCACCGGCGCAGCGTCTCCTGTCCTTGAAGGCCTGAACGAACCCCAGCGCGCCGCGGTGACCCATGGCGAGGGCGGCGTCCTCATCCTCGCCGGCCCCGGCAGCGGCAAGACTCGGGTGATCACGCAGCGCATCGCCTGGTTGGTGCGCGAGCACCGCGTGCCGCCCTGGCGCATCCTGGCCGTCACGTTCACCAACAAGGCCGCGCGGGAAATGCGCGATCGGGCGAAGCAGCTCCTCGGAACGGACGCCGCCGACCTCCACATGGGGACGTTCCACGCCATGTGTGCGCGCTGGTTGCGCATCGACGGCAAGGCCATCGGCATCAGCCCCGACTTCGTGATCTATGACGACGCCGACCAGGTTGGGCTCATGAAGCGCATTCTCGAAAACCTCCAGGTCGACCCGCGCCGGTTTAGCCCGCGCTCGGTCCTGTCTGCCATTTCCAACGCCAAGAGCGAGATGATCGTTCCCGAAGAGTATGCCCGCCGCACGAAGGACTACTTCGGCGAGATCGTCGCCCGTGCCTACACGCGCTACGACGAGGCCCTCCACGCCGCGGCCGGCTTGGACTTCGACGACCTCCTCCTTGAGACCGTGCGCCTGTTTCGCGAGTCGCCGGCGACGCTGGAGAAGTATGCCGGGCGGTATCTCCACGTTCTCGTGGACGAGTTCCAGGACACGAACCCGGTGCAGTACGTGCTCGCCCGCCAACTTGCCTCTGGACACGGCAACATCTGTGTTGTCGGCGACCCTGACCAGAGCATCTACTCCTGGCGCTCCGCCGACATTCGCAACATTCTCAACTTCGAACGCGACTTCCCCGGGTGCACGGTCTACCTGCTGGAACAAAACTATCGCTCGACCCAGCCCATCCTTTCAGCCGCCGACGCCGTCATTGAGAAGAACCACGAGCGGAAACCCCGGAAGCTGTGGACCGAGCGCGGGGGCGGCGAGCCAATTGTGATCTACGACGCGTCGAGCGACGAAGCGGAAGCGGAGTTCGTCGCCCGCGAAATCGAGCGCCTGCTTCTCGCCAAACGTCGACCCGGCGATTTCGCGGTGATGTATCGTACCAACGCCCAATCCCGGCCGGTGGAAGAGGCGATGGTCCGCTACCGCATCCCCTATCGCATCGTCGGGGGTGTGCGCTTCTACCAACGCCGCGAGATCAAGGACCTGATCGCCTATCTGCGCTTGATCCACAACCGCCTCGACGAGGCGAGCCTGCTCCGGATCATCAACGTCCCCACGCGCGGCATCGGCGCCGTTACGATTGACCGGCTACGAGACCATGCTGCTCGACAGGGGATGGCCCTGTGGGGTTCGTGCGAGTCGGCCGCAAAGGGCCTCGCCGTCCCCGGCGTGGCCGGCCGCTCCGTCTCTGCAGTGCGCGAGTTCGTGACGGCGATTGAGCGGCTTCGCACCTTGCGCGACGAGCCGCTGCCGAGCCTCCTCGACGCCGTGCTCGAAGCAACAGGCTACGTTGCCTACCTCCGCGACTCTGTTGGAGAGGCCCAGGAACGGCTGGAGAACGTTGAGCAGCTGCGGTCCGTGATGAGCCAGTACGAGCAGACCTCCGCCGCCATCCCAGACCTTGCCACATTCCTGCAGGATGTTGCCCTCGTCGCGGACGTGGACGAACTTGAGGAAGGCGTCGATGCCGTCACCCTGATCACGCTCCACGCGGCCAAGGGACTGGAGTATCCGGTCGTCTTCATCGTGGGGATGGAGGAAGGCATCCTGCCGCACATTCGCTCCTACGACGACCCCCGGCAGATGGAAGAGGAGCGGCGGCTGGCGTATGTCGGCATGACGCGAGCGAAAGACCAGCTCTACCTCACTCGGGCCTATCGCCGGTTCATGATGGGCGGTCAGAACGCAAACCCGCCCTCGCGATTCCTGGCCGATGTCCCAAAGGACCTGGTCCGGCCGCAGGGTGGGCTGGCTCGCGGACCTGCGGCTGCGGTGACCGCGCGACCACGGGAGGAGTACCGGCCCGCCGAAGCGGCGTGGAGCATCGGCGACCGCGTGGCACATCCGAAGTTCGGCATCGGGACTGTCGTGAGCGCACAGCCGCGCAGCGGCGATATTGAGATCGTCGTGGCGTTCGAGGGCGCCGGAGTGCGTCGGCTCTTGCAGAGCTATGCTCCCCTGGAACCGGCATGAACGCGGAACCGCTCTTCCTCATACCCGGAACCTGGGATGAATGGCGCCATTGGTTCGCTGGCCACGGCCCGGACATCGCGGGGATTGTCGTCGGCCTCGTGGTCGCCCGCTTCGTCTTCCACCGGGTCTTTGCGCGCATCCTGCGCGAGGCGGCCGCCCGCGCCGCGCGTGTTCGCCGCGAGGATCCGGCGGCTCTTCGCGGGCGCGCTGACACACTGCTCGCCACCCTTGATTGGGGCTTCACTGTCTTTCTCGTCTTCGTCGGTTCTGCTCTGCTGCTCGACCAGTTCGAAATCCAGGCGTCCGCGCTCGTCGCTGGCGTCGGCGTGATCGGGGTGGCGATCGGGCTCGGTACCCAGACCCTGGTTCGCGACGTCATCAACGGCGTCTTCATCCTCGTTGAGGGCCAATATGCTGTCGGCGACACCGTGTCCGTGGGCGGCGCCACCGGCGAAGTGATTGAGATCAATCCGCGGCGGACCGTGGTTCGCGATGACGAAGGCAACATCCACAGCATCCCGAGCGGTACCCTCACCGTAGCAGTGAACCGGACGCCTGCTCTTGGCCGGCTGCGCGTGGAAGTCGAGGTGCACTTCCGGGATGGCGAAGAGGCCACGCGGCTCGCCACCGAGGTCTGCGCCGAGATGGCGGCCGAGAGTTCGACCGCGCTGATCGTGCCGCCCAGGGTGGGGGTTCAGAAGATGGTCGATCACGGGGACATGCGCCTTGTCATAGTGGGCGAAACCCGCCCGACGGAGCGCTGGCGCGCCGAATCCGACCTCCGCCGCCGCGTCAAGCGCCGCTTCGACACAGAGGGCATCGAGATGCGGTTTGCCGGCGCGGCGGACACGACGCGCCATGCATAGCTACGCCGGGCGCTTGGGGACCATCACCTTGCGGCGGAAGTAGCAGACTTCTTCGCCCCGCTGATTCATGCCGCGTGTCTCGACCGTCACGATGCCCCGGTCGGGCCGGGAAGTGGACTCCACCTTTTCCAACACCAGCGTCTCGGCGCGGATCGTGTCGCCGTGGAATGTTGGTCTGGTGTGTTTGAGGCTCTCGACCTCGAGGTTCGCAATTGCTTTCCCCGAAACGTCGGCAACGCTCATACCCAGCACCAGCGAGTAGACGAGGTTGCCGACCACCACGTTCTGCTTGAACTGAGTCTCCTCCTCGGCGTACCAGCGGTCCGAGTGGAGAGGGTGGTGGTTCATGGTGATGTCGCAGAAGAGGTGGTCTTCCGCTTCGGTGATGGTCTTGCTGGGCCAATGCCTGTACACGTCGCCAACCACGAAGTCCTCGAAGAACCGCCCGAAGCGGTCGCGGCCGTCATGAACCGTCATCGCGTTTCTCCCTTGAGTCCGGAATCGCCAGGTGCCGGGCGACGTCCACCCGATCTTGAACGGCGCGCACGTCCCCACGCAACGTCAGCCGGCGAGGATGCCCTTGAGCCCTTCCCGTGGCGCCCCAACGAGGATTGCCATGTTCCCGTCCGGGTGCCGGTTCTCGTGCATCAGCTGGTGGCATTCGCCAGTCTGGTCGAACGGGAACACCCGCGACAGGCAGGGGTCGATCTTGCCCGCCAGAACGAGGTTGTTGAAGGCGTAGGCCTGCTCATCGTTCGAGAAATGCGATCCCTGGAGCCGCTTCTGGCGCATCCACAGATAGCGCAGGTCCACATCGGCGTTGTAGCCGGTCGTCCCCGCACAGATGACGATCATTCCTCCGGAGTCGCACACAAGGACGGAGGTGGGCACGGTGTCCTGCCCGGGGTGCTCAAAGACGATTCGGGGGCTCTTCCGCTCGCCCAGGATGTCCCAGATCGCCTTCCCGAATGCCCGGGCACCAACGGTGAACCCGTTCATCTCGGGCGCGTCCTCCCAGTTGGGGAGCCGCCCCCAGTGGTCGAAATGCTTGCGGTTTATGCACCCGACAGCGCCGAGCCTGTGACAGAAGTCGAACTTGGACTCGCTGGAAACCACCGCAATCGGCTTTGCCCCGAGGCTTGCGGCAATCTGGATCGCCATCGAACCGAGGCCACCGGCGCCTCCCCAGACAAGCACGACGTCACCCGGGCGCACGTTGTGCGGAGGCCATCCAGTGAGCATTCGGTAGGCCGTTGCGCCGACCAGCATGTAGGCTGCAGCGGCTTCCCAGGTGAGGTGCGGGGGCTTCTTCGCCAATTGGTGCGCCTGGACGCGCGTGAACTGCGCGAACGATCCGTAGTTGGACTCGTAGCCCCAGATGCGGAACGACGGACTGAACATCGGATCGCTGCCGGCCAACACCTCGGGCGCTTCGATGTCCCACATGCCGCAATGGACGACCACCTCGTCGCCGACCTTCCAGTTGGTGACGTTGGCGCCGGTCGCATAGACGATTCCAGAGGCGTCGGACCCGCCGATGTGGAAGTCCTCTTGCTCGCCGGCCCGCTGTCGCGCGCCAATGACGTCGACGGGCACGCCCCGGGCCGCCCAGACGTTGTTGTAGTTGACGCCGGCTGCCATGACATAGACGAGCACTTCGTTCGGGCCGATTGAAGGAGTGTCCAGGACCTCGTCTTGAAACGCCGTTCGGGGCTCGCCGAACCGGGACTGGCGAATGACCTGCGCGTGCATGCGAGCGGGCACGAGGCCAAGCGGCGGCGACTCGCCCAGCGGATAGAGGTCTCTTGCGGTCTCAGTGGTCATGGCGTTCCTCAAGTACGGACCGGGCTCCGTGGGGCAGGCGATTGAGCAAGTTGTTGCAGAGCATTGTATCGCGCTCCGGGGGCCGAAATCGATCTCTCGCTCGGTGGCCTGGCTC
>CAZCDK010000002.1:11560-35991 GCA_964497285.1 uncultured Anaerolineaceae bacterium | reverse complement strand
CACGCCCGCGCGACCCCTCAACCGCCACGACACCGCCGGTTCGGGCGCTGCGATAGCACGCATCGACCACGATGTGCGCCGCCAGGGCGGTGCGGAAGTCGGGAAACGCCGGCTGGCCATTCGCGACGCATTGGAGGAACCGGTAGTCCTCGAGCATCCCGCGCGCTGCAAGCATCGTCTCATCGTCATCGAGGCCTTCGATTTCTTGGTATCGGTCGATGACCTCGTCGGCCGGGACCTCTATTTCCGGTCCGGAGTCGAGCTGGTAGCGGATCGGTCCTGTGAAGTCGTGGTCGGTCGCGAACCATCCGCGTTCGAAGAAGATCTCGAGCCGGCGCGTCGAAGGCCGCTCGTCAATCGCGTGCCAGATGGAGCTCAGGGTCGTCTGATGACCGCCGGCGTGCTGGAACGTGGCTACGGCAACGTCTTCGATGCCAGGATGGCCCGTTGTCTCGCGAGTGTGACAGCGAACAGAAGTGATCTCGCCAAAGAGCCAGCGGAACAGGTCGACGTCATGGATCGAGTGCTCAAGGAGGGTGCCACCGCCGGCCTTCTCGAAGTCGCCCCGCCACGCGCTTGCATAGTGCCCTCGGATGGGGAAGAACTGATCGTCTCGGAGATGGGCCGTCAGGAGAGGCCCGAGCGACCCTCGTGATATCAGGTCCTTCAGAACAGTGAAGACGGGCGAGTAGCGCAGGACCAGTCCGACCTGGTTCACCACCCCTGCCTTCTCGACCGCTGCGACCATCTCCCGGACGTCCGGCAGCGTCTTCGCCAGGGGCTTCTCGCAGAAGACCGCCAGGCCGAGCTCCGCCGCTCGCATCACCAACGCCAGGTGTTCCGAGGTTTCGGCGCAGATGTAGACGGCGCTCATGCCGGGGGCAGCGAACACACTCTCGGCGTCCGCGGTGACGATGCGCGCCCCCGTGATTCCTGCGAACCCCGCAGCGCGTTCCACTTCGCGGTCGCACACGGCCGCGTATTCCGCGGGGACGCGCTCCGAACGGATGACGCCGCGGAGGTTGCGCGAATGGAACCGGCCGATGAACCCACAGCCGATGAGACCGACGCCGGTATTGGGCATGGAAGGCTCCCGAGGGCCGGATTTTGCTGCCATTTTACGCTGGCCTTGCGCCCAGTTGCCGAACAGCCGGGCCCGCCAACCGATACTGCTGGTCGAGGGCACGATCACCCCGCCACCCCTGCGAAGGGAGTGCCCCGGCAGCTAACGGAAGAAATCCACCTGGGGCGCAAGTGCATCTTCCGTTAGCTGCTCTTCCTCGTCGCGGGGCGCTGCGTGCACGCGGCCGATGCCCGCTTCCCCGGTTTTGTCCGGTCTCAGTGCCCGTGCTATAGTCGCCACGTCCTTTAGGGACGGATTTCACAATCGGCGGGCGCGTGCTTTACGAATACGGCCACATCGGCGTTCTGGCCATCATTGCGCTCCTCTTTCCCGTGGGCGCGCTGGTCACGTCGTGGGCGCTCCAGTCCGTCAACATCCGGCCAAAGAGCCACCCCGACGTGGTCCGGGACGATACTTACGAGTGCGGCCTCCGCACCGAGGGCCCCAGCCTCGTGCAGTTCAACTTCCGCTTCTACTATGTCGCGCTCCTGTTCGTGCTGTTCGACGTGGAAATCGTGTTCCTGTTCCCCTGGGCGCTCGTCTTCGACAAGATCGGCTGGACCGGCTATTTCGAAGGCCTCGGCTTCATTGGCATCCTCGGCCTGGGCGTCCTATACGCCTGGCGGAAGCGCGCGCTGGAGTGGCGCTGGTGACGCGAGAATGGACCGGTTCCCAAGTGGCCGCCGCCGCTGAGCGGCTCGTGCCCGGATCGGTGGACCACGCCACGCCCGCAGCCTGCTTCTTGAAGCGCGAGAGGCTGATCGAGACGATGGAGGCCCTTCGGAGTGACCCAGAAGCCGACTTCGTCTACCTCGCCAACCTCTGCGGAGTTGATTGGTGGGACCATTTCGAGGTCGCGTACCACGTCCAGTCGCTGGTCAAGAACCACATCGCGACCATCAAGGTCGAGGCGTGGGATCGCGAAAGGGCCATTGTCCCGAGCGTCTCCGGGGTGTGGCATGGGGCCTGGATGCAGGAATGCGAGGCTTTCGACCTCCTCGGCATCACTTTCGAAGGACACCCCAACCTCCATCGCATTCTCCTCTGGGACGGGTACCCGGGGTGGCCGCTGCGAAAGGACTTCCTCTCCATGCCCGGCGGCCTCCAACCGGGGCTCAGGGAGTCCTCCGGCGTTGAGCGGCGCGAACCGCCACCTGTGAAGGTGATCGAATGAGCGGCGTGGTGAAGTCGGAGCCATTTACGCTCAACATCGGGCCACAGCATCCTTCGACGCATGGCGTCTTCCGGATCAAGGTGAAGGTCGATGGGGAGAAGGTGGTCGACGCCGAAATGGTGATGGGCTATCTCCACCGCGCGATGGAGAAGCTAGCCGAGGAGCGGACGTATACCCAGAACATCCCTTTCACCGACCGCACAGACTACATCTCGAGCATGTCGAACAACCTCGGCTACGTGCTCGCGGTCGAGAAGCTGGCGGGGATCGAAGTCCCGCCTCGCGGCAACGCCATCCGCGTCATCATGGCCGAGCTTCAGCGGATCGCGAATCACTTCATGGCTGCCGGCACGTTCATAAACGACACTGGCGCCTGGCAGACGCCCGTGATGTGGACTCTCCGCGAGCGCGAAAAGATCATCGACTTGTTTGAGATGACGTCGGGGGCGCGTCTCACCTGCAACTACATGCGCATCGGTGGCGTGGCTTTCGATCTCCCGGACGAGTTCGAGCCCCTGGCACGGAAGCTCCTCGACCATCTGCCTGGCTTCTTCGACGAATTCGAGGCACTGCTGGTCGAAAACGAGATCTTCGTGGCGCGCACGCGCGGGATCGGAGTCATTTCGGCGGAGGCGGCGATCAACGCCAGCCTCTCGGGCCCGATGCTGCGCGGCAGCGGGGTTGCCTGGGACATCCGCAAAGCCGACCCGTATTGCGGCTACGAGCACTATGACTTCCAGATTCCGATCGGCTACCAGGGCGACAGCTTCGACCGGTTCATCGTCCGTCTGGAAGAAATGCGCCAAAGCGTCAAGATCGCCCGCCAGGCACTCGACGGTCTGCCCGGAGGCCCTCACAGCACCCACGTGCCGCTGGCGCTGCGCCCGCCGGCCGGAGAGGCCTATGCCCGGGTGGAAGGCCCGAAAGGCGAACTCGGTTACTACATCGTGAGCGACGAAGGACCCTCTCCCTACCGGTTCCACATCCGGGCGCCATCGTTCATCAACCTGAGCGTGCTCAAGGAAATGGTCGTCGGCGGCACGGTTGCAGATGCGGTCGTCTCACTTGGCTCGATCGACATCGTCATCGGGGAGGTCGACCGATGATGGCGCTCCCCGTGCTTGTGACCGGCCATTGGTACGACTTCCGGGACCTCGGGAACCTCTCGGGGTCGCTGCTTGATGCGCTGGCGGACGTCCTGCCGCAGGGCGTGGTCTATGTCCTGGCGGCGGTGGTTGGCTTCATCGCGAGCTTCATCATCTTCGTCCTCCCCTCGCAGCTCTACCTTGGCGTCTACGGCGAGCGGAAGCTCATCGCCCGCGTTCAGTCGCGGTTCGGACCGAACCGTGTAGGCCCGTTCGGCCTTCTCCAGCCAATCGCGGACACCATCAAGCTCCTGCAGAAGGAGGCGCTCACGCCGAAGCGCGCTGACCGGGTCCTGATGTACGCGGCTCCGGCGCTCTTCGTGGCGCCGTGCGTGCTCCTGTTCGCTGTTATTCCATTCGGGCCGAACATGGTTTTCGCGGACATCTCCGTGTCGCTCCTGTTCTATGTCGCCGTTTCCGCATTGCCGGTCATCTCGGCGTTCATCGCCGGATGGAGCCATGACAACAAGTACAGCGTCTTCGGTTCCATCCGCATCGTTGCGATGGCCATCAGCTACGAGGTCCCGCTCGTCCTCGGCCTGCTCGGAGTTGTGCTCTTTACGGGCACACTTCGGCTTCAGGAGATAACCGTCTGGCAAAAGGAGATGGACATCTGGCTGTTTGTCTTGCAGCCGATCGCGCTGGCCATCTTCTTCGTCGGCGTCAGCGCCGAGCTGAATCGCACGCCTACCGATATCGCCGAAGCCGATTCCGAGATCGTCGCCGGCTACCTCACGGAGTACTCGGGGATCAAGTGGGGCCTCTTCTACGGGATGGACATCGGCTACGCGCTCGCCGCCTCGGCGCTCGCGGCAACCGTCTTCCTCGGGGGCTGGGCTTTCTTCGGCCTGGAAGAGTGGGTGCCACCCTGGTTGATCTTCGTCGGCAAGACCTACTTCTTCTATACGCTGTTCATCTGGACCCGGGGAACGCTTCCGCGCCTGCGCATTGACCAGCTCATGCGCTTCGCCTGGAAGTTCATGTTGCCCCTCGCGCTCGCGAACCTGATCATCGTCGCCACGGAGCGGATGTTCTGGGTCGAGCAGGGCGCGGACGACTCCGTCGTCTATGTGTTCGCGCTCATCAACGTCCTCGCGGCCGGCGCGCTGGTGTATGCATGGTCGCGCATCCTTGGCTACCGGCCCGAAAACAACCCGACAAGGGCACGGCTCGTGAGCGAAGCAGGGGGCTACGTGCCAGTCGAGAATCCGAAAGGGGGCGCGCTCTAGTGGAAGGCGTGGGAGTGGCCGTTGCCTTCTGGATCCTCTCGGGGGTAACGGTGGCCGCCGCCCTGGGCGTGATGCTCTCGCGCAATCTGCTTCATGCCGTGCTGCTGCTCATCCTCACGTTCATCGGAGTTGCCGGCTTCTTCGTCCTGCTCTCGGCGGAGTTCTTGGCCATGGCGCAGGTCATCATCTACGCCGGAGCCATCGCTGTCCTGGTGCTCTTTGCCGTGCTGTTGACCCCTCGCGCCGGGCGGGACAACGGCGAGACCAAGATGGTGCTGCCCGCAGTGCTCCTCGCCACTTGCCTATGCGCGATCGTGGTCTTCGTCGTGAGCGACACGAGATGGAGCACACGGCCCGCGTCGGCAGCCGTCGAGGAGGCGCAACGTGTGCCCGCAAGCGACCTTGGCGAGGCTTTGCTATCGACCTGGGTGCTGCCTTTCGAGCTGGCCTCTGTGCTGCTTACGGCCGCCCTTGTGGGCGCGATCATGCTGGTGCGCTCATCAGACGAAGAAGCGGAGGACATGCTCTGATGACACCCGGCCTCGAGCACTTCCTGATCGTCGGAGCAATCCTGTTCAGTCTTGGTTTCGCAATCGCGTTGAGCAAGCGCAGCGCCATCGGCGTGCTGATGGGAGTCGAGGTGATGCTGAACGCCGTGAATCTCACGCTGCTGGCGTTTTCCCGGTTCTCTACCGGCGAGCGCCCGGTCACGGGCCAGGCCTTTGTCGTCTTCATCGTCACGGTCGCGGCGGCGGAAGCCGCCGTCGCCCTCGCTCTCGCCGTCTCCGTGTATCGCAATCGCGAAACGATCGACGTCGACAAGATCAACCTGCTGAAGTCATAAGCACATGTGGGTCGAGTTGATGAAGGTCAAGAACGCCTACGCCGCCGAAACGTGGCGCGAGCTCTTTGCAGCAGAAGGTCTCGCCGTGCGGATCATCCCGCCCGTCGGGCGGGGCGAAGAGGCGGCCATGCTCGACGAGCGCGTGCTCTACGTGCCCACGGGCAAGTCACATGTCGCGATAGAAATCCTGAGGAAGATCTAGCCGATGCCGTTCCTCGAAGCCTCAGTGTTGAAGTCGCCGACCATCGACGAGTGGCTCCTCTGGGCCATCCTCGCGAGCCCCATCACCGCCTGGGCACTCGTCGTTCTCTACTTTCGCAAGGTCCCGCGAGTGGCCGGGAACTTGGCGGTGCTTGGCATCGGAGCTGCCTGCGTCCTCAGCTTCATCACGTTGTTCAACGTCATGGACGCCGACGGTGGCATTGCCCAACACACCCACGAGTGGTTCACCGCCGGAGGCATTCGCGTCGATCTCGGGGTCCGCGTCGATGGCCTCACGGCGGTCATGCTCGTGGTCGTCACCGTGGTCTCGCTGCTCGTCCAGGTCTATTCGCACGGCTACATGGCCGGCGATCCGGGATACGGGCGCTACTTCGCCCACATGTGCCTGTTCACGACCTCGATGCTCGGGCTCGTGCTCGCCGACAACCTGTTCATGTTGTTCATCTTCTGGGAGCTGGTCGGTCTCAGCAGCTACCTCCTCATTGGCTTCTGGTTCCACAAGCCGAGCGCTGCGGCAGCGGCCAAGAAGGCATTCATCGTTACCCGCGTGGGCGACCTCGGCCTGCTCGCGGCCCTGTTGCTCGTCTCAAGCCGCGCCGCCACGTTCGACATCGCGGGAATACATGACTGGGCCACCAACGGAGCAGCATCCGACAAGGTCGTTACGCTCTTCGCACTCGGCGTCTTCGCCGGCGCGGCGGGCAAGAGCGCGCAGTTTCCGTTGCACGTCTGGCTCCCGGATGCCATGGAAGGCCCGACGCCGGTGTCGGCTCTGATCCATGCGGCAACCATGGTTACCGCCGGCGTGTACCTGGTCGCGCGCTTCTTCCCCGTGTTTGAAGCGTCTGCCGACGCGCGCCAGGTGGTCGCCTGGATCGGAGCGATCACGGCCGTCGTCGCCGCCACTATCGCGCTTGTGCAAACCGACTTCAAGCGCGTGCTCGCATATTCCACCGTGAGCCAACTCGGCTACATGATGCTTGCCCTGGGCGTCTTCGGGTACGTGGCCGCGATCTTCCACCTCTTCACGCACGCCTTCTTCAAGGCGCTCCTCTTTCTTGGCAGTGGCTCCGTGAACCACGGCACGAACACGTTCGACATGCGGAAGATGGGTGGCCTGCGGACGAAGATGCCCATAACGTTCTGGACGTTTGTGGTTGGCTCGCTAAGCCTTGCCGGCATCTTTCCGCTTGCCGGTTTCTGGTCGAAGGACGAAATCCTCCTCGACGCATGGCGTGACAACCGGGTGCTCTGGTTCATGGCGGCCATCGTCGCCTTCATGACCGCCTTCTACATGTTTCGGGCGATTTTTCTCACCTTCTTCGGCGAGTACAAAGGCGGGGAACCGGTCGACCACCACGATCCCGACAGTCATTTCCATGGCGACCCGGCGCACCCGCACGAATCCCCCTGGACGATGGCCGTGCCGCTCCTCATTCTTGCCGTCCCTGCGGCACTGGCCGGCTTCTTCAATGTCAACCATGGCTTTGGGGACTTCATCAATCACGCGCTGCCGGAGCTTCCTGAGCACGAAGGCAGCTCGTTTGAATGGGGCATTGCCCTGAGTTCGTCGGCACTCGCGGTCGGCGGCATCGCTGCCGCGTGGGCCATCTACTCGAGGCAGTGGATCTCATCGGGGTCGATCCGGAGGGCCTTCGCTCCTGTCAGCACGCTCTTCGAACGCAAGTACTACCTCGACGACCTCTACGAGGACGTGCTGGTCCGAAGGGTGTTCATGCGTGGTTGGAACCGGTTGTTGGAACTGAACGACCTTCGCGTTGTGGATGGTGTCGTCAATGGCAGCGGCCGACTCGCCCGCGAGGTCAGCACGCTGCTCAAGCCAGCCCAGAACGGTCTGTTGCAGACCTACGGACTCGGCTTCGCCGTCGGGGTAGTTGTCTCGGTGGTCGCCGTATCATCGGCGCATCCGCTGTAGGGGGCGATCCTGTGAAACTGACCATTCTCGTCTTCCTCCCCAGCGTGGCAGCGGTTCTCACGCTGCTCCTGCCTGGGCGCCAGGCGCACATGGCCAAGTACGTTGCTCTCGCTGGCTCGCTGGCAGCGCTTGCGCTCTCCATCTGGATGTTCTTTTCCTTCGACGTTGGTGCGCAGGGCTTCCAGTACGTGGAGCGACGCGAGTGGATCGACCTGGGGGCGTTCAACATCCAGTATCGCCTTGGGGTCGATGGGCTGAGCATGCCGCTCGTTGTGCTGACCACCTTCCTCACCACGGCGGCCGTGCTCGTTTCGTTCAGTGTCACGGTTCGCCAGCGCACCTACTTCGCACTCCTGCTCGTGCTCGCTACGTCAGTGCTCGGCGTGTTCACGGCGCTCGATTTCATGCTCTTCTTCTTCTTCTGGGAACTCGAGCTCTTCCCGATGTATCTGCTTATCTCAGTTTGGGGGTCAGGGCGCAAGGAGTACTCGGCGACGAAGTTCGTGCTCTACACGGTGGCCGGTTCGGCCTTCATGCTCGTGGGCATCTTGGTCCTGGCCTTCAGCGCCAGCACGTTTGACATCGAAGTGCTGGGCCGCTCGTCGTTCCAGGACACCGTGCTGCCCCTGCGGTGGGTGTTCCTTTTCCTCTTCATTGGCTTCGCCGTGAAGCTGCCAATCGTTCCTCTCCACACCTGGCTCCCGGACGCACACAGTGATGCGCCGACAGCAGTTTCTGTGATGCTGGCGGGCGTCCTGCTGAAGATGGGGGGCTACGGCATCATCCGGATGTGCGTGACGATGCTTCCCGGCGCTGCGGACGACTACAGCATTTGGTTCGCGGTGATAGGGGCGGTCAGCGTGCTCTACGGCGCATTTGTCACTCTGCGGCAGACTGACGTGAAGCGGCTCATCGCCTATTCGTCTGTGAGCCACATGGGGCTGGTGCTGCTCGGGATCGCAGCGCTTGGCTCAACAGGCATGGTGGGCGCGATTTACCAAATGGTCGCGCATGGAGTCATCACGGGTCTGCTCTTTGTGATGGTCGGACTAATGTATGAACGTACGCACACGCGTGAGATCTCGCGCCTCGGCGGACTCGCGCGTCAGATGCCGCTCATCGCGACCGGGCTCGTGTTTGCGGGATTCGGCAGTCTGGGCCTGCCGGCGCTCGCGGGGTTCATCGCGGAGGTGATGGTGTTCCTGGGCGCCTTCCCGCGATACGAGTGGGCCGCGCTGATGGCCGTTCTTGGGGCGGTCCTCTCTGCGGGCTACGTGCTCTGGATGCTCCAGCGAGTGGTGTTCGGACCTGTCCGTCCGGAATGGGAGGGCCTCAGTGATCAGCGCCACTGGTGGGAGCATTCGGTCGTCGCCGGGCTTGCCGTGCTCATCGTTCTGCTGGGTGTCTACCCCGCAATACTCACGGAGATGATCGATCCGGCAGTCAGCACCATCATTCTGAGGGTCGGTTCGTGAACGGAATCGACCTGGTCGGCCCGCAATTCGCAGTCCTCACCGCTGCCGCGATGATCCTGGTGATCGACGCCCTGCCGCGCCCGCAACGATGGACGATTCCCTATGTTGCGCTGCTCGGGCTGGCAGCGTCGGCTGCCTGGACAGGCGCGTGGGTGCTTCGCGACGACTACCGGTCGGCGTTTGGCGGGACTCTCGCTCTCGATCAGTATGCGGTCTTCTTCTACTTCGTGTTTGCCGGCATCGCCGCGGCCGTGGTCCTCGCGTCTATCGAGTGGGTTGAGAAGGAGGGCCGCGGGCAGGCCGAGTACTACGCGCTCTTGTTGGTCAGTTGCAGCGGTTTCATGTTCCTCGCATCAGCGCGCGACCTCATCACCATCTTCATCGCGCTCGAACTCTCTTCGATTCCCCAGTACGTCCTTGCCGGTTGGGGAAAGGACAATCAATCGAGCGAGGCCGGACTCAAGTACCTCCTGCTGGGCGCCATGGCGTCGGCGTTGCTCCTCTACGGGATGGCGATGTTGTATGGCTTCACGGGCACCACGGAATTGGCCTCCATCGCCGAGGCTGTGCGAGCGAACGGCGAGGCGAATCGAGGCGTCGTTGTCCTGGCGATCTCGCTTCTCGTGGCCGGGTTCGGCTTCAAGATGGCGGTTGTTCCCTTCCAGATGTGGGTCCCTGACGTCTACAAGGGCGCACCGACGCCGGTGGCGGCCTACCTCTCAGTCGGCTCCAAGGGCGCGGCGTTTGCTGTCGTGACACGCATCTTCTGCGAGGCTCTAGGCCCATCGGTCGCGAGCGATGAATGGTCCAAGATCTTCGCGGGCGTAGCGGCTGCGTCGATGACGATCGGCAACGTGATGGCGATCGTCCAAACCGACGTCAAGCGCCTGCTCGCGTATTCGTCGATCGCTCAAGCCGGCACGTTCATGATCGGACTTGCATCGATCTCCGTTGCCAACGAGGAGTTCACGCTTGGCGCGAGCGGCGTACTGTTCTTCGTGGCCGCATATGCGTTCACGAATCTCGGCGCCTTCATCGCAGTGATCGCGATCTCGCAGAGAATCGGCAGCGACAGGATCGCGGACTACGCCGGCATGTGGAAGCGCTCGCCGGTCCTCGCCGTTGCCCTGGCGCTCTGTCTCGTCTCTCTCACCGGGATCCCGCCGACCGCGGGGTTCTGGGCCAAGCTGTACGTCTTCAATGCTGGCATCAGGGCCGACCTGGCATGGCTTGTTGTTGTCGGGGTCTTGAACAGCCTCGCTTCCGCCTACTACTACCTTGGTGTGGCGCGAGTGCTGTTCTCCGGCGAGGCCGAAGGCAAGGAGGCCTTCCGCCCTTCGGCCGCACTGAGCGTCTCCCTTGGAGCGGCGACGCTCGGCGTCCTGGTCTTCGGCCTCATCCCGATGCCGCTCATTTCGGCAGCGCACGGTGCGGCCGAGACACTGGCTCTGGTCCACTAGGGAGGCAATGCCGCGGACTACGACATCTCAATCGAGGTCACCGTTGAGTTCTCGCAGGTAGACATTTCGGCACTGGCAGGCCTGGCGGAACGCGTGATGTTCGGCGAAGGAATCGCCGCCGGAACCTCACTCGCAGTCCTCATCACGGACGACGACGAGGTCCGCCAGATGAACCGGCAGTTCTTGAACATCGACGAGCCGACAGATGTGCTCTCTTTTCCTGACGAGGCGGACGACTTCGTCCAGGGAATGGCGGAAGCAGCTCTCCTCGGCGACATCGCCATCGCGCTTCCTACGGCTGAGAGGCAGGCCATGGGCTTCGGCCACTCCATCGATGCCGAACTCGCGCACTTGCTCGTGCACGGGATACTCCACCTCTGCGGCTATAACCACACGGCCACCGAGGAGGAAGAGGCTCGGATGACCGCTCGCGAAGAGCACTACCTCGGCGATCTGGGAACGGTTCACGCACACTGAGAGCGACTACCCAGGACCGCTACCCACCGGGCCGCACCCCGGTTTCGGTGGGTAGCGGCTGGTTCGTGGTTGCGGCACATCTGTTCTATACTGGCGTATCTCGATCGATCGAGGGGCCGATGCTCTACGGGAAATGGCGGCCGCGTGGCTTTGAAGAGGTTGTCGGGCAGGATCACATAGTCACCACGCTGCGCAATGCCCTCGCGACGGGTCAGATTGCTCATGCGTACCTGTTCAGTGGACCTCGGGGGACCGGAAAGACGACCACCGCCCGGATCGTGGCACGCGCCCTCAATTGCACCAACCTGCGCATGGGAGAGCCGTGCAACACCTGTGAGCCCTGCCTCGCCATCCTCCGTGGCAACGCGTTGGATCTCATTGAGATGGACGCCGCGAGCAACCGCGGCATTGATGACATCCGCGAGCTTCGGGACAAGATCGCGTTTGCCCCGAGTGATCTGCGTCGCAAGGTCTATCTCCTCGACGAGGTCCACATGCTCACCGACGGTGCCTTCAATGCGCTGCTGAAGACGCTGGAGGAGCCACCGCCCCACGCGTTCTTCATCCTTGCGACGACAGAGCTCCACAAGGTGCCCGCGACCATCGTCTCGCGTTGCCAGCGCTATGATTTCCACCGCATTCCCAACGACGCGATTGTTGGACGACTGCGCTTCATCGCCGAACAGGAGCATTTTTCCATCCCGCCCGAAGGGCTGCTGGCGATCGCCATGCAGTCGCGGGGGGGCATGCGCGACGCCATCACCCTGGTAGAACAGGTTGTTTCTCGGTACGGCGAAGCACCCTCCTCCGGAGACGTCCTCGCTGCGCTCGGCATGGTCCACGACCCACGAAGCGAGGAGCTGGCGTTGGCGCTCATCCAGGAAGACCTCGGCACCGCCCTGTCCATCGGTCGCGCGGTGGCGGACGACGGCATCGACATCGCCCGGTTCACGCGGGAGACAGTGGACGTTCTGCGCGATGTCCTCATCCAGCTTGTGGGTGCTGCCGCCGAAGACAGCCCCCAGCGCGATGCGGCTTCGCGGATCGTCCCTGTCGCCAGGGAGCGAGGCGCGAGCCCCCGTCAGGTGGCCGGGTTCATTGGCGACCTTGCGCGTGCTGATTTCCGGCTCGATCCGGGCAGCCCGATACCATTGGAAGTGGCTTGCGCGACGGCAATCCTCGGGGGCACGGCGGTCGACGGTGCCGTCGTGCCCGCCCCAACAGGTCAGGTTGGCCGTGGTCGCGGAGCCGGCCACTCGTTGGGGGGAACGAGAGACCCCGGCTCGGCCGCCCCAACTGGCGCCGAACCGCTCTCGCGAGAGGAGCGCTTCATGCGCGAACTCCTCGACCGCTGCAAGGCGGCCAACACCGTTCTCGGAGCGTGGCTAAACGGCTCGTGCGAAGTGCTAGCCATCGGCGAGGCCGAAATCGAGTTGGGCTTCTACCATCCGCTGCACATGCAGAAGGTCGACAAGGACTGCCGCACGCTTGTCGAGCAGCAGGCCGAGCTTCTGTTGGGCCACCCCGTCCATCTCAAGGTCCGGCAGGTGGAACGCGCACCACAGGCGGCAAGACGCGGGCCGAGGGGTGGACACCTCGTCGAAGCTGCGCGTGCCCTTGGTGCGACACCAGTGACGAAGGAAGACGGCTAGTGGCCAAGAGCAGCGGACGGAATCGGTATCTCCGGCGAGCTGGTGGCGGCGGATTGCCTGGGACGGGGGCAAGTGCGCGCGGAAACCCGCTTGCCGCCGCCCAGGAAATGCTTGCCAGGGCGCAGGAAGAACTGGCTGCGACCTCGGTGGTGGGGTCAGCCGGTGGTGGCGCAGTCACGGTCGCGATGTCGGGCGAACAGAAGATCGTGGGCATCAGCATCCAGCCAGAAGTCGTAGACCCCGACGATGTGGAGATGCTCCAGGATCTCATCATGGCCGCAATTGGAGACGCGTCCGAGAAGGCGAGCGAACTCCAGGCGACGTCGTTCAGCGCCATTGCGGGCGGCCTGAACCTCCCCGGGCTTGGGATCGGCTGACCTCGATGGCCGACGGCGTACACGGGGCACCGGAGCCGATCGCCCGGCTCATCGAGGCGTTTCACAAGCTCCCGGGCGTGGGCCCGAAGTCCGCACAGCGGCTTGCCTTCCACATCCTGCGAGTGCCCGAAGAGGAGGCCCTTGACCTCGCGCAGGCGATCGGCGATGTGAAGCACCGCATTGTGTTCTGTTCAGTGTGCTTGAACATCACAGAGTCGGTTCCCTGTTCAATGTGCTCCGACACGCGACGGGACCCAAGCACGCTTTGCGTCGTCGAGCAGCCGCTCGACATCCTCGCCCTGGAGCGCACTGGTAGCTACCGGGGGCTCTACCACGTGCTCCACGGCGTTTTGAACCCAATGGATGGCATCGGGCCGGACGACCTCCACATCCGTGAGCTGCTCTCGCGCCTCGCGGGGGGCGACGTGACCGAGGTCATCATGGCGACCAACCCCAGCCTCGAGGGCGAGGCGACGGCGATGTACATCCAGCGTCTCGCCGGTCCGTTGGGCGTGAAAGTCACCCGTCTGGCGCGCGGTCTTCCCAGCGGCGCCGACCTTGAGTACACCGACGACGTGACGCTTGCGCGGGCCCTGGAGGGCCGACAGGAGCTGTAGCGATGTCGGAACGCCCGCGCGTGTACAAGACCGAAGGCGTCGTCCTTCGGCGCCGGAACCTGGGTGAAGCCGACAGCATATTCACCGTCTTCAGTCCGCACGTTGGCAAGTTCGATGCGATCGCCAAGGGAGTGCGGAAGGCGCGCAGCCGCATGCGCGGGCACCTGGAGCCGCTCATGCGGACTAGCCTCCTCCTTGCCCGCGGACGCTCGCTCGATGTCTTCACACAGGCTGAGATCATCGCTCCCTACCGCGCCGTCCGTGACGATCTCGAACGCGGGGCGGTGGCCATCTACTGCGCCGAACTGGTGGACCGATTCACCATCGAGCATGCGGACAACCCCGGGCTCTACGAACTCCTCCTCGCCCTGCTCGACTCGCTCGAAGCGGGCGCTTCTGCGCAGGTAGCGAGGTTCTTCGAGTTACATGTGCTCTCGCTCACGGGCTATGAACTCCAGCTCGACGCCTGCGCCGTCTGTGGCGCACGCATCCCGCCTGGAGAGGTCATGCTGTCGGCGCCTGCTGGCGGATTCGCCTGTGCCGGGTGCCGTTCGAAGGCGGGTGGGGGCAGGATTGTCAGCGTCCGAGCGGTCAAGGTACTCCGCTTCGCGCGGGCCGCAGATATTGGAGCGGTGGCGAGCGTAAAGCTCGACGAAGACCTTGCACGCGAACTCCAGGGTGCGATGGCCGAGGTCGTTCGCCATTTCCTTGAGCACGAACCGCGAACCCAGTCCTACCTTGAGCAGGTTAGGGCCCTTTCCCCTCGCCCACGCGCGTCCCGCGGAGAGAGCGTAGAATCACCTCAAGGTTTCTGAGGTTTCAACGAATGCCCCTCTACGAGTATTTCTGCGCGTCCTGCAACGGTATCTTTGAAGAGCTCCGGCCGATGCGGGAAGCAAGCGACCCTGTCCCCTGCCCTGAGTGTTACAAGGACGCGCCACGCATCATGCCCACGTCGTTCTCGGCGTTCACGTTCCGCGAAGGCTACCCCCGGCGCATCCCGGATGATGGCAAGTACTACCACCTTGGCCAGAAGGTCTCATCCCTCATTACCTCGGGTCGCCCAAACGAGCACCCTGAGATCAACAAGCCCGAACCGAAGAAGCGCAAGCTCAAGGGTGAGGTGTCGGAGATCCAGGATATGCAGTTGGAAGCGAAGAAGGGCGAACTCACGGACCTCTACGGGAACACGGTAACGCCGGCCGATGTGCATTCTCTCGTCGAGCAGGGCAGGGTCCTCAAGAAGGGTACGCCAAGGTAGGAGGCGGGCTAGCTTCGCCGGTTGAGAACGTACTCACCTATCTCCAACAGGCTGCGGTGAGCGTCTGTGGACGGCAGGGCGGCGATGGCGTCGTTTGCGCGGCGCACGTACTCCCGGGCCATGTCCATCGACTCGTCGAGTACGCCTGTAGTGCGGATTGACGAGAGCGCCTCCTGCAGGGCATCCTCGCGGTTGCGCTTGGCCACGAAGAAGCGCCTTATCGGGTTCTCCTTGGGGAAGCGGTCGAGAAAGAGCAGCGCGGGCAGCGTGATGGTCCCTTCCCGGAGGTCGCCGCCGACCGGCTTGCCCAACTCCGCTTCGTCGCCACTGAAATCGAGTATGTCATCGACGATCTGGAATGCCATGCCCACGCAGTAGCCATAGGTCCGCAGAGCTTCGACCATCGCATCGTTGCATCCGCCGAGAATCGCCCCGCCCTCGCCCGCGTTCGCAAAGAGCGCCGCAGTCTTTCCGCCGATGCGCCAGAGGTAGTGCTGGACATCCCGGGCAACGTCAAAGGCGGCCGCGTCCTGGTCGAGTTCTCCGCTCGTCATCTTCATCAAGGCGAGCGCAAACAGGCGTGTGACCGCGAGGCTGCCTGTGCGTGTCACCATCTCGGCGGCGTTGGCGAACATGTAGTCGCCCAGCAACACCGTGAGCGCGTTGTCGAAGATGGAGTTCGTCGTTGGCCGCCCGCGGCGGCTGGCTGCCCCGTCGACAACGTCGTCATGCACGAGGCTGGCGGTATGCAGCAGCTCGATTGCCGCTCCGAGCGGGACGAGGCGATTGAGGTTGTATTCGCCAAACGTCCCGGCCAACAGCACCAGAGCCGGCCTCAGCCGCTTGCCTCTGCCGTAGAGCGCGTGGTCGAGCATTCTCTTGAGTGCCGAGATCTCGACCCTCTTCGTCGACTCCAACAGATCCTCAACGAGGATCATGTCTTCGGCGACTGGCCCATAGAGCGACGCCAGGGAGATCGTCTGGGTCACCTCGAACCTGCCAGTGCTGGAATCGGGATCCCGAAGAGCCGGCAGGCGTTGGCCGTCGTCAGTTCCGCGGCTGCTGCTACGGGGACGCCGCGAGCCCTGGCGATCCCTTCAACTGCCGCCACGAGATAGGCTGGCTCGTTGCGCTTGCCGCGCAGTTGCTGCGGCGGGAGATACGGGCTGTCCGTCTCGACAACCAGGGATTCAGCCGGGAGGGCGGCGGCGATGCGACGCGATTCGGGGCTGTTCGGATAGGTGATGCTGCAGGGAATCGAGATGAGGTAGCCGAGGGCGACGAACCGTTCCGCCTGTTCGAGCGACCCTCCAAAGCAGTGCATGACGCCCGCAGGCAGTCCCCGGGCCGTCAGCGGGGAGGCGGCGGCAAAGGCCGCCAGGGATTCGAAGATCGCGTCCTCCGCATTCCGGGAATGGACGGACACTGGCTTGCCCACCCGCACCGCGATCGCCAGTTGGTCATCTAGAACCCGCAGTTGCCGGTTCCGCGGCGACAAGTCGCGGTAGAAATCGAGGCCGATTTCGCCCACGGCCACAGTCTCCGGCAGTCTTGCCTGCGATTCGAGCTCCGCGAGCATCCCAGTAGTGACCTCTGCGGCATCGTGCGGATGGAACCCTACCGCTGGAAAGACGATGGCCGAAGCGGCCGCAAGACAAAGCGCCGCGTTGTTGCTCTCGGCGTCGAATCCACAAACCGTCAACCCGGCCAGACCGGCAAGCTCCGCACGCGCCAGGGTCCCGGCGATGTCCTCCGCAAAGGCGGCTGCCTGGACGTGGCAGTGCGAATCGAACAGCCTCGTCACGTGACGCTCTCCGGTGAGACCTCGATCTTGGCGTACAGCGGGCGAACCGGTTCGAGCCGCGTTCCCGCCGGGATCTCACGATATGACCAACCTGCATCGAGGACCGTCGCCGGTTGGGCGAGGTCAGCGTGCAAGTCCGCTGTCGAGAACGGCACGATCGGATGCAGGAGCACCTTGAGCGCGTTGATCACGTTCAAAGCAGTGGCGAGCGTCTCGGCGGCGTGTCCGGGGTCGGTCTTCACGGCTCGCCACGGAGCTCGGTCATCGAGGAATCTGTTCGCCGACTGCGCAAGCTTCAGGCATTCGTTCAGCGCACCCCTGAAGTGGCAGCTGCCGTACTCTTTGCCGACCGTCTCGAACGCGCGCTTGGCCTCGTCGATGATGGCCACGCTCGGCGCCGACAACGCCGTGACCCCAGGCACCACGCCGTCGAAGTTGCGGTGGATCATCGCGATGACACGGTTCGCGAGGTTTCCCCACGTTGCGATGAGCACATCATTGTTGGTTCGAACGAGCTCTTCTTCGCGAAACTCGGAGTCGCTGGTCTCCGGCATGATTGCAGTGAGGTAGAAGCGCACGGTGTCGGCACTATAGGTGTCCAGCAGGTCGAGGACCCAGGTTCCTGTGCCTTTGGACTTGCTCTGTTTCTGGCCGGCGGCAAAGTTGACGTACTGATTTGCCGGGACATCGGAAGGCAGGTTCAGGCCGCCGTAGCCGAGCAGCATCGCCGGCCACACAACGGTGTGGAATGGGATGTTGTCCTTCCCGATGAAGTAGTAGGAGCGAGTCGAACCGTCGAGCCAGAAAGGCTTCCAGCCTTCAGGGTCGCCCCTCCGTTGGGCCCATTCCTTCGTGGCCGAGAAGTAGCCGATCACGGCGTCGAACCAGACGTAGATGCACTTGTTCTCGTAGCCTTCCACCGGGACCGGCACGCCCCAGCGGATATCCCGCGTGATGGCACGGTCCTTGAGCCCCTCTTCAAGCATTCCAAGGGTAAAGTTGAGGACGTTGCGCCTCCAGTGCGCCTGCTTACCGACCCAGGCTGCGAGTTCCTCTTTCAGCGCCGTGAGTTTCAGGAAGAAGTGCTCCGACTGACGGATGACCGGTGTCGCGCCGCTCAGCCGGCTGCGTGGCTCGATCAGGTCGACCGCGTCGAGCGTCCTGCCGCAACTGTCGCACTGGTCACCGCGGGCTTCCTTGTATCCGCAGAGCGGGCAAGTACCATCGACATAACGATCGGGCAAGAACCGGTCAGCCTCGGTGTCGAAAAGCTGATCCTGGGCTTTCTTGTAGAGCAGGCCCTTTTCCAGCAAGCGAAGGAAGACTTCCTGGGTGGTCTGGTAGTGATTCTCTGTCAGCGTCGTCGTAAACAGATCGAAGGTAATCCCCAGTCGCTCCCACACCTCGAGGATCTTCTGGTGGTAGCGCTCGACGATGACGACAGGTTCGACGCCCTCCCCGTCCGCGGTGACCGTGATTGGCGTGCCATGGCAATCGGATCCCGAGACCATCGCGACTTCGTTGCCCACCAGCCGGTGATAGCGCGCGAAGATGTCGGCCGGCAGGTTGGCGCCCGCCACCTGCCCAACGTGCAGCAAGTAGTTGGCGTAGGGCCATCCCACGCAGACAAGGATCCGTTCGGACAAAGGAAAACCCTCGGCAGCTGCCCTTCGATCGTACCACAGGGGACGGTTTGGTATCTGAGTGGAAGCCCGCGATCCACGGTGGATGTTGCCACCGTCGGCTCCCACGGTGGCGAAAGCTGCACCGTGCCGAAGGGGAGTTTCCCCGTGAGCTACGCGATACGAAAAGGGGAAAACGGCCTACGCGTGCTCCCACAGCTCGTAGGCTCGCTGCCGGGCGATCCCAAACCGGCGGGCGGCCTCTGCCGCCGCGCGAGGCCGTCGCGCTCCGGCTCGCCTCATCTCGCCAAGGTAGATCAGCGCCTCGTCCTCGTTGCCTTCTTCAGCGGCCACAGTGCGCAGCACGACCGTGCACTCGCCCCGCGTCCCGTCGAATCGCGATGCGAGCGTCGATGCCGGACCGCGAACGACCTCTTCGTGCAGCTTCGTCAGCTCGCGACACACCACGACTTCCGGGTCGCCCAGTGCACTGGCGAGCTCGGCCAGGGTCGCCGACAGGCGATTCGGGCTCTCGAAGAAGACGAGCACAGAGGCTGAGCCCGCGGCGGCGCGCAAGCGCGCCAGCCGCTCGCCCCTGGGTCGGGGTAGAAACCCCAGGAAGTGGGCGTCCGTGACTTCGAACCCGGCGACTGAGAGCGCGGCTGCCAGGGCGGATGGGCCCGGAATCGCGAAGACGGGCACGCCTTCGGCATGAGCTGCCTCGACAAGGCGCGCGCCGGGGTCGGCGATAAGGGGGGTGCCGGCGTCGCTGACAAGCACAACCACGCCCCTGCCCGCCTCACCGAGCAGCTGTGGTGCCCTGGCATCCACGTTGTGCTCGGTGAGGCTCACCGTACGGGCCCGTCCGCCAGCCAGCCTGAGCAGCTTTCTACTGGTGCGCGTGTCCTCGGCAGCGACGACCGTTGCTGCCGCGAGGACCTGCATCGCCCGCTGGGAGACATCTTGCAGATTCCCGATCGGTGTCGCCACGACGTAGAGCCCGGCACGCAGTTCTGTCATCGGCGCCAGTGAGCTGAGGCATTGCACATAACCGAAAGCCCAACCCCAAGTTGTGTTGACCCTGTTTCCGCCGGGTGCCTACACTTTAGGACACATCCCGGGCCTACGGCCTGGCCGCAATCTCACACCAACGGATTCCGCTGATTTGGGTGCTGCTGCATACGTTTCTTCCGCCGCCTCTGTTGCCGCAGAGCGCGGCCACGCGCCGTTGAGTTCCGAGGAGGCGTTCATGACCGGTCCGCAGTTCAAGCAACTCCGGCGCGCTTACGGCTTCGATGAGGTTGCCATCGTGCCGGGCGACGTAACCATCAATCCGGAACTCGTTGAATTGGGGCTCGACATCGGGCCCCATCACTTTTCCATTCCGTTCCTCGCTTCCGCCATGGACGCGGTTGTGGACCCGAAGTTCGCTATCGAGATGCACCGCGCGGGTGGGCTTGCTGTCCTCAACCTCGAAGGCGTCTGGACCCGCTACGACGACCCCGGCGTGGTGCTTCAGCAAGTAGCATCCGCCAGCCGCGACGAGGCGACCGCAATCCTGCAAAACGCGTACCACGCGCCCGTTCGGGACGAGCTGATCAGCCGGCGGATCCGGGAGATCAAAGACGCCGGGGCAGTCGCAGCGGTCGCCATCACGCCCATGAACACGAAGCGCATGGCGCCGCTTGTGCAGGATTCCGGCGCCGACATTCTCGTTGTCGCAAGCACTGTCACCACGGCCAGGCACGAGTCCACCAGCATCGAGGGTCTGCGCTTCGACAAGCTGTTCAAGAACATCCACATCCCCGTTGTCGTCGGAAACACCGTGGGCTTCAACGCGACACTCGAAGTGATGCGGACGGGCGTGGCAGCGGTGCTGGTCGGTGTTGGCCCCGGCGCCGCCTGCACCAGCCGCGAAGTCCTGGGCATCGGCGTGCCGCAGGTGACTGCGACGATCGACTGTGCCGCAGCCCGCGATGCCTATTTCCGCGAGAGCGGGCGCTACGTCCCCATCATCACCGACGGTGGCATTCGCACGGGTGGGGATGTGTGCAAGTGCTTTGTCAGCGGCGCCGATGGCGTCATGATGGGTTCACCCTTTGCCCAGACGACGGAGGCCCCCGGCCGCGGCTACCACTGGGGCATGGCTACCCCGCATGCGAACCTCCCACGAGGTACGCGCGTCGCGGTCGGCGTCAACACCACCGTTCAGAAGCTGCTCTACGGACCGACCAGCCGCACCGACGGGACTGAGAACCTCGTCGGCGCGCTGCGGACAGCGATGGGGATGTGTGGGGCACACACCATCGCCGAGTTCCAGCAGGCCGAGATGGTGATTGCTCCGGCGATCAAGACCGAGGGGAAGATCTACCAGTTCGCGCAGGCGGGGTCATAGGCCGACTGATGGCCATTGGGCCTGATTGCGAGCGAGACGCTCCAGCAAGTCTGCGAGCGCGTCGTCGCTTTCGCGCAGCACTTCGTCGGCGGCATCGAGGGCGTAGCGGTCGGAGTGCGCCATAGCGAATCCACGACCGGCCCAGGCCAACATCGCTGCATCGTTGACGCTGTCGCCCACCGCAATCGTGGCGTGTCGCTCGATCCCGAGATCGTGGCAGATGAGCGAGAGCGCGTGGCCCTTGTTGGCTTCGGGTGCGACCGCCACCGTCACCTCGGGGAAATCCAGCACGTGAAGCGCTTCGCCGTGATGTGATACGAGGGCCTGGTGGATGCCGTTGGCCTGCCCGGCCGTACTGATGATGCCCACGCCGGTCGGTTCGAAGCCGGAGTTCTCCGGGTCTGGCCGGTACTCTGGCTCGATGCCGGACACCCGTCCGTACTCGTCGGAGGCATGGTTCTTGCGAGAGGCAACGTATCGCAGCGGATCGAACCACTCGTACGTGTGCCCGAATTCCTTCGCGTATCCAATGACGTGCATCGCCGCGTTCCGCTCGATGGGGAACCGGTGAAGAATGCGGCCGTCGGCATTATGCACCGAGCAGCCCTGCTGGCAGATCAAAGGCGTATCGAGCGCCAGGTCGCGGGCGACAGCGGCCGTTCCGGGGAACATCCGCCCCGAGGCGAGAACCACGATGACGCCTTTATTCCGAAGCGCCGCGATTGCCGACTTCGCCCGGGCCGCGGGTGCACCGCCATTGCCCGGCCCGATGAGCGTGCCGTCGATGTCGAGGGCGACCAGCTTCAGCACCATCGAGTGCACACCACTCGCTCGATGCCGGCGAGGTCGGGCATGATTTCGGAATCGCGCCCGAGGGCGGCCAGTTCGGACGCGACAGCGCGGGCCTGCCCGAACCCGACCTCCAATGCCAGCAGCCGGGGGCGCAGCCGCTGGTTGCATTCGGCGATAAGCCGCCGGATGAGGGCCAGACCGTCTGCTCCGCCGTCAAGCGCCACGCGTGGTTCCCAGCGGCTCACCTCCGGTTCGAGCGCGTCGATTTCCCCCGACGGGATGTAGGGCAGGTTGGCGAGGACGATGTCCGCATGACCCAGCGCGGAGAGGAGATCGCTGAGGACGAACCTGGTGTTGGGCGCGTGCCGAGTTGCGTTCTGCGCGGCCGTCGCGAGCGCAGTTGTGCTCACATCTGTGCCGATGACGGTTGCGCCCGCCGCCTCGGCGGCAACCGACACGGCGATCGCGCCGCTCCCGGTTCCGACATCTGCAACCGTGGCGGCAGGCGTTTCTGCGAGCTCGCGGAGCGCGATCTCGACCAGTAACTCCGTCTCTGGCCGGGGCACCAGTACGCCGGACCCAACGAGGAAGTCCCTTCCGAAAAACTCCCGCCTGCCGGCGATGTAGGCCGCCGGTTCGCGCGCGATCCTGCGTTCGATGAGAGCCTGGAATCTGACAATCTCCGCCACTCCAGCCTCGGCTCCGGCGAAGTAGGTGGCACGGGAGATGCCGGCCGCCTCGCGCGCCAGGAGTTCTGCTTCGAATTCGGGAGATGGGACGCCGGCAGCCCGCAGGCGGTGCGCTGCTGTTCTGGCTGCCGTCCTGAGCGTCATGCCACGCTCGCCTGAAGCCGTTCGGCCTCATCGGCGGTCGCGACCGCGTCGATGATGTCATCGATATTCCCGTCAAGCCGATCGGGGATGTTGTGTACGGTCAGGCCCACCCGATGGTCGGTGATGCGGTCCTGGGGGAAGTTGTAGGTGCGTATCTTCTCGCTTCGGTCGCCTGAACCAACCTGGGACTTGCGGGTGGCGCTCATGACCGCGTCCTGCTTCTGCTGTTCCATATCGAACAGCCGCGACCGCAGGACTGTCATGGCTTTGATCCGGTTCTTGAGCTGAGAGCGCTCGTCCTGACAGACCACCACGATGCCCGTGGGGACATGGGTGAGGCGAACGGCTGTGGCGACCTTGTTCACGTTCTGCCCGCCAGCACCCGACGAGTGGAAGATGTCGACCCGGAGATCCTTCTCTTCGACGGCGACGTCGACTTCTTCGGCCTCGGGAAGGACGGCCACGGTGGCGGTGGAGGTGTGGATGCGGCCCTGGGCCTCGGTTTCGGGCACGCGTTGCACGCGATGCACGCCGCTCTCGTACTTCAACCGCGAATAGGCTCCGTCGCCCCGGATCTCGAACACGACCTCCTTGAAGCCGTTCTTCTCTGATTCCGATGCGCTGATGATGTCCGTTTGCCAGCGGTGGCGCTCAGCATATCGGGCATACATGCGGTAGAGGTCGGCGGCGAATATGGCCGCCTCCTCCCCACCCGTGCCTCCACGGATCTCCATGATCACGTTGCGCCGGTCACGTGGATCCCCGGGCAGGAGTTCCCGCATGATCTCTTGGTCGAGGGTGACGAGAAGCGACTCTGCCTCAGCGATTTCCGCTTCGGCAAGGGTACGGAGGTCCGCGTCATCCTCTTCCAGGAACAGCCGGGCATCCTTGAGGGCGGATGTGGTCGCTTCGAATCGATCGAGGAGCGAAACGACGGTCTCGATTTCCGAGCGCTCCCTCGCAAGCTGAGTGACCTGTTCGAAGTCCGCAGCCACGTCGGGGCGACCCATGCCCTGGGTCAATTCGTCGTAACGGTCGCGGATGCGCCGCAGCTGTGTGAGGATTGCTTCTTCCATGGCCGAAAGGACCGGTCCCTCGACGGCGGACCGCGCGTCTATGCCCCCGGGAGCGGTGTTCTGATCATAGCACCCGGGCGTCAGCCGGGCCTCAGGATGTCGCCCACCGCCGCGACGACAGCGCCAAGCGGTGCCTCGGCCTGCAAGCCATCGCCGCGAAGGTCCTTGACGACGACGGCGCCGCGGGCGAGCTCGTCTTCGCCCAGGAGGATGGCAACCCGGGCACCGGACGCGTCGGCGCTTCGCATCTGAGACCTGAACGAGCGCTCCCCTTCGCCGACGACAGTGGCCCACCCGGAGGCCCGGAGGTCACCGGCCACCCGCAAGGCCGCCCTCGCGGTGCCGGTGCCCCTGTGAACCACGAATACCTCTACCGAGGGCCGAGCAGGACCGGTCGCGGAGTCTCGTTCCATCTCCAGGATGACGCGTTCGAGCCCACACCCGAATCCCATGCCGGGCGTCGGAGGTCCGCCAAGAACCTCGACAAGTCCGTCGTAGCGGCCACCTCCTCCGATCGTTCCCTGGGCACGATCGTCGCCAGTGGGCACGATCTCGAAGACCGTGCGGTTGTAGTAGTCCAGCCCTCTCACGAGCAGAGGGTCAATTGTGAATGGAATTCCGGCATTCGTGAGCGCATCCTGAACGGCGGCCTGATGGCCCGCGGGCGCGTCGCTCAGCTGATCGATGAGCTTCGGCGCACGTTCCTTGAGTGCCTGGTCGCGCTCATCTTTACTGTCGAGCATTCGCAGCGGGTTGCGATCGAATCGCCTGCGGCTGTCCTCGGAGAGACGATCGAAGTGCGGCCGGTAGTACTCCTTCAGCCGTTTGACATAGGCCCGCCGCGGCTCCGGATCATCGATTGAGGACAGGCGCACTTCGAGCCCCCGGATACCGAGGCGGCCGTAGAAGCTCCACAA
>CAZCDK010000002.1:7630-11550 GCA_964497285.1 uncultured Anaerolineaceae bacterium | reverse complement strand
CTCGGCGTCGATGAGCGGATCAGCGGAGCCGAGGACCTCGGCGCCGAATTGCGTGTGCTGGCGATAACGGCCCTTCTGGGGCCGGTCGTAGCGAAACATCGGGTGCGTCGTGAAGAGCCGCACGGGTTGTGGCCAACTGGCCATCCCGTGCTCGAGGTAGGCCCGGCAGATCGCCGGCGTGGCCTCTGGCGTCAGTGCAAGCTCGTCGCCTCCCCGGTCTGTGAAGACGTACATCTCGTTTTCAACGATGTCCGTCGTGTCGCCGCTCCCTTTCTGGAAGAGCCCGGCTGCCTCAATGATCGGCGTATCGATGCGCTGATAGCCGTAGAGCCTGGTGATCTCGTCTATGGCGCTGTTGATACGAGCCCAATAGGGCTGCATGTTTGGCAACACGTCCTGCGTGCCACGGGGCGCCTGGAAGCGAGTGCTCATGGTGTGGGTGAGATCGTCCGGGGGGTGGGATGCATGTTAGGATAGGACAGGAGTCACCCCCCGGCAAAACAATGCAAATAGCATCAGCGCGGACCCAGGATGCGCCATCGCCCGGGATCGATATTGAGTCCGTGCTTCGGCGCGCCGCAGAGTACTTGCCACCCGACCGGCTGGCAGTCATCCGCGACGCGTACGTTTTCGCCGCCGAGTGCCACGAAGGCCAGAACCGCCGCACTGGCGACACATTCATCAGCCACCCGCTTGCCGTCACGAGCCTGGTGGCCGGCCTCGAACTCGACCACCTGGCGCTCGCCGCCGCGCTGCTTCACGACGTGCAGGAAGACTGCGGCATCCCGAACGAAGCCGTGCGGGCTCGCTTCGGTGCCGAGGTGGCCTCGCTGGTTGACGGGCTGACCAAGCTCGAGAAGCTGCCGTTCCACATGGCCGCCGCAGAGCTCTCAGCGCGTGATGGCGCCCAGGCTCAGAACCTCCGGAAGATGTTCCTGGCAATGGCCGAGGACATACGCGTGGTCCTCATCAAGCTCTGCGACCGGCTCCACAACATGCGCACGCTTTGGGCGCTCCAGCCCGAGAAGCAACACCGCATCTCGCTCGAAACGATGGAGATCTTCGCTCCGCTGGCGAACCGCCTGGGTGTGTGGCAGATCAAGTGGGAGCTTGAGGATCTCGCCTTTCGATACATCGAACCCCAGAAGTACAAGGAAATCGCCGAGCTTGTTGCCTCGAGGCGGGAGGTGCGCGAGAAGTACATAGAAGAAGCCGCGGTCACCCTGCGCGAGCAACTGCACGCTGCAGGGATTGAGGCCGAGGTCACTGGCCGCGCAAAGCACATCTACAGCATCCATCAGAAGATGCAGCGCTACGCGGAGCAGTCGAAGTCATTCGACCAGATCCATGATCTGCTCGCCCTGCGCATCTTCGTCGGAACCGTCGCAGACTGCTATCACGCTCTCGGAATCGTGCATTCGCTGTGGCGTCCGCTTCCGGGTCAGTTCGACGACTACATCGCCAATCCCAAGGACAGCATGTACCAATCGCTGCACACCACGGTCGTTGCCGTTGGCAGCCGTGCGCTCGAAGTGCAGATCCGTACTCACGACATGCACCGTGTCGCCGAATACGGCGTGGCGGCGCATTGGCGTTACAAGGAGGGCGGCAGGCAGCAGGGCAGGGACGAGGAGCGCATCGCCTGGCTTGGGCAACTCCTCGATTGGCAACGAGACATCTCCGGAGCCGAGGAGTTCGTCGAGAGCGTCAAGACAGACATTTTCCAGGACCAGGTCTTCGTCTACACGCCCAAGGGCGCGGTGCTTGATCTGCCTGCCGGGGCCACCCCCCTTGACTTCGCTTACCGCATCCACACCGACCTCGGCCACCAGACCGTCGGGGCAAAAGTCAACGGCCGCATGGTCTCCCTGAACTCCACTCTCAAGACGGGCGATGTGGTCGAGATCATGCGCAGCCGAACCAGCAAGGGTCCTTCCCGCGACTGGCTCAACCCCAACCTCGGCTACGTCCGGACAGTACACTCCAAGGCAAAGATCCGGCAATGGTTCCGGCGGCAGGAACGCGACGAGAACATTGAACGGGGACGCGACCTTCTCGAGAAGGAAATGCGCCGCCTGGCCATCGACCTTTCGGAGCGCCATGACGAGATCATGGCGATGTTCAACTTCACCAACTGGGACGACTTTCTGGCCGCTCTCGGCTACGGCGGCGTCAGCACGAGCTCTATTGCGAGGCGGCTGGCGCTGCTCATCCAGGACGAGGAAGCCGTTCCGGAGCCGGCACCCGCTGAGATGCCGAAGCAGGCTCCGGCAACGCTTGGCGGCCCCGGCTTGCGTGTCCTGGGGATTGCCAATCTGCTTACGACGATGGCCCGCTGCTGCAACCCCGTGCCGGGCGACCAGATAGTGGGCTACGTAACGCGCGCGCGGGGAGTGACTGTCCATCGTGCTGACTGTCACAACGTCCTCAACATGAACGAAGACGACGACCGCGGGCGCATCGTCGAGGTCGAATGGGGCACGGCAACTCGTCTCTACCCCGCAACAGTGCACATCGAGGCGTGGGATCGGGTCGGGCTGTTGCGGGACATAACCATGGTGGTGACCGAAGACAAGGTGAACATGGTGGGCGTGAGGACTGCTGAGTCAGGCGACGGCCTCGTTACGATCATCGCGACCCTGGAAACGACCGGAATCGAGCAGCTTTCGCGCCTGCTTGCGCGAATCGAGATCCTGAGAGGCGTCCGTAGTGTCGAACGAAGCATCGACCGAAAGCGGCAGCGCCCCGATGCGGTGCCGCTCCGCCGCATCAAGTGAGAAGGCGACCGGCCGTGAGGCTCCGCACCGGCTCGCCGGGCCTCCATCCCAGCCAAGAACCCCATTTGCCGCTGTTCCGCGATTTCCGTGAAGCCGTGCACGCACGGATCACGCGCTCGCCTTGGGCTGGAGTTGGGTGCCGAACGCAAGAGCCCTTGGTGAAGGAACCCTGAGGTCGTATCAGCCCGCCGGACAGGTTGGCAGATGAGCCAGCGGGTCAAGGGTCAGGGGCTTCAGCCCTTTCGGGCGGAGTCCATCGGGAACCGCCGGGAACGCCCTCGCCACCGCCGACTGATCCGGAGGGGTCCTCTCACCGATTCCGCTGTGCAGGAGGATGAGCGACCCCAGCCACCCGCCGCCACAACCGGTTCTTCGCTTGGAAGCAACGTCGGATGGTCATTCGTTGCCGCCCTGGTCGCCAACTGGACCGACCGGAATCGTGTCGCCACGGTCGTGGCCCTCGGTGTCGCTTCTGGCGACGGCAACCGGGCTGGGGGCGACCGGAGCCAGACAGCCGACGGTGTCAAAGAACGGCGCCATGCCCTCCGGGGGGTTGCGGACGCTACGCCCTCTCGCCGATCTCGAAGCGCTGCAGCCTCCTGATCGCCAGCCAGATTGACCCGACGATGACCGCGAAGGCGACAACCGCGGCCGTCAAGCCGCCAAGATCGGGTTCGTAGATTCGCGAGTCGAGAGCTCCGACGTATGCCGAAAGACCCAGGGTGCACTGGCGGATGCTGAGAACGCGCGTTCCCTGGAAGAGGCTAGTGATGATGCCTTCCCAGATGAACACATAAAACAGGCCAACGACGAAGGCCCGGCTTGTCATAACGCTCAGAAGGACAAAGACCGCGCAGTAGGCCAGCGAACCTGTTGCAGCGCCAACGGCAAACCCAAGAACAACTCGGAGCCCGTCCGCGTTGCCCCAGGCGGCAATTGATGCTGCAAGAGTGGCGCTGGCGACGACGAACGCGGCCGTCACGATCCACGCCACAAGGACCTTCGCAAGGAGGATCTCCCGCCGCCGAAGCGGGGTCGCCAAGATGTACACCGCGGTGCCGTCCTCAATCTCCGATCCGAGCACCGCAGTGCCAAAGACGAGGCTTGCGAGCGGGAGGACAACACCGACAATCATGCCCGCGG
>CAZCDK010000002.1:3041-7620 GCA_964497285.1 uncultured Anaerolineaceae bacterium | reverse complement strand
CCGAACAACGCGAGGAGCAGGGTTCGCCTCTTCCCGAGCAACTGGCGAGCGGTCAGACGTACGATCTCGACGTTCAACGCTGCACCAGATAGGAGAAGACGCTCTCCAGGGACTCGTCGGAAGGCGCAAATTCGAAGAGCGTCACCGCCACGTCGCGGGCGACCCTGGAAACCAGGCTAGTGAATGCTGCGAAGTCTGCGGCGCGCACAGTGAGCACTTCTGGTGAGATGTCCACGCCGGTTACCGACTCATCAGCCGCCAGCGAAGATCCCAGGAGGCGGTTGTCGCTGGACCGGATCCGGAAGGTGTGAGGCCGGTCGGTCATGAGCCGCCGGATCTCGCGGAAATCGCCTGACGCGGCGAGGCGCCCCGCCACGATCACCAGCACCGTCTCGGCCAACCTCTCAACCTCCTCAAGGATGTGAGACGAGAAGAGAATGGCCTTTCCTTCGGATCCCATTGCCTTGAGGAGATCCATCATCTGCAATCGCTGGCGCGGGTCCATGCCGTTGAATGGCTCGTCGAGGATGAGAAGGCGTGGCTCATGGACTATCGCCGCCGCCACCTTGATCCGCTGCTTCATTCCCTTGGAGTACCCGCCGGTCGGGCGGTGTTGGAAGGCTGTCATCTCGACCGTTCTGATTGCCCGGACGGCCGCCGCGTCAGCATCCGGCAGACCGTGAAGAGCCGCGCTCAGCCGAACGAACTCCAGTCCGGTCAGGAACGGGTAGGTCGCCTCCCTCTCAGGAACCAGCCCGACTTCCCGGTACATGGATGGGTTTCGCCAGGCCGGCCTGCCCATCACCTGGATCGCGCCCGCCGAGGGCCGCAGGAACCCGGAAAGGAGGTGCAGTAGTGTCGACTTCCCCGCCCCGTTCGGTCCGAGGAGGCCTGTGACTCCCGGGCCAACGGTAAACGACATGTTGTTGACGGCCATGACATTCCCGAACCAGCGCGAGACATGGTCGACTTCGATTGCAGGCGTCGTGCCCTGGAGCTCAGGACGCTGAGCCTGCCGGGGTGAGGAGGCCGTCATGCCGCGATTCTCCTGAAGCGCCAGAGGAACAGCGCTGATGCCACCAGAGTCACTCCGGTCGTCGCGGCGAACATCAACTCGCCGGGGACATCGAACTCCTGATCCACGCCGAACACCCAGAGCGTCGCGCCACGCATGATGTCCAACAGGCTGAGGAAGACGCCATATCGACCAACGGTGACGGCGACGATGGCGCCGACAGAGGAGCTGATTACGAAGACCGCAATCGTGCCTCCGATGGCGTACGCGCGCCGGGGCGTGTGTGCTGCGATCGCCAGGGCCACGGCGCCGCAGAGGGTCGACACAACCAAGGCGCTGGCGACAATGCGGGGGACCTCCGTCACGTTTTCGCGCAGGTAGGCCCACGACGAGTCGGTCGTGAACGCGTTCCCGGTGAAGAGAACAGCCTGGGGCACGAGCGTGAGCAGCAGCATGGCTGTGGTCAGCGCTGCGAGCTTCGCCAGCGCGTAGTCCGACCGCTCGATCGCGCGAGAGAAGTACAGCGACAGTGTGTGGTTTCGCTGATCGCGGCCGACAAGTTCGGGAGCGACGGCCGCCACGAAGAGTGCCAGGATGATCTCGATAAATGCGAAGTAGTTTTCGGGATGCACGATGTCCAACGAACCGGTGGTTGCTGCGGCAACGCCCAGGTGAATTGCCGCCGGTAGCAGCGCGATTGCAAGGAGCGCCACGGGCACGATCTTGCTCGACGCTCCCCGTCCGAGACCAAACGCCGCGCGCAGGCTCTGGAAGTACAAGGTGGCAATGGCGTGCCTGCGGCCGAGCCGCCGGCCGTCGTAGCGGCGGTAGCCGAGGTCGTAGATGCTCCCAGCCGGCTCAGCTCGCGATTCCATCTTGCTCCTCGGCTTTCCGGAAAAGGTCCTCGAGACTGGCTCGTCGTTGCTCCATCTTCACCAGTCCGATGCCGAGGTCTGCGACGGCGTCGCGGATTGCGTCGTACGGCGCTCCGCCATCGAGCGCGACCAGGACGAGACGGTCCCGGCGGGAGACGCGCAGACCCTGGCCTGCAAGCCTGTCCGCCAGAGTCTCGGCCTGCTCATCGACCTCGACGGCCAGGATGCCGGTTTGGGCCGTGAACGTCGACACTGCGGCAGACTGCACGAGGCGGCCCGCGTCTATGACAACAAGGTGATCACAGACACGCTCGATCTCGCTGAGCAGGTGCGACGACATGATGATCGAGATGCCGAAGTCCGCGCCGATCCTGCGGACCAGGTCCAGCATTTCGTCGCGACCCTCGGGGTCAAGGCCGTTTGTCGGCTCATCGAGCAGCATGATTCGCGGGTCGTGGACGAGCGCCTGGGCGAGCTTCACGCGCTGCTTCATGCCGGTCGAATAGCCGCCCATCTCCCGGTACCGTTCTTCGAAGAGCCCCACGTGACGGAGCGTCTCGGCTGTGCGCTCTCGGGCAGGCGAGCGGGGGAGACCACTCACCTGGGCCATGTGGGCCACGAACTCGGTCGCCGTCATGTCGAGTGGCAGGCAGTCGTGCTCGGGCATGTAGCCAACGAACTGGTGCAGTTCTGCCCGCTGCGTGGTCACGTCGAGTCCAAGCATGGTTGCCGTGCCGGCGGTTGGTTCCAGCAGGCCGAGCAGGATCTTGATGAGCGTGCTTTTGCCTGCGCCATTTGCCCCGACCAGCCCAACAATCCCCGGTTGCAGCTCGAGGTCAAGCGCGTCGAGTGCCGTCACCCCGGGATAGCGCCGGGTCAGTCCGCGTGTTGTGATGATTGACACCGGGCCATGCTAAGGGATCGCCGTGCTAAGGTGGCCGCCGCAAGGGCTCGATGCCAGTGGAGATCCGGGTCCTGTGACGGCGGGCAAGCACGATCGAGGTCCCGGATTCGAGTCAGGAGTGCGCGGGCGGCGACGAACCTCCGTTCCCTCCGGACGTCAGGTACCGGCGGTAGTTGTCGAGGGCTCGTTGAACCATCGGACGGCGCCGTCCCGCGGGCTTCCTAAGGGCATAGTCCGGGTCAGATTCGGCTGACTGCGACAGCATGTGAAACGCGTGCGCACCGGCGATGTACTGGGAGAAACCCTGGGCATCCTGCGCCTGGTTGATCGCGAGCTTGATCATTCGCAGCTGGAACGGGTCGTTCTCGGCCACGCGCGCCGCATAGGCCATTGCCTCTTCGTTCAACCGCTCACGCAGTACGACGCGCCAGACAAGACCGAGCTCGGCCGCCTCCGGTGCGCCGACGAACCGTCCCTCGAAGAGGATAGCCTTGGCCTTTCGCATGTGGATATCCCAGGGCACCGAGAAGTACTGGAAGTTGGTGGGCAGGAACAGCGCGTCGTCCGCCGCAAAGATGACATCCGAGGCCGACGCGATGATCCAGCCCCCGAAGATGCAGTACCCCTGCACGGCAGCGATGGTTGGCTTCGGGATGTTCCGCCAGCGGAGGGTGACGTCGATGTTCAAGTCCCAGGAACGCCTGTACTTGCCCCTCAAGCCCTCGGCATCAGGGCGTGAGGAACGATCGGCCAGCTCCTCGGGAGTCCCGAGGTCGTGCCCTGCCGAGAAGTGGTCGCCTTCGGCCGCCAGGACGATGGCGCCGATGTCGTCATCTGCAGCCGCACGCCGGTAGGCGTCGTCGAGTTCCTCGATCAGGACGCGGCTTTGCGCGTTGCGGTATTGCGGCCGATTCAACACAAGGCGCGCCACGCGGCGCTCCTGCTCGTACCGGATGTGGGCGTACTCGATCATGGCGCTTCTTCTCCTTGACCTGGCGGCCCCGTACCCGTGACCCCGAGGGCCACAAGTGCCTCGTACTCCTCAAGGGGCATGGTCAGCAGGCCGGAATAGACCTCCCACGAGTGCTCGCCGAGGAGAGGAGCGGGCCGTATGTCCGTCGCCGGCGTGCGCGAGAATCGCAACGGATTGGCCGCCTGATACCAGGTCCCCGCCTCGGAATGATCGAGCGGGACCACCATGCCGCGGCTACGAAGGTGTACGTCGTCGGCGACTTCGCGCGAGTCGAGTACCGGCGCGGCGATCACTCCTGCCCGGGTGAGCCGCGACACAAGACGGTCACGATCGAGTTCGCAAGTCCAGGCCGCAATCGCGGCGTCGAGGACGTCCTCATGTGCCTTTCGGCCAGCGGCCTGGCGGAACCGTTGGTCATGAAGCCAATCCTCGTGGCCCGCCAGGCTGCAGAGGTGCACCCACTGTTCCTCGGTCTCGCAGGCGAGCGCAACCCAGCGCTCCTGCCCGGCACAGGGATAGATCCCATGAGGCGCGAACTCAGGATGCCGGTTGCCTTCGCGGGCCCGCTGCCGGCCCATCCTCAGGTACTCCAAAGCAGCATCACCAACGAAAGTCAGGTTCGCCTCCTGCATCGACAAGTCGATGTACTGTCCCTTCCCAGTGCGGTTCCGATGGTGGAGGGCGGTGAGAACCCCGGCGCAGCCATAGAGACCGGCAACGGCGTCGGGATACATCTGACCAGAATTCTGAGGCGGTCCCCCCTCGTAGCCCAACAGGGAGATCGGAAGAGCACACGTGTAGGGAAAGAGTGT
>CAZCDK010000002.1:0-3031 GCA_964497285.1 uncultured Anaerolineaceae bacterium | reverse complement strand
CCAGGGCTGTTTTCCCGTACGTCGTTTGTATCGTGCCGCCGATGCCAGGCACGTTGGCCCATGGGCCTACGTGCCCGTAGGCGGAGAGGCTGCAGAGGATGATGTCGGGCCTGAGTGCGCGCAGCGCCTCGTAGCTGATGCCGAGGTTCTCGAGCACCCGAGGCGAGAAGTTTTCGGCCACGAAGTCGGCATGGGGAACCAGCCGGCGGAATGCCTGGAGTCCCGGTCCCGTCTGGAGGTCCAGTGTGACACACCGCTTGTTCAGGTTCACCGAGTTGTAGAGGAAGTTGCAGTTCCACGGGTTTCGTGCCGTCGCCAACTCGCGGAGTGCGGCCGGGAGCTGGCCGTCGTAGCCGCCACGCCAGGAATCGGGTCGTTTGCGGACTTCTATCTGGATGATGTCCGCTCCAAGAAAGCCGAGGAGCTCGGTGCAGAACGATCCAGCCCAGGCCTGCGTCAGAACGATGCCTCGGAGGCCGCTGAGTGGTCCCCGGCGTTCTCCCTGCGTTCGGTCGCCCGGGTTGCAGAACGGCCGAAGCAGTGGATGGGCCGGTGCGTCCTGGTCAGGGTCGATCTCGCCGGAATGCTCGCCCGGGACGGGCGCTGCGTGCTTGAGAGCCCACGGCGTGGCCGACATGCGAAACGGCGCGCCCGGGTACTCGGGACCGTTTGGATCTGACACGGGCCGTGTCCAGAACCCCCGGCTCCGCAGGTGTTCGTTGGCGTCGAGTTCCTCCATGGCAAGTACGGGACCCGCCACCACGCGCCGGGCGGCCAGCTCCTGAAACAACGCCATGCGGCTCCACCCAAGCATTCGCTCTTGCACGCGCGCCACATACTCGTCCCGGTGAGCCTGCCGATACGATCCCGATTCCCAGCGCGGGTCGTGGGCGAGGTCTGGCAGCCCGAGCAACGTCATTGCGTCCCGCCAGAAGTGCGCCCGGCTGATGGTGAGCGAGAAGTGGCCGTCGGCCACTTGCACAGGTCCGTTGGTCATGTCGGTCTGGGCGCGGCGCCCGAGGACATCGTGATACTGCCCGCGGAGTAACGCGGGCGCGAACGTGGCAACCATCACTTCGAGCTCGGCGACGTCGACCTCCTGCCCTTCGCCCGGGTGGACGTCCCTGTGGTGGAGTGCCGCGAGCACAGCTGCAAAGGCGGCAGTGCCGGCACAATAGGATGCCTGCCAGCCACTCGGCTTGAGCGGTTCCCGATCGCTCTGGCCGTTGATCGATGCCCACCCGGAGCGGGCAGCGACTGCGAGGTCGTTCCCTTGCGTCTCCGCATGTTCTCCGGACATGCCGTATGGCGTGACATGCAGCATGATCAAGGACGGCTGCGCAAGCGCCTCGAACGCCAGCCCGGTCCGGGCGAGTTGCCCCGGTGACGCACTGGAGACGACCACGTCGGCAGACCCGGCGAGGCGAATGAGCTTCCTGCGCTCGTCCGGCCTGTCGTGGTCGACGATGATCGACCTCTTGTTCGCAAGCATATATTCCGAGAGGACGCTCCGGCTCCTGCCCAGGCGCGGCCCAATGGACCTGACGGGGTGCCCGGTGCGCGGTTCGACGATTGTCACGTCGGCGCCGTAGTCCGCCAGCAGCCGCGAACACCATGCGCCCGAAATCGACGTGGAGAGGTCAAGCACACGGATGTCGTCGAGGGCATGGGCCGCCATGGAATGGTTAGTCTACAGCGGCCCAGGTCGCCGTCGAGCGGGGCGTGCAGGGGAGTGGCATAATCCGGGCCAGATGCAGGAGGGACAGCCATGGGCGTGCTGGAACGACGAAGACTGGGTCGTACGGGCCTGGAAGTCACGGTCCTCGGCTACGGGGCGATGGAGCTTCGGGGCGCGCCCAGGGGGCCGGAGATTTCGGCTGAAGAAGCTGGCGCGATCCTAAATGCCGTGCTTGATTCGGGGATCAACTACATCGACACGTCGCCCGACTACGGCCGGAGCGAGGAGCTGATCGGTGAGTGGATCTCGCACCGGCGTTCTGAGTACCTGCTGGCATCGAAGTGCGGCTGCCTCGTTGGAGCCGCGCCGGCTGGCCCGGGCGAGCGGCCGCGGCACATCTTCACGCCCGAGAACATCCGCGCCGCGGTGGAGCAGAGCCTGCGGCGCATGCGCACCGACTACCTGGACCTTGTGCAATTCCACGCGAGCCCGTCAAAGCACGAGCTTGAGGAGAACCTCGCAGTCGAGGCGCTGGCGGAATTGCAGAAGGAGGGCAGAGTCCGCTTCATCGGCATGTCGGGTACCCTCCCGAACCTCCTTGACCACATCAGGATGGGCGCCTTCGATGCGTTCCAGATCCCGTATTCCGCCATCCAGCGCGAGCACGAGGACGCGATCGCCTGGGCTTCCGAGACCGGTGCCGGCGTCGTTGTTCGCGGCGGCGTGGCGCGTGGCGCCCCGACCGACTGGGAACGGCGGGCCAACTACATGCTTCCCGGCAACACCGGGCGTGAGCGATGGGAGAGCGCGAAGCTCGATGGGCTTCTCGACGGAATGAGCCGGATGGAATTCACCCTGCGATTCACCCTGTCCGACCCCCACCTCGACACGACCATCGTGGGAACGCGAAGTCCGGATCACCTGCGGGACAACGTTCTTGCCGCCATGAAGGGCCCGCTTCCCGCTTCCATCGTGGCTGAGGCGAAGGCCCGGCTCTCGGCGGCAGGCTCGCACCAGTCCTGATTCTGGGCGCTCACCGGCCGCTGATCGCCGCCCGATAGGCGGTTGCCAGCTTCGGTGAAGCTCCCATCGGGCAAGGCGCAGCCTTTGTGGCAACCTGCTCCAGTTGCCCCCGCAGCGCCCGGGGGTCCGTCGCCTCCCGATAGCTCGTGAGCTTCGCGAACGTGTCGGGCTCGGATATGAGCGTGAGGTGGTTGGGGTGGAGGCGATCCTAGATCGAGGCGGCGGCCGAGGCAGTCGGACTGCATAGCCTGGCGCTACGGATGGAGAAAGGGTGCCAGACGCGTGTGTTGCCATGCGGCGCCAACCTGTGCCTTGGCCTACGCCAGCTAG
>CAZCDK010000001.1:9471-49751 GCA_964497285.1 uncultured Anaerolineaceae bacterium | reverse complement strand
CCGTGCGGCCCGGCGCGACGCTCTTCCGATCTCCACGTCGAGGCGGCCAAGGTCACCGGCCTCGCCGCCCGGGACCGAGGACGCCAAGGACGGCGACATATTCACGTGCCCCTCCTGCGGGCGGGTGTTCGTCGTGAGGGATTTCGGGAAGTCGAAGAGCCTCAGGTTCCCGGACGCAGAGGGGGACGAGAAGGAGCCGACGATCTCGATATGAGGACGATCAAGGAGGCGGCGTCCCACCCGGTGATCCTGGGTATCGCGATCTCCGCGGCGGCCGGCGCGCTGGTGTTCCTCGCCGCGACGACCTTCACCAACCCCTCCTACGCGTTCTACGCGGGCCTCTCCGTCGCCCTCTGCGGGATCCTGATCACGCCAAGAGTCCTAGCGCACGGCAAGTGAGGACGCCGAGGAGCGCGCCCAGGGCTATCGTCGGTATCCCCGGTATCCCGGTGGTGCCGGTGTTCTTCGCGCTCTGGGTCTCGGGAGTACGAACGGCGGCCCGAAAGGCTCGTGCGGTGTCCCGCGATGCTCCCCGCCGGCCCGGCCATGTCTCGGCCGGATTGCTCGCGCTTGCTTCTATCGTCGCCGTCATCGCCGCCGCCGAACCTCGCTGGGGTACGAACGATTCGGCGATTCGCCGCGACAGTGCGGACCTGGTGGTCGTGCTTGACGTGTCGCGCAGCATGGCGGCGCGCGACGTCGCACCTGCACGGCTGGACGCAGCCAAGGCCGCGATCACGCGAATCCTGGAACGACTTGGCGGCGACCGTGCGGGCCTGGTCGTTTTCGGTGGTACGGCGCGTCTCCGCTTCCCGCTCACCACCGACATGAGCGCCGCCAGGCTGGTGGTCGAGTCGATCGAGGCAGATCCCGTCTTTGTGCAGGGAGGCACCGATACTGCTTCGGGACTCGACATCGCGCTCGCGGCCTTCGCGCCCAACAGCAAGGCGGGCAAGGTCATTCTGCTCATCTCTGATGGCGAGAACCTCGGCCCCGATCCAGCTGGCGCGGCCACTCGTGTCCGCGACTCTGGCGCCGAGCTGCTGGTGGCTGGAGTGGGCACGCCGGCGGGAGCCCGCATCCCCGTCTACAACGCCGCACGGTCTCAGTTTTCGGACAAGCTAGGTCCAGACGGGCAGCCCCTGGTCTCCAAGCTCAACGAGCCCTTCCTCCGCTCGCTGGCCGCGGCGGCCGGTGGACGTTACCTCGGCTCCGACCTGGCGGCGGTCCCCACTGCCGTCTCTACCCGGGTCGGATCGCTTCAACGAGCACGGATCGATTCTCGCATCGGGACAATCCCGGTCGAGCGATTCCAGTGGTTCGCCGCCGCAGCGCTGGCGCTGTTGCTGGTCTCGACCCTTGTCGAGCGCCTGACGATCTCAGCGGCGCGAAAGGCGATGGCTCCCGCCTTCGCGCTCATGGCTCTTATGACGCTGCCGGGATGCGCGTCGCGGGCGTTCGATCTCAACGAACAGGGTCTTCGCGCCTACGACCATGGCGAGTCCGACGGCGCCATCGACCTGTTCTACCGGGCCCAGAGCGAGCGTCGCGCCGATCCTGTAGTCGCCCTGAACCTGGCGGCGGCGCTGCACCGCGCCGGCAGGTTCGATGAGGCGGTCCAGGCCGCCCGCCGGGCGCTGCTTTCTCCCGATGCGAAGGAACGGGCTCGCGCCTATGCCAGCATCGGACATCACCAATTCGGCGCCGGTCGCCTCGATGCTGCGCTCGATGCCTTCAAGCAGGCGCTACTCCTGGACCCCGGCGACCATGCCTCGCGCCACGACTACGAGGTCGTGTTGAGGCTGCTCACTCCGAGCCCAGATCAGGGGGAGGAACCTCAGGCCGATGGGTCGGGGAACGAGCCCGCGGCCGGGGATCGCGGGCAGCCCAATCCGGGGGGTGCTCCTGGCGCTCCCGGTCGTAACGAACCCGGCACGGGCGCTTCCGGCGCGGGCGGCGATGCGGACCAGTTCTCAGATCCAAGAGCGATCGAGCGCAGGCTGACCGAGATCGATCGCGAGGTGCAGGCGATCCTCGACGAGTCCGGCGGGAAGCCCGGACCTTCCGATGCGCTCCGCATTCTCGAGTTGTTGGCCGAGCGCAGCCAGATTGCGGCACAGCGTGGGGCGTTTTCCGGAAGCAGCAACCCGAACGACTACTGATCGGCCCATTCCCGGTGCCGCGGCGGTCGCTACTTCTTCACGGGCATCCGAATGGGCTTGGCTCCCGCGCCCTTCGCGATCTTGGTCTGGGTCGAAGGAACTCCCGAGGGGCCTTTGCCCGGCTTGGGCTTCGCCTGCTTTGCCATGCCTGGCTCCTTTCGCTGCGGGGCTGGGGATCCACCGCGGATCTCGCGTTGGGGAGGGTCTTGTTCGTGGCCCGAACGGCCGAATCCGGCCCATATCCTACCGCCATCCCGAATGGCGTGCTCTGCCCAGCGCGGCGCCAACTGCCGTAAACTCCCGTCATGCGCGCTGTCTTCGTCATGATCAAGACCGAACCTGGCCACGGCACGGAAGTGGCGAACCAAGTGGCCGACATCGAGAGCTTCTCGGAAGCGTTCAGCATCACGGGCCAATACGACCTGCTGGTCAAGCTCTACGTGGCGGACGTCGATGGTCTCGGCCGCCTGATCGAGCGTGACATCCACTCCATCCCCTACATTCGCGAGACGTTCACCATCCTCACGTTCGAGGCCTTCGGCGCTCGATAGCCAGCTCGGTGATCGGGCCAGTTGCTCCAGAACGCCGGGCCATTGGCCGTTGTCGTGGGGTTCTCTGCATTGCGGCCAGGGGATGGCACTCATCGCCTCAGCGACACGCGCCGTCATAGCCAATCACACCACAACCTGTTCGCGGTATTCGCCGAACACCCGCCGCCACTGGTTGCACACCTCGCCCACGGTCGCTCCTGCGTTCACCGCGTCGATGAGGAAGGGCATCGTGTTCTCGCGCGGGGTGCGGCTTGCCCGTTCCAGGCGCTCCATGGCCGCGGTCCATGCCGAGGCGTCGCGCGTGGCGCGATGCATCCGCAGGCGCGCCAGGTGCCGCTCATTGCCCTCGGGGTCCATTCGCAGGATAGGGATCTCGAGAGCCTCGTTCATCACGTATTCGTTCACGCCCACGACCAGGCGGTCGCGCGTTTCGATCTCGCGCTGGTATCGCGCCGCGGCGTCCGCGATCTCCTTCTGGAAGAACCCGCTTTCGATGGCCGGGATGACGCCGCCAAGCGCGTCGATCTGTTCGAAGTACCGCATTGCCTCGGCCTCCATGTCCGTCGTCAGCCGCTCCACGAAATAGGATCCGCCCAGCGGGTCGACCGCATTGCCGGCGCCGCTTTCATGGAGAATCACCTGCTGAGTGCGCACGGCAAGCCGCGCGGCCTTCTCGCCTGGCAGGGCAATCGCCTCATCCATGGCGTCCGTGTGAAGCGATTGCGTCCCGCCCATCACTGCCGCAAGCGCCTGGATCGCCACCCGCACGAGGTTGACCTCTGGCTGCTGCTCGGTGAGCGAGACCCCGGCCGTCTGGGTGTGGAACCGCATGTACCACGATCGCTCGTTCTTCGCCCCGAAGCGCTCGCGCATCAACCGCGCCCAGGTGCGGCGAGCGGCCCGGAACTTGGCGACCTCTTCGAAGAAGTCATTGTGGCTGTTGAAGAAGAAGCTGATGCGAGGCGCAAAGGCGTCGATGTCCAGCCCTCTCGCGAGCGCCCACTTCACGTACTCCATCCCATCGGCGAGGGTGAACGCGAGCTCTTGTGCTGCAGTCGCCCCGGCCTCGCGGATGTGGTAGCCGCTCACGCTTACCGAGTTCCAAAGAGGCATCTCGCTTGTCGCGAACTCAATCGTGTCGGTCACAAGGCGCATGGACTGCGCCGGCGGGAAGATGAACTCGTTCTGGGCGATGTACTCCTTCAGGATGTCGTTCTGGAGCGTCCCGGCGAGTTTCGCCCGGGGGATTCCCCGCTTCTCCGCCGCGGCGATGAACAGCGCCCAGATCACAGGCGCCGGGCTGTTGATCGTCATGGAGGTGGAGACGCGGTCCAGGGGCAGATCTGCCAGGAGGATCTCCATGTCGGCCAGGGAGTCGACAGCGACGCCGCAGCGCCCAAACTCCCCGGCCGCCCATGGCTCGTCATGGTCGTAGCCCATAAGGGTTGGCATGTCGAAGGCGATCGAGAGGCCGTTGTTCCCGGTTGCCAGCAGATCCTTGAAGCGCTGGTTTGTTTCTTCCACCGACCCGAACCCGCTAAACATTCGAATCGTCCAGGGCCGTCCCCTGTACCCCGTGCGATGAATCCCTCGGGCGAAGGGATAGCTCCCGGGGAGGTTGAGGTCCCGCTCGTAATCGATGTCAGCCACATCGGTCGCGTCGTAGACGCGGTTCACTGGCCGCCCGGAGACGGTCATGAACGGTCCTCCCAGCTCGCTGCCTTCCTGCATCACGCGCTCGTCGTATCGCCGGCGGAGTTCGTTCGCACGGTTTCGGTCGACGTTCATGCTTCCCATTCCTCCGGCGTAGCCTTCGCCCAGTTTAGACGCTCAGCCCTGCGTCGACTCGGGAGCGTGTCAGCGGAGCTGATGATGAGCCCGCGTTTGGCCCTCGCGCGACCTCGGCCACAAGCCCGGCCGGGTTGCTGCCTACGGTTCGAGGCGGTAGATGACCCCATCGAAGCAGAGGATGTAGAGCTCCCCGTCGGCGTCCTCGGCGAAAGACACGACGTTGGGCTGCGGTGGCCCGAGGGTCGTGACCGGCGGCGCGCTCCCTGGTGTTGCCTTTCCTGCCTCGAACGCCCAGATTGCGCCGCTGCAGTAGTCGCCGTAGACGTACCAGCCGCGCAGCGCAGGGATCTTCTTGCCACGGTAGACATAGCCGCCGGTGACCGAGCATGACGCGGCGGTGTGGCCGTAGTCCAGCACCGGCAAGGTCAATCCGTCTCGATTGCAGCCCGACTTCGGTCGGTGGCAGGCGGATCCCTCCATCAGGTTCCAGCCGTAGTTCTTGCCCTTTTCGATGATGTCAATCTCTTCCCGTTCGTCCTGGCCGACATCGCCTGCCCACAGCGTGCCGGTCTCGCGATCGAAGCTGAAGCGCCATGGATTTCGCAGTCCGTAGGCCCAGGTCTCCGGCCTGGTCCCATCGGTGGCCCTCGCAAATGGATTGTCGGGAGGGACGGCATAGGGCTGTTGTCTTGCGGCGCTCCGAACATCGATCCGGATAATGCTGGCAAGCAGGTTCCGCGTGATATCCTGGCCGTTCCCCTGGGGGTCACCCCCAGAACCTCCGTCGCCCAGTCCGAGGTAGAGCATCCCGTCGGGCCCGAAGGCCAGCTGGCCCCCCTTGTGGTTCCCGTATGGCTGTGGCACTTCCAGGATCACGAGTTCGGTGGCGGGGTCGGCTTTCAAACCCGCGCCAGTTCCCGAAGTGGCGAGGCGGGACAGTACAGTCCGCCGTTGACCGCCTTTCGCGCTGTAGTAGACGTAGAGGTAGCGGTTCTTCGCGAAGTCGGGGTCGAGTGCCAGCCCGAGCAGCCCCTCCTCGTTGTCGGTCCGGGATGTCTTCGCGGACAGATCGAGCACGGAGGCGGCTTCCGAGGCCGCGGAGTCCCTGGCGAAAGAGAGGAGGCGGCCTTCCTGGAGCGCGACGAGCATGCGCTGGTGGCCGGGGACTTCGACCATCGCTACCGGGCGTTCGAGCTTCGGCAGCTTTGGGAAGGCCGGGCGAATGCCCACGCCCGGCGGTGCGGGTGTTGCCGCAGCCATGGTCGGCGAGGCGGTTGCGGCCACAGGAGCCATTGTCATACTCCCGTTGCCGCTCCGCGACGAGCACGCGCCAGAGAGTGCGACGATCGTCACCAGAGCGGCCACGGCTCGGACGGGCAATGGAGTCAGGTCAGCGCCAGGCGCGCTTCGGCGGCCGTCACGGCGGCGCGCACGTCCGGCTTGAATCCGTGTTCCCGCAGAATTCGACCAAGGGCTGAGAGGAAGAGGAGCACGTTCCCGGCAGTTGACGACTCGCCCATGAGTCCGACTCGCCACACCTTTCCCTTCAGCTCGCCGAGGCCACCGCCGATTTCGATCCCGTTCCGGCGCAGGAGCGCTCCCCGAACCTCCACGTCGCTCACGCCTTCCGGGATCCTGACGGTCGTCAGGACCGGCAGGCGGAATCCCTCGTCGGCGTGGAGCGCCAATCCCATGGCTTCCAGCCCGGCTTGAAGAGCGCGGCCGTTGCGGTCGTGCCGGGCCCAACGAGCCTCCAGCCCTTCATCCAGGACCAACGCAAGTGCTTCGTGCAACGCGTACACCATCGAGATGGGGGCAGTGTGGTGATAGGCCCGCCGTTCGTCCCAGTAGGCCTCGAGCAGCGCCAGGTCCAGGTACCAGGAGTTGCACGGGGTCTCGCGCGCCCTCACTGCCGTCCAGGCCCGTTCGGAAAGCGTCAGGGGTGCGACGCCGGGCGGTGCGGACAGGCACTTCTGCGTGCCCGAATACACGGCATCTGCCGCCCAGCGATCGACTTCGGCGGGCACGCCTCCGAGTGACGGGACGCAGTCCACAAGCAGGAGCGCGCCAGCGTTGTGGGCGATAGTTGCGAAGGGTTCGACGGGTGTCTGGACGCCGGTCGAGGTCTCAGCGTGAACGATGCCGACAAGCTTCACGTTCCCGGCGGCCCTCACCGCTGTGGCGACTTCTGCGGGGTCGACGGGCGAACCCCAGGGGGCAGTCACGCGGGTCACGTTGCCGCCGGCCCGCTCGGCCATTTGCACGATGCGGTCGCCGAAATAGCCGCCGACGCCGATGACGACGTTGTCGCCCGGTTCGACGAGGTTCATGACAGCCGCTTCCATGCCGCTTGTGCCGGTTCCCGGAGCTGCGAGGGTGACCTCGTTCGTTGTGCCCATGACCTCACGGAGCATCACGCGGCTCTCGTCCATGATCTGGAGGAAGGCGGGGTCAAGGTGAGCCAGAAGGGGCGCGCCCGTGGCGCGCAGGGCGCGCGGGTTGGCGCCGCTGGGGCCCGGGCCCATGAGGCCGCGGGTGGGCGGGTTGAACGAGGTGTTGGAGGGCATAGGCATATCGTAGCGGCTTGTGTCTCGGTGATCGCGGCCAAAGGTACCGCGAACCAGCGGCGCCGGCCGGCAGGGGCTACGGGCTTGCCCGAATCGTCCACCCATCTGGGCCGGGCCAACGGGTCATCCGCATTTGCCCTTCGCCGAAGACGACGAACGCGGCGCTTTCGACCTGAACGCTGAAGAGGTGAAAGGGTTCGACAGGGCGCCAGTTGATCTTGGCAAACAGCGCATCGCCGTATCGCGTGCGGGTCGCAGAATCCCGAACATCGATTGCCCGCCCTCGCAGCTTGAACTCGCCGTCCTTGCCGTCCTTGTCATTGACGGTGTTGTGGACGAGGCAGCGGGGGTCGCGGAGAAGGTCAAGAGCCTTCTTCGACTGCCACATCATGCCGAGGAGGAGTTCCCCGTCCACAAGCAGTGGCTCAACGGGTGAGATACGAGGCGTGCCATCGTGCCGGACCGTTCCGAGCAAGATGAGCCCGCTCCGTTCCATGCGTTCCTCGCCGAGAGCCGCGAGCTCTGGCGCCTGTGCCGAAAACTCCTGCCACGACGGCATGGTCTCCTCCCGTCTGGCCGTCCATCCTACATCACGGACTGCCGAGCCCCGGGAGTGATGCGGTTCGTTGCCTTGCCAGACGCGACCCTGTTTTCGATGTAGAATCCTTTCACAAATCAACAGACACCGAGGTCATCGCATGGAATTCCGTGACACGCCTGAAGAGGCAGCATTCCGCCAGGTCGTGCATTCCTTCATCGAAGCGGAGGCACCGAGAGGCGAGCGTGGCCCCATGGCCTACGGCATGGCCGGCGCCCGCGAGTTCATGAAGAAGCTGGCGGAACGGCGGTGGATCGCCCCGGCCTGGCCCGTCGAGTATGGCGGGGCGGGCATGAGCGTGATGGAGCAATTCATCTTCAACAGCGAACTTGCCGAAGCTCGAGCCCCTCGCCCGGGCGGCATCGCCACTGGTTTCGCCGGACCAACCCTCATCCACCACGGCACCGAAGAGCAGAAGCAGAAATACCTTCCCGAGATGCTTACGGGAGATGTGAGCTGGTGCCAGGGCTACAGCGAGCCAGGCGCGGGCTCCGACCTTGCCGCCATCCAGACCCGTGCCGTCCGGGACGGGGACGACTTCGTTGTCAACGGCCAGAAGATCTGGACGTCTGGCGGGCATGCTGCGAAGTGGATGATCCTCCTCGCGCGCACCGACCCCGATGCGCCCAAGCACCGCGGCATCACCTACTTCATCGTGGACATGAAGTCGCCCGGCCTGACGGTGCGCCCGCTCATCAACGCAGCGATGACGCACGAGTTCAATGAGGTCTTCTTCGAAGACGTGCGGGTGCCGCGCGTGAACATCATCGGTGAGGAGAACCGGGGCTGGTACCTGGCCCAGACGACGCTGAGCTTCGAGCGCTCGAACATCGGCTCGGCGATCGGGGCCCGCCAGACGGTGGAGGATATCGTTCACTTCGCCAGGAACCACAAGGCGGAGGGTTCGAGCACGCTTTCCCACAATCCCGCCGTAGGGCAGGAACTGGTCGACCGCTACATCGAGGCTGGCGTGGCCACCATGATGAGCTACAAGATCATTTCCATGCAGGCGAAGGAAGGCATTGCGCCGGGGCACGAGGCCAGCGTCGCCAAGCTGTTCACCACCGAACTGAACCAGCGCATCTACCGCACCGGCATGAAGATGACCGGCCTCTGGGGTCAACTCGGCCCCGGGAACGACAAGGTGGCCGCACCCATGCGCGGCCGCCTGAACTACATGTATCTCCGGTCGATCGGCAACACGATCGAGGGTGGAACGAGCGAGATCCAGCGCAACGTCATCGCGACGCGCGGTCTCGGCCTTCCGCGCGCCTGACCGGCGCCAACGGCGAACGAAGAGAGGGGCTCCAATTCGGAGCCCCTCTCGCTTTGTGGGTGGCGTTTCGGGGGTTACGCGCTGCCGCGGACGTACTTTTCGCCGTCCCAGATGATCCAGCCGCCAGCGGCATCAGTCGTTTGGCCGCGAACGTCGAGCTCTGTTCGGAGCAGTTCAAGCTCCTCTTCGGTGGGCGGCTCCAGCACCTGGACCTCAGGCGCGATGAGTGGCTTGTAGTCGCACTCCGCGAGGATTTCATCGACCGTGACCCACGGAACGCGGGCCATGAGCCTGAGCCGCCGATCCTCGTAGTCGTACATGGCCCATGGTGTCACCACGCGCCATGGGCCGGTGCCACGAGGCAGGCCCGCGCGTTCGCGCGCCCCTTCGCTGCCGTCCAGGTATCCCGGCGAGGAGATGAAGTCGACCTTCTCGACGAACTTCCGCTTCTCCTGGTCTGTGATGAGGATGGTGCGCCAGCAGCAAGCGGCGATCGTGTCGGCGCCGCCGGGACCGTGCATGCGGCGGCCCCCGTGGCCGTACTCGCCGAGGAAGGTGGAGTTGATGTTGCCGTGCTTGTCCACCTGGAGCGTGTTCAAGACGCCGTAGTCCATGTAGCCAAGCTGCGCATAGTAGCCGGCGGTGTTCATGGTCCCCCAGGAGAGGGCCTTGTACGTCGCTCGCGAGGCCACCATCACCATCATCGGTTCGAATGGGAGCAACGGGATCGGCGCGATCACGCCGTCCTCCGTAACGTACTGCGCATCCGGCGCATAGAGCCGTTGACCGAGGAGAACAGAATAGAGCGGCGTGCCCCCGCCAGCCGCCCAGTAGGTCTTGCCGTTTTCGACCATGTGCGCGACGGTGCACATGGCCACCTCGCGCTCAGAGAACGCCTCGGCTCGTGTCATCCTCGAAAACCCTCCTTCACGACCTCGCGCTTCTTCATGTCGAGCAGCCTCGTCAGGCCGACGTGTTTCTCCAGCATCTCGCGGTGGCTTCCGACGCCGAAGATCCACTTCTCCAGATACGGCTGAACGTCGCCGCGGAGCACCGAGGCAAAACACTCCATGACCGCCGGCGGATCCGAGGAGTACCACCCCGGAACTGTGCCCGGGTAGCCGCCGAACGGTGCGTCGATCACCGCATCGACGCACCAGTAAGGGATTTTCGTGAGGCCGGGGTTCGACCGGATCTCGTCGGTATCGATGATCTCTTCAGCAGAGACAATCACCTTGCGCGAGGCGAGGGCGGCGGGTACGTCCGAGATCCCCGTGCCAAACACGCGGGCATTGCCGAACTTGTCCGCTTGTTGCACGTGGATGATCGCCACATCCGGGTTCAGGGCGGGGATGATGACTGTGGGCTGGCCAGTGTAGGGATCACGAATCAGCTTGGCGCCCGAATAGTCGAAGCCATCGGTGCCACCAAACGACCGAATGGGAATGAACGGGATGCCCTGGGCGCCCGCTTCCAAACGCATGGACATGACGACGTTGCTGTACTCGAACGCCTCAAGTTGGCCGTCGGCCATGGCCTTCTTGACGCCAGGGGTGCAAAGGAAGAAGCCAGTGTCGACCTTGCTCACGCAGCCCGCACCCACCAACAGGCCGACATCGACGTACGTGAACTTGCCGGCGATCCAGAGGTTCTTCTTCTGCTGCCGGATGATCTCGTTGAGAACCACGTTCGGCCCGCGGGTCAGGTAGTTGCACTCGTATGTGAGGTAGTCGCCATCGGAGACGAACTTGTCGACGGCTTCCTTCTCAATCATGAGCTTCGAGACCATGGCGCGGCTCTTGTGCTCGCGCACCCATTCGCGGAAGCCGTCGGGATCGACGGGATGGTGCTTCGCCTTCCCTTCGGCGAGCAGTTCAATGGGCTGCAATGGAGCAACAGTCACAAGCGTCTCCTTCCCGGCCTTCAGGCGAAAGACGAAGGGCCCGAATGGGATGCACGCGAGCCCTTGTCGCCCCGGAGGCTAGCGCGTGAGGATCGTCACGCACATCGCGGCAGCGTCCGATCCGATGTTGCCACCGCCGTTGTGTGCCAGGGCGACCTTCGCGCCTTCCACCTGGCGCGGCCCGGCCCGGCCCTGGAGCTGCTCGGCCAACTCGACGATCTGGGCGATGCCTGTGGCCCCGACGGGATGGCCCTTTCGCAGCAGGCCACCCGACGTGTTCACCGGGACGCGGCCGCCGAGCGTGGTGGCACCCGAGTCGACCAGTGCGCCGCCGCCGCCCTTTTCGCACAATCCGATGGCTTCATAGGCCATGATCTCGGCCGGGGCGGAGGCGTCATGGCACTCGACCACGCTGAGGTCGTTCGGCCCGACGCCTGCTTCGGCGAAGGCTTCCTGGGCGCAGAGGTCGGCGGTGCCGTTCTCCTCTGTACTGCGGTCCCAGCCCGAATGCAGCACGCTTGTCGCGATGCGGATGGGGTTCGAGACCCCGAGCTCGCGGGCCTTCTTCTCGCTCATGACGATGACGGCCGCGGCCCCATCCCCGATGGGTGAACACATCGGCCGCGTCAGGGGCTCGGCAATCATGGGCGACGCCAGCACGTCCTCGATTGTCAGGGCTTCGCGGAACTGGGCACGCGGGTTCAGGCTGCCGTGGAAGGAGTTCTTCGCGGAGATGCGCGCGAACTGCTGCACCGTCGTGCCCCAGCGCTTCATGTGCGCTCGGGCGGCGGAGGCGTAGATGTCCATGAACATGGAACGGTTTTCACCGGCACCGGAGAATGCTCTCTCGGCGCCGCCTTCGCGTGCGCCGGCCTTCAGCCGCGCCATAATCTCCGCCAGCGCCTCGACGTCGACGGCGCCGCTGAAGGCGGCGAAGCTCTTCTGCTTGTTTTCGTGATAGAGCTTCTCCACGCCGACGGCGAGGACGATGTCATACAGGCCGGCGGTGACCATCGCCGCTGCCTGGTTCAGCGCTGTGGAGGCGCTCGCACAGGCGTTCTCGACGTTGATGACCGGGATCTTGCCAATCCCGACTGACCGCAGGACGACCTGGCCGCGGATGGACTCCTGGCCGGTGATGAGGCCGGAGGCGGCATTTCCGACATAGGCGGCCTGGATGTCCGCCTTGGTGATGCCGGCATCCTTGATTGCGGCCTCGACGGCCTCGCCGCCAAGGGCCTTGAGACCCGTCTCGAGATGCTTTCCAAAGCGGGTCATCCCCACTCCGGCAATCACGGCCTTCATCTTCATTCCGAAATCGTCCTTTCTTGTCCCGCCGTGAGCTCTTCCTACAGCAGGCCGTGGCCCTTGATGCCGAGCGCGTTCTTCAGGTATTCGAGTTCAGCTTCTCGATGCGGCAGCGGGGCGGGGTTCTGCAACATCTTATCGCGCTTGAGTTCGTCCACAACCTGAGCGGACCGCGGGAACGGGTTCCCGTAGCCATTCATGTGGAACAGCTTCTCGAAGGGCTGGCGGGGGCGTTGCCCGCCCGCCTCTTCGCTCTCGGCCGGGTACCCGACTGTCTGCAATACGAGGACCCGGCACCCATCGGGCAGGCCGAGGTTCTGGCGAATCTTCTCCCCGTTGCCCGATCCCAGCAGGCAGGTGCCGAGGCCCTGCTCGAACGCCATGAGGGTCGCCTGGGCGATCCCCTGGCCACAATCTACCTCGTTCAGGCCCGGCTGCTTCATGGCGGGAAGGATGTTCGTGAAGATGGGGATGATCTGCTTCTCGAGCGCCTCTTCCTTGCCTTCGCCCACGCCCATGGCGCCAGCCTTCAGCAGCTCACGAAGCCGGTCGTTCTGTTCGTCCACGGCATTTGTGTCGACGTACCAGACGATGACGACGGGGGCCAGCTTGATCTGGTACCCGGCGATCGGGGCCACGATCGCATCGACCACGTCTTTCGGAGCGGTGTCGCGGAAGACGACGACTGCTCGCAGGGATTGCACGTTTCCCCAATGCGACGCGATCCGTGCGGCTTCGAGCATGCGCTGGATCTTTTCAGGCTCCACTGGCCTGTGGGGCAACAGGAACCGCATGGACCTCCGGCGGCCGATGGCTTCGCGCAATTCCATTCGGGTCTTCTCCTTCAGATTTGGGTACTAGAGGCGGCTCGCGCCGACGAGGCCAAGGAGCTCGTTGCAGCCGTCCTCGATCATCGAGGCGCGGGCGTCGCGCATGAGCTTCTCGATCATGAACTCCTTCGTCAGCCCATTGCCACCGAAGATCTGCAGTGCTTCGCTTGAGACCTGGAAGGCGGCCGTGGTGCAGAAGACCTTCGAGGCGATCGAGTACTGAATGAGTCCCGGGTGCGTTGAGTTGTAGGAGAGCACGCGCCGCGCCAGGCCGCGCCCGGCCTCGACCTGCATGAACATCTTGAAGAGCCGGGCCTTGACGCCCTGGTGCTGGATGATCGGGACGCCGCCCTGGACGCGGTCCTTTGCATAGTCCAGGGCCATTTCGTAGGCAGCCCGGGCGACACCGATGAAGATCGTGCCCATGGCGGCGTTTGCCCCGGTGAGGATGCCCTCCACAACCTGGCCGTAGAGCTCCTTGCCGACCACCATGTTCTCGGCCGGGATGCGCACGTCATCGAAGAAGATTTCGCCCTGGTTCAGGGCCCGCTGACCGAGCTTGTTCAGGGGCTTGCCCTTGGAAACGCCCGGGAGTGTGAGATCGACAACGGCCACACCGCCGCCCTTGAAGCCCTGGTCGCCGTCGATGGTGCAGAAGAGCGCCGCGACATTCGCGATCGTGCCGTTGGAGACCCAGGCCGACTTTTGTCCGTTGATGACGTAGAAGTCGCCGTCCTTGCGAGCGATGCAGTTGGCCCTTAGGGACGGGTCACTGAAGTGCGGTTCGGTCACGGTCAGGGTGTCGCTGCCGTGGTCCGGTTCGGTCACGGCCCAGCAGCCGATGTCCTGACTGCCCGGCTGGCAGTATCGCTGAATGAGCGCCGGCCGGCCCGACATCATGGCGAAGGTCTTGTGGAAGTTGGCCACCCCGAGGCTGATCGCGAGACCCGAGTCGCCCCAGCCCATCTCTTCGCTCACGAGTGCGCGCAGGCGCGAACGTTCGACGGGACTGAGGTCCGCAGTCTCGGTCTCGATGTCGGCGAGGCCGATCTCCCGGTGCTTGCGGAAGACCTCCCAGAGGATCGAGTCCTTCTTGATGACATCAGCCGGATCGGCAAGCAGGTCGAGTTCGCGGCCGGCTGGGCGCATTACTTCTTCGGCGAACTTATGCGCAGTGTCACGGATCTGACGTTCCTGGTCCGACAGATCGAGTTCGATGTCGGTCATGATCATTTGGGGGAACCCCTGTGCAGAATGAATGTTCAGGCTAGGGATGCCCCTCGTGGGGTCGTATGACCGCGATCATAGGGCCGCCCACATGGGATGCCCCCCGCAGGTCGGGCCAGTGTTGGAGACGGAGCTATAGACCGTTCCGAGTGAGCCCGTCGACGCGTCCTATGATTCAGATCATGGAGGCTGGCCCGGCGCGGTCGTACCGTCCGTGAAACGAATCGCACCTCGCTGCGTACGTTCGCGAATCCCCGCAGGAGTATCACCAAGGATGTTTGCACCGTCACTGAACCTCGACCTCTCCAAGCTCGCGCAGGCGGAAGAGCCGCCGGCGTCGACGAAGAAGGTGGCAGCAAAGGGGGCCAAGGGGCGGAAGGACGCCTCGGCCGCGGACAAGACTGCCAAGAAGTCCTGAACCCCGGCATTCGCCCGGGCAAGAAACGGCTCATGCCGTTGCGACGGTTTCACGAAGGTGGCCACTATGACTGCTGCTTCGCCTGTTTCTCCTTCGCTGCGCCGGTTGAAGCCGGCTGATGCGGGCGCCCATCTCGCCGAGATCCTTTCCCGGCCCTACGAGTACCGGGGTTGGGAGGACGTGTACCGGGACGAGTGGACCTGGGACAAGGTGGTCAAGGTCACGCACACGCGCGTGAACTGCATCTCGGCATGCTCGCTGGATGCGTACGTCAAGGACGGCATCGTCTGGCGCGAAGAAGCAAATGCTACCTACGAGAAGGCGTTCGAGGACGTGCCCGACTTCAATCCGCGCGGCTGCCCTTCCGGGTCTGTCTACGCCGTGCAGATGTACGACCCGACGCGCATCAAGTATCCCATGAAGCGCGTGGGCGAACGTGGGTCGGGGAAGTGGCAGCGGCTCTCGTGGGACGATGCCCTGAGCGAGATCGCGGACAAGCTGATCGACACGGCCACCCACAAGGATGGCCCCGAGTGCATCATCTACGACAACGGCACGACAAACATCGACTTCGGTATCGGCTCGCCGATGGAGAGCCATCTCTTGAGCAACGGCCTGGGGGCCAGCACAATCGACTCCTACGCTGGCGTTGGCGACTTGCCGGTGGGGCTGATCCAGGCCTGGGGCCTCTACATGAGCGAGGGCACCGCCGACGACTGGTTCCTCACCGACTATGCCCTCATCTGGATCGGGAACCCCTCCTACACGAGGGTTCCCGAGGCACATTTCCTCTATGAGGCGCGCTACCGGGGGGCGAAGATCGTCACTATTTCGCCCGACTTCAGCGCCTCGACGATGCACGCTGACCGCTGGCTGAACCCACGGTACGCGACCGATGCCGCCCTCGCCCTCGGCATGATCAACGTGATCATCAACGAGAAGCTGTACAAGGCGGACTACGTGAAGGAACAGACCGATCTGCCGTTCCTGGTACGCGACGACACGAAGCAGTTTCTCCGCCAGTCCGACGTCGAGGAGGACGGGAACGACGGCGTCTTCTACTTCTGGAACGCGAACACCGGCCGGAAGGTCGAGGCGCCCGGCACGTGGGGCTCGACCCGCGCCACCATCAAGCTCGATGAAGACGTGGACCCCGAACTGGAGGGCGTCCATACGGTGCGCCTCAAGGACGGGAAGCGCGTGAAGGTCCGGCCCGTCTTTGAGCTCATGCGCGAGCGGGTCAACGAATACACGCTCGACCGCGTCACCGAGATCACGGGCGTACACCAGAACAACATCGCCCGGGTCGCGCGTGAATTCGCGGCGGCGAAGTCGGCGATGATCTACTCCTCCTGGGGCTCGTGCAAGCATTTCCACTCGGACCTGTTCCAGCGTGGGATGGCCTACCTGTGCGCGCTGACGGGGAACTCGGGTGGCAAGCCCGGGTCCGGAATAAAGGTATCGACGTGGTGGCCGCCGCCAATGATCTCGCTCATGGGAGGCAGGCTTGGTGCTGGGCCTTCGGTCGCTCTCCAGACCGAGGATACCGGCGAGCTTCCTGTCGAGCGCGTCGCAATGCAAGAGTTTTCGAAGATGACGTTCCAAATGGGGCGAATGGGCGCCGCGTCGCCGCTCATCCCGTGGCTCTACGCCCATGATGAGAAATGGCGTGCTATCGCCCACAAGCAGGAATATAACGACCCCTCGCTGACCCGGCCGGTGAAGGACTACATCGAGGAGTCGCTGGCAAGCAACTGGCAGCCGGTGTCGCCCCGGCCGCCAAAGCGGCCCAAGTTCCTCTACTTCTCGGGGCCCAACCCCCTGCGCCGCTGGCCGAACCCAGGAGTCATTCGCGACAGCCTGTGGGCGAGCCTGGACACCATCGTTACCTGCGACTTCCGGATGTCGACCTCCGGCCTGTACTCCGACTACATCCTCCCGGCCTGTGGCTACTACGAGAAGCCGGGCATCAAGTACACGAGTTCCTACATCCCTTACGTGATTGTGGGCGACCGGGCCGTGCCGCCGCTCTACGACTCGAAGCACGAATGGGACATTGCCCTCCTCTTGGCGCAGAAGCTGCAGGAGCGCGCAAAGGCTCGCGGGATCGAGACCTACTCGGACTCCCGCGGTGGCGCGCACAGCCTACAGACAATCTTCGATGACATCACCGCAAACGGGCACTATCCCATCGGTGAGGAGGGCGAGGAGAAGGCACTTGACTTCATCCTGCAGTACTCGGCGATCACCCGGAACAGCGGCCTCGGCGAGGGCGCGTGGGGCAAGGCGGCCGAGAAGGGCATGGTGAAGATCAAGAAGATCCAGCCGTCGGCACTCGCCGTGCATTTCAATTCCGTCTACAACGATTACAGCGAAGACGAGCCCACGAACCAGTGCGGCTGGTTCGTGAACATGAAGAACCCGTGGCCGACGCTCACCGGGCGGCAGCAGTTCTACATCGACCACCCCTGGTTCCTGGAAGCGGGCGAAGAGATGCTCGTGCACAAGGAACCGGTGCAATCCGGCGGCAAGTACCCGATCCGCATGACCGGCGGTCACACGCGCTGGAGCATGCACTCCATCTGGCGAGCCAACACCCAGCTCCTGCGCCTCCAGCGCGGTGAGCCGGTCGCCTACATCTCGGAGCAAGACGCCGCCGCCCGCGGCATCAAGGACAACGACTACATTCGGCTGCGGAACGATGTGGGCAAGGTCGAACTCCTCGCCAAGGTGGCGGCGTCGGTGCAGCCGGGTTCGGCGATCGTCTATCACGCCTGGGAGGGGTACCAGTTCAAGAACTGGGCGACGCAGAACGACCTCGCGGCCAGCCCGATCAAGCCGACGAACATGGTTGGCAACTATGGCCAGCTTCACTACCGCATGGCCTCATACACCATGAACCACATCCCCAAGGAAGTCGCAATCGAGATTGAGAAGGTCGAGGTGCGGCGATGACTACACAGAACGTGACGGCAAAGAAGGCGTCAGGTGTGGTCCGGGATCTCCTGTCGCCTCGCGCCCCTGCATGGGATGACGCAATCGAGGTATCGTTGCCACTGCAGCCGACGCCCCTGGAGGCGCAGCCCTCGGCCTATGTGCAGAAGGCGTGGGCCGGGCGGCAGCGCGGCGGCATCGAGTCGGTGGCGGTGAAGGCCCTCGCCGCCGGGGACGAGCTCGTGGTTCGCCTCCAATGGGCGGCCCCAGACCCGCGTCACACGATCAACGACAACGACGTGTATGCCGACGCGTGTGCGGTTCTGTTTCCTGCGAACGGGAACGACGCCGAGATCGGCACCATGGGCAGCGCCGGCAAGCCGGTCACCGCCTGGCATTGGCGAGCGGGCGCTGCCGGCCCGAACGTCGCCACGGCGCAAGGGCTGGGCACGGTCACTCGTGAGAAGAAGCACGCGCTCCAGGCGACCGGCGAATGGCAAAACGGTTCGTGGCACGTCGTCTTGGCGGGCCCGGGCAACCCGGCCAAGATCGGAATCGCTGTCTGGAGCGGCGCCGCCAGCGAACGGGCAGGACTGAAGTCGCACACACCAACCTGGCACGACCTCAAGGTCGGCTGAGACAGGCGGGAGGAGGACTACGATGGCAAAGAAAGCGGCGCCTTCCCAACGCCAGGTGGCGATGGTGTTCGATCTGAACAAGTGCCTGGGCTGCCACACCTGCTCGCTGGCCTGCAAGACGGCCTGGACGTCCCACAACGGCATGGAGCACCAGTGGTGGAATGCGGTGAACACGTTCCCCGGGCGCGGTACGCCCCGAGACGTGTTCACCTATGGCGGCGGATACGACGCCAAGGGCGAGCCCCGCGCGGGGTCATTCCCGGGGAAGCGGCTCTGGGGCGAAGCCTGGGACTTCGACTACGAGGGCGTGTTTGGCAGCGGCCGCGAGGAGGCGATCCCGCTTCGCCCGCGAGAACACGACGGCGCTGCGCCAGCGTGGGGCCCCAACTGGGACGAGGACATGGGTGGCGGTGTCTACCCCAACTCGTACTACTTCTACCTGCAGCAGATCTGCATGAATTGCTCAGAGCCAGCCTGCGTCGAGGCCTGCCCGCGCGAATCGGTCTACAAGAGGGAAGAAGACGGGATTGTCCTCATTGATGAAGAGCGCTGCCACGGCTACCGCTTCTGTGCTGAGGCCTGCCCGTACAAGCGCATCTACTTCAACGAGGGCCGGAACATCGCCCAGAAGTGCATGTCCTGCTTCCCCAGGCTCGAGCAGGGCGTCGCGCCCGCGTGCATTCGCCAGTGCCCCGGCCGCGTGCGCCACATCGACTACCTCGACAATGAGGACGGGCACATCCACAAGCTTGTGAACAAGTGGAAAGTGGCGCTCCCGCTTCACGCGGACTTCGGTGTTCAGCCGAACGTCTTCTACGTGCCGCCCTCTTCGCCTCTCGGGTTCAAGGCGAACGGGGAATTCGACGACGAGAATCCGCGCAGTCCGAGCGAGTACCTTCGTGAGCTCTTCGGGCCCGGGGTCGATAAGGCCCTGGCCACGATCGAAGCAGAACGCGAGAAAGTCGCCAGGGGCGGGAAGTCCGAGCTGATGGACATCCTGATCTCGCGCGACTGGACCGACCTTCTGGGGCCGTTCGATACGGATGCGACCACGCTCCAGCGGCAGCCGGTACGGTAGGCTGAAACGTGTGAACGAAACCGCGCGGGCCCGGAGCGAGTTCTACGGGCTCCTCAGCGAATTGCTCTCGTTTCCAACCGACCAGCTGGTTGAAGCCTGCCGCGGCGGACAGATCCGGAGCGCGGCAGAGAGCATCGCTGCGGTACTGCCATACTGCCTGCCGGCGGAGCTCTTCGCGGGGCTCGTCGAACCCGAGATGGAGTACCTGGAGGTCCAGAGCGACTACATCCGGCTCTTTGACCTGCCCGGTGGGGGACCCGCGATGCCGCTCTATGCGGGGGTCTTTGCCTCCTCGCGCCGCGACTCAATGGAGGAACTCCTGCGCTTCTACCGGCACTTCGGTCTTACCGTGTCGGGCGAAGCGCGTGACCTCCCGGACGCCATTCCGACTGTGCTGGAGTTCCTTCATTTCCTCGCCTTCCGCGAGGCGAACCTCAGCCACGGGGAGGACCCCGCGCCTGTCCGGACCGCCGAGGGCGATGTCCTGGCGCGACACCTCCTTCGCTGGTCGGCAGAGGCGGTGCGGCGTGTCGAGGGCAAGAATCCGCCCGCGTTCTACCGGGCGGTTCTCCGCCTGCTGAACGAGTACTGCGTCCGGGAGACGGCTTTCCTCACAGAGGCTGCCTGACCGCGCAACGCGGCTTGCGGGCTCAGGCTCAGTGGTCGAGGCGGTCGGACACGACGACTGTGTCCGGCGCTTCTCGATCAACGAGGCCTTCGTCCTCGAGTCTAACCAGGGCGTCTCGCGCGGCGTTGGCGGACACCCGGTGGCGTCTGACCAGCGCGGCAACACTGATGGCGGTGCCAGCCGCGAGGCCGCCGAAAAGGATGGCCGTCTTCAGAAACGCGTGAACATGCCGGGACTGGCTCGATTCCTTGCCGGTGTTCTCTTCAGGTTCGGCATCGGACATCTTGTGGCTCCTTACCCTGACGGGACTGGCCGCGGCGGCGCAACGGCCCGACCCCACGCCGGGCCTCCGCGGGCCATGGTGAGAATCTGGCAGGTCCGTTCCCATCTGGCAAGACTGGACATCTATAGGCGTAGTGAGTAGGACGATTGGGGCAGGTTATGAGTGAGTTCGCGGGCGGGCGGACCTCGCCCCCCAAGGGCCTACCCCGTGACTCGCCCTGGATGCTCCATGGGCCGGGCACTGCCGGGCGCGGGTCAGGCTGCCGCCGGCTATCCGAGCAGGTAGATCATGCCGTTGGCGTCGGAGGAGGCGATCATGCCGGTCCGGTAGCGACCGTCGATGAAGCGCTCCGGGTGTTCGGCTCCCTCGTATCCCACCATCAGCGATGGCGTCCAAACGGTCACCTCGGCCGACTCCACGAGCTCCCACAGGGCCTGGATTGGCTGGCCAGAACGCGGGTCGGCGGGCACGACGTGGGCGTTGCTTAGCGGAATACCGATCGACTCGTCGATGTACCAGGATTGATGCGCGGCGAAGATCGGGCCGGTTTCCGGGAGACCGAAGACCGTCAGGGCCGGGCATTCGAAGGCTCTGCTGACGCGGCGGCGCGAGTCCGGGTCGAACATACCCGCAGTCGAGAGGAGAAAGGCGTTGAGGATGCGCCTCGCGTCCTTCACGGCCTTCTTCGCGTCGCGGGTGAGGGTTGCTGCTCCGTCCAGTTCCGTGAACGCGTAGCCGACGCCCTCGCGCACCATCGTCTCCACGATTGCGTCCGCGTCGGAACCCTGCGGAGACAGGACGAGCGGCGCGCCGAGGAAGAGCGGGATGATCACTGATGCCAATCCCTCCCAACGACTCAGGGGCAGCGACGCCATCCAGGGGCGGCGTGGGTCGGCATCGAAGAAGGTGGTCATGCTCAGCGCAGCGGCAAGCAACGACCGGTGTGAGTGGCTCACCGGTCCGTCGCGACCATCTATCGTGACCGCCGGTGCGGTGAGTTCGTCAGAGGTGGGGACGTGGGGCGGGACGTCTGCCGCCGGTTCGACTGCGCCGGCGCCTTCCAGGACGAGGCTCGTGCCGAACTGCTGGGCGACCGCGGCAAGGTTCGATCCCGGCGGTGCGATGCGCACATGCAAGCCGGCCGCGAGGGCGCCCAGCAGCAGGAGTACGGTGTCGAGGGTAGGGTCGCCCGCAAGCACCGCCCTCCGGCCTTGCCCGGCACGTGCCGCCAGGCCCGACGCCAGCCGATCGACTTCGTCCTTCAGCTCGTTGGTGGAGAGGCGTGACTTCCCGGCGATGAGAGCCGGCTCTCCAGCGCGGTCGCGAACGCCGCGAGAGACGCAGAGCTCGTAGATCGAGAAAGGGGGCACGCCGGCCACCCGCGGGATGTCGGCTGGCCAGTACCAGGAGGGGGTGATCGCGATCGTCTTCGGCATGGGACCTATACCACCTTCAAAGCAACCCGCCGGCACCAAGTGAGGCGCCGAGGGCAATTGAGACCACGGAGGTGAGGAGCTCGAACTTCAGCACGCGATCCATGCGCGCAATGGCACGGCCAACGCGCTGGCGCTCCGCCTGGATCTCGTCCTGGGACATCTCGGGGCTGGAGCGGCGGGCTTGCGCCGGGTGAAGCCAGAACGCCATCGATGCCGAAGCCGTGACGAGTGCCACCCAGAGGACCGAAAGCGCTGCGACCGTCTGCCCGTAGGCATCGGAAAGCGCCAGCTCCGGATGGCCCGGCCGGAGGAGGAGCCCGTCCCTGTCGAGGGTGGCCACCATGAGGGCGCCGGTGAGACCGATCACGCCCAGGGTTCCGAGCCCGAGCCAGCGGTAGCGGCTGCCCGAACGCTTGCAGACGATCGACACCTGCGACGGTGGCATCGTCCTCTGGGCGTAGCGCAGCACCCACTCCATGGTTATTGATCCGCCGACGTAGACAGCCCACGCGAGCGCGTGGGCCCACGCAAGCAGCGTGTCCATTCAGTCTCCTGGCATCCGCCCCGAGAGTCTCGTCTACAGGATCCCATTGAACCTGAGAGATGCGCCAAAGAGCGCGATGACGATGGCGATGACAATATCGGCTTTGGTGATCCGCTCGACCCACTTGGCGGCATCCATCTTCGCTTGTTGGGCGGCCTGGACGCCGGCCGAGGTCGTGCCCGGCTTCAACTTGCCGGAGAGCCTGGGCCTCAGGTTGAAGGTCATGATGGCGCCGTTCGCCACGAGAACGCACCAGAGGGCGAGCATCGCCCAAACCGTGCGGCCGTAGTCGTGGCCTAGACCCATTGACGACTGGAGTATGGACCCGCCGAAAGCGATGTGGCCCAGCCGTTCGAGCCGCAGAATCGCCGTGACAATGATGACACCAAGTGACCCCCAGACCAACCAGATGAACCGGTCGGCGGTCTTTTGGCCCATCACCTGCGCCTGCGCTGGCGGGATGGAGTTCTGGGCGGGCCCAAGCACGTACTCCATTGCCACAGCGCCGCCGATGTACACGGCAATGGAGAGGTCATGCAGGATGCCATAGACCACCTGCAGGACCGTTGATAGCAGATCCGGATTCGACCACACTACCGGGCACTCCTCTCATACGGGTCTGCCACACCAGGGTGCCAGTCCGTGAAATGGCTTTTGAGTTGGGTTGTCACAAGGAACGGTTCGCCGTCTCCGGCGTGGAATTGCCGGTAGTAGTCCAGGTCGACGTGATGCACTTGCGTCGAGAACTTGGCTCGCATCGGGTTGATGTATGCCGGGGCGCAGCCGTACTTCTCGACGATGTACTTCACCGTGTCAATCGCCGCCTGGATGACCCAATCGGGGATATGTGTTCGGGGGTGCTCCATGATCTTCTGCAGGGTTTGGTCGTTGAACGGTCCCCCCGCCGCGAGCGCCCAGTTGTCCTCCCGGGCGAGCTGCGCTCCGCGCTGGTATCGAAGCTGAGCAACGTATGTGACCAGCGCTTCGGCGTTCGGGAACTTGCGAGAGGGGGTCATGGTCGCATCCAGGAGACCGGGGAGACCCTGGCAGGTCGCCGTCCGGGAGGGATTCCTGGCCGGGTCGCGTTCAAGGTGGGCAAAGCCGAGGCCCTGGGCGATTTCGGGGTACGCCCCCAGCAACATGTCGTCGGAGTAGCCGCCGATTGCCCAGGCGCCGAGGCCCATGGCCTCGCAGGCGACCCGCATGTTCTGGACGACGCAGGCGGCTTCGGAGACGTGTTGCATGATCGCGAGCTCGTCGAAAGTGGGGAGGGGGAAGCCGACTTCAAGGAAGCCCGGCCGGATCCACTGATCGCAACCAGCCGGCTTGTCGGTGTCCGGGTCCTGGAGGTAGAAGCCGGAGAACTGGTACGACGACAAGAGCTGGTTCACCCACTCCAATCCGACGTCCCCGACCGGGAGGAACCATGTGCTTCCGGGCCGGTTCGCGTTGTACTGGAGAGGTCCCATCGAGTTCACGTTGTGGGTGCCGGGTGGGGCGGTCATGTAGCCGATGTCGGGGCGGCGGTCCATGATCCTTGTTCGGCAGTTGCGGTACCAGTAGAGGATTTTCCAGTAGTCATCCGGGCCCCTGATCTCTACAGGGGCCATCCGCTCGGGCCCGGGACGGTACAGGTGCACGCCCTGGTCGTTGATGATGAAGAGGTTGACCGCCATGTCGTTGCTGGAGCCCGGCGCTGTACGCCCGGCCCAGTAGAGGAGGCTCGAAAGGTCGCCGTTCACGGCCACATCGGCGGCGATCACACCGTTGGGACCAAGGGCCGCCCAGGCAATGAGTGCCTCTTCCACTTCCGAAAGCGGCGCCGGCGGTGCCGGTGACGTGTATGCCAACGGGCCTTCGCGCTGGCGTACCGCCAGGCGGCTCGACCAATCGAACGTCTCTTCCACGCCCGTTTCGCTGCGGTAGCCCATGCCAATGCGCCTGGTCCGGAGCGTCGATAGCAGCGAGAAGTACGGCCTTCCACCTTCGAACAGCCGCGCGATGGCAGCGTGTTCTCCCGGGGTCAGGGCAATAGGGGTTGGTGCACTCATGCTTTCCTCACATCCACAAAGACGGACCGATCGGCAGGGACTGGCTGCCAGCCGAACGGCAGGTAACGCAAATGCCCGTAGCGGCTCACAAGATGCAGCCACTTGACCATGCCGGGCTCCACTTCATTGGCGCCCTTCCAGTCCTTGAACATGTGCGGCTCCCAGCCGTTGTACACGATCACCTGGCCAGGACGCACCCGGGGAGCCACGCGGCATCGAATATTGTAGTTGCCCCTGTCGTTGAACACCTCGATTACGTCACCGTCCGCGATGCCGCGCGCGGCGGCGTCCGAGGCGTTCAAGATCCCGAGTGGCTCGCCCCGGTGCGTGCCGTGCAGCACGTGGTTTCCCATCGACACGGCGTGGACTGTCCACCGGGAATGGCCGCTCGTGATCACGAGCGGGTAGTCGCCGCCCTGCTTCGGGTTGTCCTTGTGCGTGGGCAAGTCCTCGCCTGCCTCGGCGAACCACGGGTGGTCGATCAGAGACTGTGACCGGCGGGTGAGCGTCGGGTAGGGCCCGAAGTCGTTGACGTACCACTGGAATGCTGTGTCCGTCTGGTCCGACTCGACATCGGCCGCCAGCGAGAGACCGGGCGCGAACATGCCAAGATCGATGAACCGCGCTGTCCCATTCTCGCGAAGATGGCTGAGGGTGCCGTTTTCGGGCAACGTCCCCGCCTCGATGCTGTCGCGAAGCCACTCCTCGACGACGGTTTCCTCGTTCTCGTAGGCACCGTTGAGGGTGAAGGAGTTGTACAGGCCATCAAGCCGCTTGGGTTGCCGCCGGCCGTCGAGGTACTCGACCACGCCCTGGGCGATGGCGCGCTCCTGCATCACCTTCGAGAGCGCCTTGAAGATCTCCCACTCAGTCTTCGCTTCGCCCTGGGGCTCCACGGCCTTGTCTGAAAACCCGACCGAGAAGGAGTGCGTGATGGCGTACTGGAGATTGATGCGCTCGTATTGCATCGCCGCCGGAAGCACGATGTCCGCCTGCAATGCGGTGGCACTCATCCGGTTTTCGACAACGACGATCTTTTCCAGCTTGGGCCAGAGAGTCTTGGCGAGTGTGTCCGTGCCGCCGCGCTGGCGCCTGATCGGGTTGGTCGCCACGATGAAGAGCACCTGGGGATCGGAACTCGGCCCGGGCTTCACCAGGCCGCCCCACCACCCGCGTCGCACGGCGTCGCCGACGTAGTCCTCGAACGAGCGCGTCATCGATGGATCTGACCACTGGGGCGTGTTCCACGTGTCTTTGTAGCCGCAGTGATAGAAGTGGAAGAAAGCTGGCGGGCTGGCGGTGCCTGACACGAGGCCGCGCTGGAGGAGTTCGTAGCCGAGGATCTCGTCCGACGCCTCGGGGTCCTGTGAGCGCAGGGCCTCGACCGCCCCCTCGACGCCTTCCATAACGCGAATGGTCTCGGCCACTCCGCGCTTCTGCTTCATGCCGAAGAGCATGTAGCCGTCCATGCCGGCGAGTGCGAGCCCCTGGATGCCTGTGCCCTTGCGCCCCCAGTTCGCGGTCAGGCCGAGGAGCAGGATCATCGCCCGTTCCATCAGATCGCCGTGGTAGAACTTGGGTGTGTTGAAGCCTTCCAGGATCTTCGTCCGCTTGGAGGCCACTTCCCGGGCAAGGTCGCGCATGACCTGTGGGCTGACGCCGCAGATGCCGCTCACCGCCTCGGGGGTGTATTGCCCCAGGTGTTCCTTGAGCAGTTCCCAGACCGTCGTGACTTCGACTTCGCCATCGAGCGTCGTGACGCGCCAGCGCCCTTCGAGGGCCGGGCTGACATCCTCGATCTCCAGGGTCCCGCGCGGGGCCTGCTCGATCTTCGCGGAGGCGGCGTCCCACCAGTAGAACTGGTCCTCGCGTTCGCCGGCTGTGACCTCCGAACCACGAAGGAAGCGGCGCGTAGCCGGGTTCACCAGCAGTGGCAGATCTGTTTGGGAGAGGACGAAGTCCCGGTCGAACAGGCCCTCGGAGATGATCACCTGGCACATTGCGAGCGCGAACGCGGCGTCCGACGCGACCTTGATCGGGACATAGGCGTCTGCCATGGGCGCGGAGGGGCTGAAGTCGGGCGCGATGCACACGACCTTCGATCCGTGGTACCGAGCCTCGGTGATGAAGTGCGCGTAAGGAATCCACGTGTAGGCGGGGTTCGAGTGCCAGATGAGGAGGAGCTCGGAATGGAACGTGTCGTCCATGGAGCTCGCGCAGGAGAATTTGCCCCAGGTGATGTGGTGCCCTGCGGGGAAGTCGTTGATGAGGCCATTCGCATCGAGGGTGACCGCGCCGAGCATGCCGGCAAAGCGGAGATAGGGGGCCTGCGTGAGCAGTCCGCCTTCGACCGTCTCCTCGAAGACGATGGACTCAGGGCCCTCCAAGTCGATCGCCTCGATCAGGGCATCGGCGATCTCCGTGAGTGCTTCGTCCCAGGAGATCCGCTCCCACTCCCCTGAGCCGCGCTCTCCTTTGCGACGCAGGGGGTACTTCAGACGGTCGGGCGTGTCGAGCTGGACACTCCAAGCGCTACCCTTCTGGCAGGACATGGGATTGAAGTCCGGTACGCCCTCGTCGATTTGGGGGAAAGTCCCGACCGGTTCTTCGAACAGCACTTTCCCGTTGCGGGAGTAGACACGGTAGGGGCAGGTGGCGAGGCAGTTGAGACAGTGCGTCCCGAAGGTCACACGATCCCAACTCCAGCGCTGCCGGTACTGCCCGTCAGCAGGAATAGTCATAGGTCTCGCTTCTGTCTGCTAGCCGAGAACGGATTGGGCTGGTGTGTCCTACCCCATCACGCTCTGAACGTAGGCCAAGTCGGCCCCGGCAAAGGCGTTCGCCCGGTCCACGGCCCACTGCCAGAACGGCATTGGGTTCTGCGCCCTGGTCCGGTTCGAAAGCTCGGGTAGCCACGTAGTCAGCTGGCGCTCCAAGAAGTCATGCTGCGCCCGCCGGAACGAGGCCTGCAGCCGGGGCGACGCGGAGGTCGCCTCCTTGAGCGTCAAGAACTTCATGAATTCCATCTCAGTGGCGAGGTGGTCCGCCGGCCGCGGATCCTCGGCCGATGCCTTCAGTCCGAAGTACTCGTAGAAGCGAACCACCTCTTCGAGCTTCTTCATCCGGTCGCCGCTGCCATACACTCCGCCGAACAGCGGCGCTCCGGGCCCGCCTTCGCCGGATCCAACTTCGAACAGCCGCAGGTATTCGGCCTGGAAATTGGATTCGGAGACTGCCGCATCGATCGAGGCGGTCTCGAAATCGAAGGAAAACGGAAGCAGCTTGGCATCGTGGGCCAACCGCCCGGGCCACTCGCCGCCCAAGGCCGCCCCATGGGAGTCGGCGTCGGGACACGCCATCAGACGGGCCAGAACCTGGTAGACACCCAGGCGAGCCGTGGTTTCGTTGTCCGGAAGCTCCATCTCCTGGCTGGCTTCGCCGTCGATCTGGAGACCGGCGAGTGAGTAGACGAACATGGCGGCGCCTCCTGGCTAGACCGTTTGGACGATGTCGGCGGGATCGACGGTGAAGGGTCCGAGCAATTCCTTCCACTTGTAGGCGATGAGTGTCTTGAGCATGTCCGATGATCCGCCCTCGCGGACCTTCTGCATCTCGCCGCTGAGCGTGGAAAGGGCCCCATTGACCTCCGGGCCGAAGAGCGATTCCAGGTACTCGCGCGGGATGCGCGGCGTCTGGTAGTCGATACTGAAGTCGTCGTTCAACCGGTAGGGCGAGAGCGGGGGAACGTAAAAGACGTTCGGTCCGGTGCCGGCCTCTGCATGCAGCGGAAGGGCGATCTTCCACTTCTTCACGAGGTCGTGGACGGGGGTGCCCTCCTCGTCGATGTAGCCGACGAAGACGGCGCGACCCGGGCACTGGCGCACGCAAGCCGGGGCCACGCCCGCTTCGATGCGAGGGAAGCAGCCGATGCAGTGCTGGGAAACGTGGCGCTCGTAGTTGAAGTAGATTTTCTTGTAGGGGCAGGCTTCCATGCAGAAGCGATCGCCCATGCAGACGTCCTCATCGCGCAAGACGAGGCCGTCGTCCCGCTTGCTGAGGGCGCCCGTGGGGCAAGCCTCCATGCAGGTGGGATTGGTGCAGTGGTTGCACAGGCGAGGCAGGTAGAAGAAGTACGAGTTGGGCCACTCGCCGGCGCCCTGGTCCTCGTCCCAGTTCATGGCCCAGCGGTCTTCGCGTGGGGCCTGCGGTTCAAGGTGAGCCTTGCCGGCGGTGCCGCCGTAGAAGACCTCGTAGTAGTTGAAGTCGAAGCCGCCGCCGAACTCACCGCGGGTGGGCTGGTGGCCCGCCGCGGGCTTGCCCGACTTCGGATCGACACCGCCGCCCATCTGTTCCCAGTTCTTGGGAGTGCCCAGGCCGGGCTGGGTGTTCACTGAGCACCACCACTCGTGCTTCTCACCCTCGTCGCGGGTCCAGAGGACTTTGCACGCCACCGAACATGTCTGGCAGCCGATGCACTTGTTGAGGTCGAAGACCCAGGCGATCTGGCGCGTTCCGTTTGCAGTCATCGTTGTAACTCCTTGAGCCTACTCGAGCGGCAGCCAGGCGCGGCTGACGGCGGCGAGGCCCGCCCGTTCTTCGTTCGAGCCGTTCCACACGGCGATTCCGAGTTTGCCGTTGGCGGCCGAGGCCGGTCCGCTCAGGACAGCGGCCCACTTCCCGTCGCTGATTGCACCAGCCCCGCTGACGGCTCCGGCGTCGGCCTTGCCAAACACGCCCGGTCCCTTGGCGACGAGGTTGAGGGCACCGCGGCCGTTTTCCCAATACCACAACGTGAGTGGAGCCTTCGCGTCTCCGAGGGTGGCGAGGGTGCCGTCGCCGAGGACGGCGCCGACCGCGTCCTGGAATTCGGTGTTCGGCCTGGCGTCGTCGGCCCACTCCACGCGCACATAGAGCTTGCTGCCGTCGGAGGCGACGGCCACCTTCGCCTCGGCTGTCTGGCCGTAGGGGCGGCTGGCCCAGGCCTCGCGGATGTACTCCGTCGGCTGAGCAGCAAGCGCCACGGGAGCGAGTGATACCGCTTCCGCGGCCACGCTGCTCCAGGCCTGCGCGGCCGGGTCGGCGAGGTCGGATCCTGCGTTCACCTTTGCGACTTTCATCGTGTCCCTCTTCCTCCTAGTTGACCTTCTCGAAGTCGCAGCGGACCCAGCGATCGCTGGGAACCGGCTGCCACTCCGTGCCCAAGTGGCGCAGGTGGCCATAGCCCCCGGCCAGCCCGATCCACTTGACCATTCCGGGCTCGATCTCGTTCGCGCCCGACCAGTCCGTGTACTGGAAGCCGGCCCAGCCGTTGTAGGAGATGACCTGGCCCGGCTTCACGTTTGGGGCCACCCTGGCCCGAACCTTGAAGGAACTCACGTCGTTGAAGACGCGGATGAGATCCCCGTCCTTCACGCCTCGCTCGGCCGCGTCGTCGGGATTGATCGAGACGTCGGGTTCGCCGCGGTGGGTGCCGAGGATGACGTTGTTGCTCTGGTTCATGGCGTGGATGGACCAGCGATTGTGTCCGGAGGTGAGACCCAGGGGATAGTCGCCGCCCATCTTGGGGTTCGGCTTCCAAACGGGGAGTTCTTCGCCTGCCTCCAGGAACCATTCGTGGTCGATGTAGAACTGCGCGCGCCGCGCGTACGTGGGGAAGGGATGCCCAGACTCGGTGTTGTCGCGGAACGGAACATGCGTTTCGGTCGCGGAAATCGGGGAAGCCTGGGCAAGCGCCATCGGCGTGAGGCCCCAGTCGATGAAGCGTACGTGGCCCTTCTCGCGCATGGTCTTGAGGTTCGTGCCCATGGGCAGCGTTCCCGCCAACGCCGAGTCACGAACGGCTTCGTCGGCCATCTTGTCCTCGTCGAGGAGGTACCCGTTCATGGAGTAGTAGGACGCCAACTCGCCGTATTTTCGGGTGTAGCCGCGCTTGTCGGTGTATTCCGAGAGCCCGCGCGCCTGGGCCCGTTCCGCGAGCTTCTCCAGCAGCGAGGAGTAGATCTCCCACTCGTTCCTGGCTTCGCCTGCCGGCTGCGCCGCCTTGTCGGAGAACGTGAGGTTCATCACGTGAGGCGTAGGGATGTGGAACGAGACCTTCTCATAGTGCTGGGCCGCGGGGAGGAAATAGTCCGCGTAGAGCGCCGTCTGGCTCATGCGGAAGTCGATGGTCACGATCGCGCTGAGCTTGGGCCAAAGCGTGGGCAGGAGTGCCGCCTTGCCTCCGCGAGTGCGCCGCAGCATGTTTCCGCCGCACTCAATGAGCACGCGTGGGGGGTTTTCCGGCCGCGGCTTGTCCAAGCCGAGCCACCAGCCCTTTTCGATGGCCTCGTTGAAGTAGTCGTCGAACTTTCGTGGGAGCGACTCGTCGCCCCAGCCGGGGGTGTTCCAGCGCTTGTCATAGCCGCCCTGGAAGTACCACATCATCGCCGGGATGGTGGACGACCCCGTGGGGCTGTTGGCCGGACCCATCTCGAAGCGTGAGGCGAGCATACCGAGCTCGCGCACCGCGATCTCGGTGGTCATTGTCGGATCGGTTGCCTTCATTGCTGCCACGGCAGCGTCGCGGCCCGCGAGGATGATCTCCGTGTTGGCCGCGCCGGGTCCGGGCTTGTTGGAGGAGATGAAAAGGCCGTCGTGCATGCCGGCGGCCCAGCAGCGGATGCCGGTCCCGTGCTTGCCCCAATTCCCGCTGGCGGCGAGAACGAGGCACTGTACGCGCTCGATCAGGTCGCCGTGATAGAACTTGCAGGCGTTGTAGCCAAGCATGATGTTCGTCCGCTTGGCTGCCACCTTGCGGGCGACTGTGCGGACGACATCCGGGTGGACCCCGGTGATCTCCTGCTGTTTCTCGGGCGTGTACTCGCTGTCGAGCTTCTTCTTCAGCACCGAGTAGACGGGCGTGACCTGGACGGTCGAGCCGTCGGCCAGCTTCACGTCGAAGACGCCTTCCAGCGCGATGTCCACATCCCCGAGGAAGACGCTGCCGCGGTCGGCGAGCTTCAGTCCGGTGCCGGGAATCCACTGGTACATCTGGTCGTCCCGGCCCTGGCCCTCGACGTCCGTCTGGCGGAGGTAGCGGCGGGTGTCGGTGCGCACGAGGTACCCGAAGTCGGTCTGCTCCTTCAGGAACTTCCAGTTCGCGATGTTCTCTTCGAACATCACCTGAACCATCGCGAGTCCGAACGCCTGGTCCGACGCGCCCCGAATTGGCACCTGCATGTCTGCGTGGAGATGGGACGGGTTCACGTCGGGCGAGATGTTGATGACCTCGGCCCCGTTGTAACGCGCTTCAGCGATGAAGTGATAGAAGGGGATCCGGGTGTAGACCGGGTTCATGTGCCAGATGAGCACGACTTCCGAATGGAACCAGTCATCGGCGGACGAGACCGGACTAAACTTCCCGAAAGTCTCGTAGAGGCCGATCGAGAAGTCGTTTATCGACCCGTTGAGGTCTGTGCCCAGGCCGCCAATGGTCGAGAAGAACCGGCCGGTCGGAGCGGCGGTGGCCATCCCCGGCGTACCTTCGTGGATGGTGGAGTGGGGCCCCTGTTCCTCGATGGCGTCGATGAGCTTGTCTGCGATCTCGCTCAGAGCCTGATCCCAACTGATGCGGTTCCACTTGCCTTCGCCGCGCTCGCCGGCGCGCTTCAGCGGGAACATGACGCGATCGGGGCCGTAGAGCGATTGGCTCCAGGAGGCGCCCTTCTGGCAGCCCATGGGGTTGAAGTCGGGCACGCCCTGCTGGATCGTGTCGAAGGACCCGGACTGTTCCTCGCGCCAGACGATGCCGTCCTTCACGTAGACGCGCATCGGGCAGTTGCCGGGGTAGCAGTCAACGCAATGCGTTCCCCAGTAGACGGCGTCCCAGTCCCACTTTTGGCGGTAGAGATCCTGCCAGCCCGTGTAGATGGGTTCGATGGGGGTTTGGCTAGTCATGCGGCCAATGTTCTGGTTCGAGGGCGCCTATCGGTATGACTCCCGTCATATCGACGGCGGGCCCCCGATCTGGAGTCGGAGGACCCCTTCAAAGCAGCGCGGCGGGGCACTTTCGCCCCGCCGATCGAGGGTTCTTGCCGGCCGCCTTTCAGGGGCGCCTGGTGATTCCCACGCGTGTTCCCCGCATCACTGCGCACGGCTGCCATTCCGTCGCCCAGTAGCGCAAATGCCCGTAGCCACCGGCCAGGTGCAACCACTTGATCATGCCCGGTTCGGCGTCGTTGACGGACGCCCACCTGGGGAACTGGTAGGTGTCGAAGCCGTTGTAGACAATCACCTGGCCGGGCTGTGCCGTTGGCGAGATCTTGACCGGCACCTCGAAGTCGCCCTGGTCGTTGTGGACGCGAACCGTCTCGTTGTCGACGATCCCAAGTGGGTCTGCATCGAGCTTGATCATCACAAGGTGCGGGGTGCCCCGGTGGGTATCCAGCATGAGGTGATTGGCCGTGTTGAGTGAATGGATGCTCCAGCGGTTGTGGCCGCTTGTAAGCAGGAACGGGTAGCTGCCGCCCATCGCGGGGGCGTCCTTGTGCCGGGGCAGATGCTCGTCGGCCTCGATGAACCACTCGTGTTCGATGAGGAACTGGGCGCGCCGGCAGAGGGTTGGATAGGGTTCGCCCTTCTCGACGTGGTTGCGGAACGGAACGAATGTCTCGTCCGGTTGGGGGTCGGTCGCCTGTGCGAGTGCCCGCGCCGAGATGCCGAGTCCCTGGAAGCGGAAGAACCCCTTCCGGCGCACCTCTTCCAGGCTTGCGTCGGGGGGCAGCGTTCCGATGAGGGCGCTGTCGCGGATCATCTCATCGAACATGGCCTCCGTGTCGACCCACAGGCCGTTGGCGGTGAACGTGCTGTGGGCTTTCTGGAGGTCGTGCTGGCCGCCGAGGGCGTTGCTGTAGACCTGCACTCCCCGGGCGCGGGCGCGTTCTTCGAGCTTTTCCGCCAGCCGCCGGAACGCCTCCCACTCGTCGACTGCCTCGCCGGGCGGTTCCACCGACTTATCGCTGAAGGTGAGGTTCATCGTGTGCGTGCTTGGAATGCCGAAGCCAAGCTTCTCGTACTGGTGGGCAATCGGCAGGACGATGTCCGACAGCATCGCCGTCCCGCTCATGCGCACGTCGAGCGTGGCCACCATCTTTAGCCCTGGAAAGAGGTGCTGAAGCAACATCTTGCCGCCGCCGCGAGTCCGGCGGACGAAGTTCCCGCCGCACTCGATCACGACGCGCGTGGGCTGGTTCTCTCGCGGCAGGTCGACACCCTGCCACCACCCCTTGGCGACGGCTTCCTGGAAGTAGTCGTCGAACTCGCGCACCATGCTCGGGTCGTGCCATTCACGACGTTGCCATGCGTCCTTGTAGCCTGCGTGGCGATACCACCAGAATACGGGCGGTACGAACCCGGTGCCCTGCCCCTGGCCGGGCATCTTCGCCTGCATGATCGCCAGTTGGGCCCGGGTGAGGGTCGGATCCTGGCCTTGAATCATGCCGACCATCTGTTCCATGGTGTCGAGCATTGCGCTCAGTTCCTGGGGCCCTCGCTTCGTCTTCGCCAGCGGTGTAAACCAGCCGTCCATGAGGCCACTGAGCCAGGCGCGCACGCCTGTGCCGTGCCGTCCCCAGTTGCCTGTCAGCGCAAGGAGGAGCAGTTGCGAGCGCTCGATCAGGTCGCCGTGATAGTGCTTGCCGGCGTTGTTGAGACAGCACAGGATATTGGTTCGCTTTGACGCAACCTTGCGTGCGAGGGTTCGGATGGTGTCCGGGTGGATGCCGCAAATGGTGGAGGCGTTCTCCGGCGTGTACTCCTTCAGGCGTTCACGCATCAGCGCATGGACGGTCGTCAGCCTCACCGGCCCGCTCTTCGTCTGCACGGTCCACTCGCCTTCGAGCGCGGGCGCGGCCGCGCCCCAGAAGAGAGTTCCTTTTGGTGCCGGAACTGGCTTGTTGGAAATGGCGTCCCATGCGTAGAGCTGGTCCTCACTTCCGCCCTCATCAAGGTCCGACTGGCGGAGGTACCGTTTTGTGGCGGGGTTCACCAGCAGAGGCAGGTCGGTTTGCTCGCGGACGAAGGTCTCGTTGACCAGGCCCTCTTCGATGACAACCTGGGCCATGCCGAGCGCGAACGCGGCGTCGCTCCCGATCCTCACCGGCACGTAGTAATCGGAGTGGATCGATGATGGCGAGGCGTCGGGCGCAACGGTGCAGACCTCCCCGCCTGCATAGCGGCTCTCCAGCGCGTAGTGGATGTGCGGAATGCGCGTGTAGAACGGGTTCTGGAACCAGATGAAGGTCAGCTCGGCGTGGAACCAATCATCGATGCTGCTAACCGGGTCGAACGTGCCCCACGTCAGGTAGTGGCCCGGGCTGAAGTCGTTCATCTCCGCGTTCAGGTCGGTTGTAAGCCCGCCGATGATGCGCATGTACTGCGCTCGTCCCGTGGCTCCCCAGGTGCCGAGGTTGCAGCCCGATGGGGCCATCACTGATTCGGGTCCGAGCTCTTGGACAGCGTCGATCACGGCGTCCGCGATCTCCGTTGCGGCCTGGTCCCAGCTGATCCGCTTCCACCGCCCGGAGCCCCGCTCGCCGTCTCGCTTGAGCGGGTAGAGCAGGCGCTCCTGGGAGTCGAGCATCTGCGTCCAGCCCACGCCCTTCTGGCATCCCATCGGGTTCATGTCGGGGACGCCTTCCTGGACAGTGGGGTAGACGCCTGCGGACTCTTCACGCAAGACGTGACCATCCTTGAGATAAACGCGCATCTGGCAGTTGCCGGGGTAGCAGTCGATGCAGTGGGTTGCCCAGTTCACGGTGTCCCACGACCAGCGCTCGCGGTACCGCTCTTCTGAGCTCACTTGAAGACTGGCAGCGGATTCAAGGACCATCACAATCTCCTTCAAGCGCGTCCGCGTGTTCCACACGGGCGCCCTGGCCGCCGGCAATGCCGAAACGTCCCGGACAGCGGGCAACGCGGCCGGGCACGACCGTCAGCGAGCATCGAAGATAGCTCGCCTCCGGCGTATGATGACTGTCATAGTCTGTCGGCGGCGTCATCCCCCGTGGGCCGCGTCGCGCTGGGCCTCGGCGTCGAGTGTCCGCACAGTCGGGCTGAGCAACGTGGGCACGACAACTAGCGCCGCGAGCAGGGCGGCCACTGCCGGCACCATGCGCCCGATCCCGATACCGTCGGCCAGGGACCCGAGCGGTGCCGCCGCCATCTGGTTGACGGCGGAGGAGATCCCGCGAAGCGACATAACGCGACCGAGGTATTGGTTCTCCACGATTATCTGAAGCAGCGAAGTCGACGCGATCATGTTCGCGGTGAAGAACGTCCCATTCAGCGACCAGGCGATGGCCGCGAGGGGCAGCGACCTCGTCAACCCGAAGACCACGAGCGTCAGCGCGAATCCTGTCGTGGCGCCGACGATGATCCGGCCGAGATGCCTCGGGGTGTTCCGGGCGGAGAGCGTGACTGTGCTCACGAGCGTCCCGAGCCCCCACATCCATCCCATCAGTGTCCAGCCACCGGCCCCCAGCCCCAGCTCATGCTTCATCCAGTACGGTGCCAACGTACTGATGATGGGGAACCCGAGTATCCCCAGGAACACGCCGAACGCGAGCACCCAGAGCACGCGCGGCCGGCCCGCGGCATAGGTGATCCCGTCGCCCACGCTGCGGAAGACACTCGATGCTCCCCTTGCCGGTCTCGCCCGGACCTTCAGCGTCAGCAGGGCCAGCACCACTACGGCATGTCCGATGAGACTCAGGGCGAAAGCGCCGCCCACGCCAATGGTTTCGATCGCCAGGCCGGCCATCGGCGGCAGGAATGCATAGGAACTCACCTGCGCTGCCATGAACAGGGCAACGGCATTCGGGAGGTGTTCCCGTGGCACGAGGTGAGGCACCAGTGCCTGCCGCGCGGGCGCGTCCATGGACTCCACCGATGCGGAGACGAAGATTAGCGCGAATGCAAGCCACAGCCCGACGTGGTCCGTGATCACGAGGATCGACAGCAGACCGTAGACCGCAAACGCCGTGGACTGGGTCGCCATGAGGAGCGTGCGGCGGTCCATCCGGTCCGCGAGGGCGCCGCCGTAGAGGCTGAACAGGAGCATGCCGGTGCCACGCGAAACTCCAAGCAGCCCGAGCAGGCCCGCCGAACCCGTCATGCCGAGAACGAACCAGCCCTGAGCGTAGAACTGAAACATCATCGTGGCGCTGGAGAAGAACATGCCGAACCAGAGGATGCGGAAGTCCCGGTGCTGAAGAGCCGGAAACCGCGCCCGCCAACCGCTCGCGGCGGCGGCGTCACTCATGGTGTGCCCGGGTCAGACGCCCGCCGGGCCCCGGGAGGACTTCAGAGAACATGGCCAAGTAACGCTCGCCCGGGCATCGCAGTGACATGACGGCGATCACCCCGGCTGCGCGCGATTGCCCGTTGGTTCGAGCGTGGTGGTCCCGGGGGACAGGGAACAGACCCGGGGCCTTCGCCTGTGCTGGATCTAGGACCCGGTCAGCGACAGGCTCGGGCCGAACACCGAGCAATCGAACTGGCATTCGCCGCAGTTCGTCGGGTCCTGCAGTCGCTCCATGTCAAGGATTTCGATCATCTGCGCGTGCGTGCGCAGTATCCCCTGGCGCTGCAGGTCGGAAAGGACGCGGATCGCCGTCTCGATAGTCACGCCCGACCGGTCGGCGATGTCCTGGCGCGTGAGGCGGAAGCCGATGCGCAATCCCTGCGGAGTATCGACTCCGTATTGGCGCGCCAGTTGGAGGAGGGCGCAGCCGATGCGGCCGCGGGCGTCCTTGAGGGTCGCGACGGCGGTGGCGATGTCGCGTTGCCGCAATTCGAGGCACAGCTGGTCGATCGTGTTCCGAACGGTCACCGGGTAGTTTTGAGCGAGCTGGGAGATTACCGGCCGGGGCACGAAGACAAGCACGCAGTCCTCAAGGGCAGTCGCGGTCGCGGTGTAGGTTCTCCGGTCAAGCGCGGGGCCGAGTTCGAGGGCCGAGCTCGGCCCTCGGAAGCTCACGACATGCTGGCGACCGTCTGCCGCCGAGTGGTAGAGCCGCACGCGGCCATTGGCGAGGACCCAGAGCCCGTCGCAGCGCTGTCCCTCGACGAACACGTCGGTTTGCGCGCTGACGGCGTGAAAACGGCAGAGCGAGGCGATCTCGGCCACTTCCCTGGTCGCCAGGCCAGCGAGCAAGGGGCAGCGCTCCAGGACAGCCACCAGCGCCGCGCCGTCATCCATAGCCGGTCCCTCCGGACGGTGCCCCCGGGCGTTGTCCCCGGGCAGGAAGACCCAAGTCGCCACGGGCTCCTCAACCAGCACCGAACCCGTGCGCCGGCTCGCGCGGGCGGTACCAGCGGCGGCCCCCAGCCTCGCGGCGGTGGTTGGCCAGCTCATGGCGTGCCCCCAACAAAGCTCCTGAAGCTCTCGATGCCCAGTATAGGGCCTCTCGATTCCGCGCGCGCAATCAGCCTGCGTTTCCGCCGAGTCCCAACGAACCGTCCGGCCATGCTGCTGATCCTTCGAGTCAGTCTCGCTCTGAGCCCCAACGATCGGGGGCCAGAGCGGTCAGTCCAGATGTTGACGGCGCTGGTGCGTGCCTTCAGGCTCGCCGAATCCGGGCGACGATCAGGGCAGCCGGATTCGGCGCTGCGAGCCAGCTATCCGCGCGGGAGCCCCAGGCCGCGAGTAGCGATGATCCCCTTCTGCACTTCTGTTGTGCCGCCGGCAATGGTCGAGCTTACGGCCTGCATGTACCCCATGGCCGCCCTGCCCCGAACGTTCCCGTACATCCCGTTCAAGTGCATGCTGAGGTTCGCGATTCGCTGCTGCAGATCGCTGGAGAACAGCTTGCACATGCTTGCCTCGTAGTTGGGAATGAGGCCGCGAACCTGCATGTTGACTACACGGTAGCTCAGCATCTTGGCCACTTCGCACTCGATCCAGCGATCGACGAACTCCGTCTTGACGTGCGGATTGCGCTCGAACGAGACCTCGCCACCTTCTTTGGCCTGGCGGATGAGCGCTTCGAGCGCCTTGCGCACTCCGACGGCGCTGCCGATGGAACTGCGTTCGAAGTCGAGCGTCGTGGTTCCCACGTACCAGCCGCGGTTCTCTTCGCCGACACGGTTGCGGATGGGCACGCGCACGTCCTCGAAGAACACCTCGTTGAAAGTCTGCACGCCCGCGAGCGTCGTGAGCGGACGGACAGTCACGCCCGGGCTTTTCATGTTGACGAGCAGATAGGTAATGCCGCGGTGCTTCGGCGCGTCGGGGTCGGTGCGCGCCAGCATGTACATCCAATCGGAGAACTGGGCGCCCGTCGTCCAGATTTTCTGGCCGTTGAGCACGTAGTCATCGCCGTCACGGACGGCGCGCGTCTGAAGCGCCGCCAGGTCGCTGCCCGCGCCTGGCTCACTGTAGCCCTGGCACCAGACCACTTCACCCTTGAGGATGCGTGTGAGGTGCTCTTCCTTCTGCTCCTCGGTGCCGTGCTCGATGAGCGTCGGGCCGATCATCATGACGCCGAAGCCGCCGAGGTTGCCCGGGACGCCCGCTTCCGCAAACTCCTCGCTCATGACGAACTGCTCGAGGACGCCGAGGCCGGCGCCGCCGTACTTCTTCGGCCAGGCGGGGGCGATCCAGCCGCGCGCGATGATCTTGTTGCGCCACTCCAGCATCGCCCCCATGGCGTCGCGGCCCCGCGCGAACAAGGCGCCCTCTCCGCCGGCGTCGCCAGTCTGGCGCATCGCCGCCGGGGTTTCGTTGGCGATGAAGTCGCGTACTTCCTTGCGCCAGGTTGCCTCGTGCGGATTGTCTCCAAGGTTGATAGCCATGCGTGAACTACCTGCTTTCGGAATAACGTGCCCACATTGTCATCGACCTCCACGGGCGCGGCAAGCACAAAGTGCCGGCCTTCAGGCTCCCCGGGGGACGCATCGACGGGAGGGGAGGTGGGTATCGAAAGTTTGAAGCGCCCGGCTCTTTAGATCATGTAGTGAATTGTGATAGGATTCACATTGTCCCAACGGAAGCGAACGGTCGGCTAGTCCGTCCCTCCCTGAACTGCTCTGCTAGTACGACTCGCCCTCCCCGACCGCGCTTCCAACAAGAAAGGTCTCTCGCGAGGGAGGCCTCTCTTGTTTAGTACTTGCCTCGTTGGGGCGTGGGCAGGCTCCCGCGCGCGGCCCACCGCAGCGATCACGGGGTGATGACGAGGTCTTCACCGCCGTCGATTCGGATTACGTTTCCCGTCATCCACTCTGTTCCGTCGGCCGAGAGCGCAACCAGGGCCCGGGCCACGTCTTCCGGCAGGGTCATGCGCCCCGCCGGGTTGGCCAGCCGCGCAAACTCGCGCAACCTCTCCGCCCCGGGGATCTTCGAAAGCGCCGGCGTGTCGGTCACGCCCGCCTGGATCGCGTTGGCGGTAGCACCGTGAGGTGCAAGCTCGACCGCAAGCTGCCGCAGATGGGATTCAAGCACGGATTTCGCGGCCGACACGGCGCCGTAGCCGGGGATGACCCGCTGGTTTCCGGCGCTGGTCATCCCGTAGATCCGCGTTCCTTTTCCTACCAGCCCGGCGCGAAACAGGTCCTGGATCCAGTAGACGAGGCTGTTGGCCATGGTATCGAGCGTCATCTCGATCTGTTTCTGGTTCAGTGCCTGACCGGCCGGATCGGGTAGCAGCGAGAGCCCCGTCGTCCCGAACGCGATCGAGTGGAGCAGAACCCTCAGGGGACTGCCGGTTGCCGCCTTCATTTCCTCTATCGCGGACTGGCGCTTCTCGGCATCGGCCACGTTGATGTTGAAGAACTTCGATTGCGCACCACTCGATTCGATGTCTGCGGCGATGGCGTCCACCGCGGGCATCCCCTGCCGCCGGTCGAGGTGAACGCCGAAGATGTTCGACCCGTGCCGCGCCAGCTCGCGGGCGGCGGCTGCGCCGAAGCCGCTTGATGCTCCCAAGATGAGTGACCATTGACCCTGAAATGCCTTCGTCATGGCCAACAACGGTACGGGGCCGGAGGCCAAACCGAAACCCCGAACTTGCCCATCTGCGCC
>CAZCDK010000001.1:0-9461 GCA_964497285.1 uncultured Anaerolineaceae bacterium | reverse complement strand
GTCTTCCTGATATGCTCACGCTGTGCCAAATCGCCAAACCGCCGCCAGGCCCCCATGGCAGGACCGTTGGGACGAACTCAAGCCAGCGCCATTCCGTCTCACGCGCGAGGTCCTTCCGGGGCTGTTCCAGGTGCGGACCCGGGGTTCACGCGCCTACCTGATTGTCGAGGAGGACATCACCCTCATCGACACGGGGAACCCGGGTTCCGGGATCCGCATTCTCAAGGCGTTGGAGGAGATCGGCCGCTCCCCCGAGGACATCAAGCACATCGTCATCACGCACTGTCACCTTGACCACGTGGGGGGCTTGCCCGAGATCCAGAACTACGTGCCCGGCAGGACGGCCGTTCATCTCGCCGAAGCCGGGCATGTCGAGAGCCATCGACCCCTTCCTAACCCATTCACGCATCCGCTCCTGGCCCGCATCTGCGAGCCCTATCTGCTGCGCCAGGACCCCGGCGCGGCGCGCGTCGATGTGCTGCTCAGCGACGGCGACGAGTTGCCGGCCTTCGGGGGCATGCGCATCATCCATGCACCCGGCCACACGGCGGGCAGCATCTCCATCCTGTTTCCCAACCGTGGCGTGTTGCTCGTGGGCGATGCAATGCAATACAAGTTCGGCCGCCTCATGCTCCCCAGCCGGCTGTTCACGCAGGACATGACCGAAGCGGCGGACTCCATCCGCAAGCTCGCGGCGCTCGACTTCGACACGCTTTGCTTCAGCCACTTCCGGCCGATCCTCGCTGGCGCAGACCGCCAGGTGCGTGATTTCGCGGCGACGCTTGTGAGCTGATGGCATGAATACTCTCGTCGATCTCCTCGAGTGCTCTGTTCGCGAGAATCCCGAACGCACCGCAACGTTCATGCGACTTGGCGTGCGAACGGTTCGCTATTCCTATCGTGATCTGGAAGCCCGCTCCCATGCCATTGCGAGGGCCCTGGCGGAGCGCGGAATCGCGAAGGGAGACCGTGTCCTGATCTGGGCAGCGAACCAGCCCGACTGGGTGGCTGCCATGTACGGCACGTTCCTTGTGGGTGGCGTCATCGTTCCCCTGGACGTGCGGAGTTCACCGGAGTTTGTTGAGCGGGTCGTTTCCCAGACTGAACCGGCGCTCGCCTTTGCCGGCCAGGACCAGGCTTCCATCCTCCGCGGGCTCGAGATCCCGGTGCTCGCTCTCGACGGGCTTCGACTACCGGCTGACGGCAAAGTGGCCCCGGTCCCGCTCGGGCGCGACGACATCGCCGAGATCATCTTCACTTCCGGGACGACCGGCGATCCGAAGGGTGTGATGCTGTCGCACCACAACATCGTGTCGAACGTTGAGGCCGCACTCGCCGTCCTTCCCATGGCGCGCGGAAGCCGATTCCTTTCGCTGCTCCCGCTCAGTCATATGTTCGAGCAATCTGGCGGCTGCCACGCTGCCCTCGCGGTCGGCGCTTCGATCTGTTACCCCACCAGTCGGCAGCCCGCCGCCCTCTTGCGCCTGATGCAGGATTGGAAACCGACCATCATCATTGCCGTGCCCCAGGTCCTCTCCCTCTTCATGAGCGGAATCGAGCGCGAAGCGACGAGCCAGGGCCGATTGGGACTGCTTCGCCGGCTCCGGCGCGTCTCTGCTCACCTTCCCATGTCCGCGCGCAGACTCGTCTTTCGCTCGGTGCTGGGCCGTTTCGGGGGGTCCCTCGATTTCATGGCGAGCGGGGGAGCGGCGCTGGACACCGAGGTTCAACTCAAGTGGGAGGCGATGGGAGTCCCTATCGTCGAGGGCTATGGAGCGACCGAAGCCTCGCCGGTCGTCAGTATCAACCCTCGCGACGATCGCCGCCTGAAGAGCGTCGGACGGCCGTTGCCCGGCCAACAGGTGCGGGTGACCGACGATGGCGAGGTACTGACGCGTGGCCCCAACGTCTTTCGCGGCTACTGGCGCAACGAAGCCGCTACTGCCGCTGTGTTCGACGGCGATTGGTATCGCACTGGTGACCTCGGCCACGTCGAAGATGGCTTCCTCTACCTCAAGGGCCGCAAGAAGGACCTCATCGTTCTCGCGGACGGCCAGAACGTTTTCCCGGAGGACATTGAGGGGGTCCTTTGCCGCCAGGAAGGCATCATCGATGCCGTCGTCGTCGGACTGGCGCGGGAAGGCGACGTCCGCGTTCACGCTGTCCTTGTCGAGGAACACCCCGGGGCGGCGGCTGAGGCCGTCCGGGCGGCTAACTCCTGCCTCGACGCCCGTCAGCAGATCATGGGCTTCACCATCTGGCCCGAAGAGGACTTCCCCCGCACCCACACCCTCAAGGTCCGCAAGAACCTCGTCGTCGACTACCTCGAGGGACAGCGGGAATCGGCGCCGCCCTCGGTCGCCGCTGTCAGCACCGATGCTCTGAGCCACGTCATCGCTGCCTGCAGCAAGTTCGAAGGTGTTATCTCCGACGACATGTCGTTGGGGGCCGACCTTGGTCTTGACTCGCTGGGGCGGGTGGACTTGCTGTCGGCGATAGAAGAAGAAGTCGGCGTCTTCGTTGACGACACGGCTGTGGGACCGAACACGCTGGTCTCCGAACTGCGAGCCCTTGCTGAGAAGGGCGAGCCCCGCCCGAAGACCCACCACTTCCCGGCCTGGCCGCGACGCCGTCCCGTGCGGTGGCTTCGGCGCGCGCTCATGTCCGCGCTGGTGTCCCCGCTACTGCGCCTGGGTTATAGGGTTGAGGTTCGTGGGCGGGAGCGATTCGGAGCGGTGCAGGAGCCCTGCCTGCTCATCAGCAACCACAACATGCATCTCGATGCGGGGTTGCTTCTCCACATCATGCCGCCCGACTTCCGGCAGAGGGTGGCCGTTGCGGCCGCTGCGAGCGACATCTTCGGCAACCGTGTTCGGGGCTTTGGGTCAAGCCTCCTTGGAAACGCCTTTCCCTTTGCGAAAGAAGGGAGCGGCGTGCGCGAGAGCCTCGAACATGTGGCAAAGATGCTCGAAGAGGGGTGGAACGTGCTCATCTTCCCCGAGGGCAAGCTCACGGTTTGCGGCCCGACGCAACCGTTCAAGAGCGGGACCGGGCTGCTGGCGGTCGAAACCGGCGTCCCGGTGTTCCCCATGCGAATTGAAGTCCTCCGCCCCGGCTTCTACGAGGGCAAGTGGCTCCCGCATCCACGCGCCCGGGTCCTGGTTCGCATTGGGGAACCGATCACGTTCGATCCCGGGACATCCTATGCCGAGGCGTCGACACGTCTCGAGGAAGCCGTCGCGGGCGCCTGAGCATCAGGCTGCGCACAGCCGCCGGACGACCTCGTACATCACCTGCAGCCCGAGCCGGATATTCTCAACGCTGATTCGTTCGTTGTGACCATGGACTCCGGCGAGATCCTCCCGCGGGAGCAGGCATGGCACGAACCCGTAGGCCGGCACTCCCCGCACCCTGAAGATCCGCGAGTCGGTGAATCCCGGCGTAAGCTCCGGCACCACCTCGGCCCCCTCCACCAGCTCCGAGACGACGTCGCGAATGACCTGCACGAACTCGGTGTCCATCGGCGACTCCGCCCCCTCGAACCGGTTGAGCACGTCGATTGCCACGCGGTCGTCGTCGATCACGCGTTTCAGATCGGCGAGGAACCCGTCGGGATCGACGCCGGGCAGCAGCCGGCAATCGAGCGTCGCCGTTGCCTCGGCAGGGATCACATTCACCTTGATGCCGGTCGCGATTGTGGTCAGCGAGATGGTGTTGGCCAGGCGGGCGCGGACAGCGGGGCTCAGTTCCGCGCCCCGGCGGGCGTCCTCGTCGCTTGATCCGGTCGCCAACCCCGCGCGGCTCATGGCCACGAGGTGGGCTCGCATCACCGGCGTTACATGCAGATCCTGTTGCCACTGCGACACGTGCTGGAGCGCCTGCACGAGCCGCTCGGCGCAGTTGTCCCCGTGTGGCACGGAGCCATGCCCGGGCTGTCCCCGCGCTGTCAGGCGCAACCAGAATGGCACCTTCTCCGTTGGCGCGACAGAAAACACCTGGGCGCTCTTCCCACCAGTGGCGGCCAGCCCATAGGCTCCCTCGTTTATTACCAGGTCTGCCTCAAGCCAGCCCGGGCGGTGCCTGGCCAACCATTCCGCGCCGAACGCGCTTCCCGCTTCCTCGTCGGCCACCGCGAGGAAGATGACTCCACGCTTGAGCGGAATGCGCTGGCGCTTCAGGAGCATGAACGTGACGAGTTGCAGGACGCCCATCGTCTTCATGTCCAGCGCTCCGCGGCCCCAGATCATCCCGTCGCGCAGCTGGCCTTCGAAGGGGTCCATGTCCCAGAACTGCCGCTCGACCGGTACCACGTCGGTGTGATTCAGAAGGCAAACGCCGCCGGCTCCCGGCCCCATGCGTGCGTACAGGTTCGAACGCTCCGGCGCAGTGTCGACCGTTTCGAACTCGAGCCCCTCTGCAGCGAGCAATTGGCCCAGGAACCGCACCGCCCGGGCTTCGTTTCCCGGTGGGTTGGATGTGTCGATCCGCAAGTACTCGCGCAGAATCCCAATCGCCTCGCGGGTCAGGCTGTCCCAGTCAATCGCGGCGGTCATCGGCTCATCTCCAGCCAGCTTGAGATTGACGGAGTTTAGCGGCTGCTCCAGGGCGCGAACAGGACACCTTGTGGCAACGTGTGCGTCCGGAGATAGTGGCCCCATGGAACTTGTCGGCAGTCTGCTCGCGGGAGGGGCCGGCCTGGCGTTCGGAAGCCTCGCCGTGGGGTGGCAGCATCTCCTGTATGGCCAGGATGAATTCCGCGCGAATCCCCTTGCTGGCGGCAGGCTGACTCGCTTTCGCATCGGTCTTGCAGTTGCCTGCATGTTGGTTGGTGGCCTGGCCTTTCGGCCGAACCACTACGATACCGGCGCGGCGGCGCTTTCTGCAGTGTTCGGACTGGTCCTCGCGGTCGTATCGAGCACGGACTTCGAGCGGCGCATCATCCCGAACCGGTTGAGCTATCCCTCCATCGTCGCGGCGGCTGCCGCCTGTTGGGCCTGGCCCGATCGATCCGTGGCCGACGTCTGGCTTGGAGCAGGGACTGCCGCGGCGATCGCGATCGGGCTGTTCGTGCTCGGACTCGCCGTTGGTGGAGCTCTCCACGTGTCAGCCACGCCCTTCGGTCTTGGCGACGTGAAGCTGATTCTGCTGATCGGCCTGATTGTCGGGTGGCCCGGCCTGCTGACCGCTCTCATGATCGGCGTCGTAGCGGCCGGAATCCCGAGCGCGTTCATGCTTGTCTCGGGTGGGGCCAGGAAGGTGCTCAGCTACGGTCCCTATCTGGCTTTCGGTGCCGCGGTTGTACTCCTCTGGCCCGAACGATTCATCTAGCGAACGAATTGCAGCAAGTGCCCTGGTTCGGTGGCCGACGCAGCCCCCACCGGGAGTTCGATCACTCCACGGGCACCTCGTCCGCCGAAGGCCAGGCCCGTCCACGGGCGCAGATTGCGCACAACCCTTGTGACGCGCAGATCGCGGTCATAGAACACCGCGTCGATGGGGAAACGCATGAACATCATGTGGATCGAACCGCACGGTTCGATGATGAGCGCCGAGCCTTCTTCGAGCCGCCTGCTCAGCATGAGACCGCGGAACCTGGCCCACGGATTGCCGGCCCGGCCGGCCACCTTGGCGATTTCGGAACCAGCGGTCGTGTTCTGGACGACCGCCACGCTAGAACGCCGACTTGATCTGGATGATCGCCGGGCCGCCGATCACGATCATGATTGCGGGAAAGATGAACAGGACGAGCGGGAAGACCATCTTGATGGGCGCTTTGAACGCCTGCTCCTCTGCCCTCTGCCGGCGCTTCGTGCGCATCACTCCCGTTTGCACGCGGATTACCGTGCCAATGGAGATGCCCATCTGTTCCGCCTGGATCACGGCGTTCACCAACGATCGCAGTTCATCGACACCGGTGCGCGTAGCCATGTCCTGGAATGCGTCTCTGCGGGATCGTCCCATTGTGATCTCGCGCATGGTGCGTGTCAGCTCGACGGCAAAGGGGCCCTCCACCTTCTCAATGACACGGCTGAACGCGGCGTCGATCCCGAGCCCGGCTTCAACGGAGGCGGTGATGAGATCGAAGGCATCGGGGAGTGAGCGCCAGATTGCCTTCTGACGTTTCTTGATCCGGCCGAGGAGCCACATCCTCGGGGCATAGATCCCGATCGCGATCATGATCCCCCAGAAGATCAGGATGTTGCGGGGATCCTGCCCGCTGCTGGCCATCAGCACGACCAGCATGATGGGCAGGATCCCCGCCGCGAGCGACACAATCAGGATGAATTGCCCCGGGGTCATTCTCAGCCCCGCCTGCATGATGGCCATGGCCAGGCGTTCGGAGATTGACGATGGGAGTAGGCCGTTGAGCTTGCCACCAAAGTTCCGGACCATCGGCCGAAGCACGCGGACCGAGAATGCTGCCTCAGCATCCGGGATTGCTTCCTTCCGGGGCCGCGCATAGCGCAACCCGCCCAGGCGCGCCTCGATCGCATCCCCCGATGGGCGATTGAGAAGGCCGTAGGCTGCGAAAGTGACTGACAGGAACGTCGCGGCGGCGATCAACAGCTCCATTTGATTCCTATACCTCGATGTTCACTATCTTCCGGATGACCATGAACCCGATGAACTCGGAGAAAGCAGCTGCCCCCAGCATCATCTGCCCCAGGGGGTCAGTGAAGAGCTGTCCGGTGAACTGAGGACTGATCACGCTGAAGATGCCAAGGAGGCCAATCGGGATTCCCCCGATGACGTAGCCGGTCATGCGCTGCTGCGATGTCAAGGTCCTGATCTCCCCGCGGATGCGCTCCCGCTCCCGCATGGTCGTCGCAACGTTGTCCAGGATCTCCGACAGGTTTCCGCCTACGGATCGCTGAATGAGAATGGCGGTGATGACGATGTCGAAGTCCGGGCTGGCAGCGCGCTCGTTGAGAGCGCTGAGAGCCTGTTCCACGCTCGCGCCCATGGCGGTGTCGCGCAGCGTTCGGCGGATCTCCGCCGAGAGCGGGTCGGGAACCTGCTCTCCGGAAGCTTCGAGCGCCTGCAGCAGCCCGAAGCCCGCGCGGAGCCCGCTTGCCAGCATCTGCAACATCTCGACGAGTTGCTCTTCGAGCTTGCGGCGACGTGATGAGATGCGCATGTTTAGCCACTTGCCCACCCCGAGGAAGCCCAGGACGGCAGGTATTACTGCCAACGCCGGGATCGGAAGGGCGATGAGACCGACGCCTCCGAGGGTGAGCGCGATCACTGCCCGCAGGATGAGATATTCGCGCACGTTCAGGGCGAGGCCTGACCGTTCCAACTGGACTGTCCAGCGCTGCGCGATGTTCGCGGAAACGAGGTTCACTCCTCCGATGCTGGTGTTCGCTCGTTTGCGCAGGCTGAACGTGGCGCTCGGATTGGGCGCGACAGGCCCCGCGTCCTTCAGGCGAGAGAGCCTGCCTGCTGAATCCATCACGTCCGCTCCGAAACCGGTGACCCAGAGCGTTCCGGTGAATGCGAAGGCACCGATCGTGGCAGCGGCGACAAGGAGGATCATCTCACCACTCCCTTCCGCTATCGAAGAGGCTGTTCGGGAGATCGATCCCGACCATCGCGAACTTCTCCGTGAATCCCGGACGTATTCCAGTTGGCTTCATTCCCCCTCGCACCCGGCCGTCGTCGTCCACGCGGTCGAGCTTGAAGAGGAAGATGTCCTGCAGCGTGATAATGTCCCCTTCCATGCCGCTCACCTCGGTGACGTGCGTGACCTTTCGCGAACCGTCCTGGAGGCGTTGGACCTGGATCAGCAAGTCGATACCGGCGGCGATCTGCTCCCGGATTGCTTTGGTCGGCAGGTCCATGCCGGCCATCAACACGAGGTTCTCCAGCCGGGCGATGGCATCGCGTGGTGTGTTCGCGTGAACAGTCGAGATCGAGCCTTCATGGCCGGTGTTCATTGCCTGGAGCATGTCGAAGCACTCGGCTCCGCGTACCTCTCCGACGATGATCCGGTCGGGCCGCATGCGGAGGCAGTTGCGGACGAGATCGCGCTGACTGATGGCGTTCTTGCCTTCGATGCTGGACGGGCGGCCTTCGAGCGTGATCACGTGCTCCTGCTGCAACCGCAATTCCGACGGGTCCTCGACGGTCACGATCCGTTCCGTGCTTGGAATGAATGAGGACAGCGCGTTCAGGAGCGTGGTCTTTCCGGTGCCCGTGCCTCCGCTGATGATGATGTTGAGCTTCGCTCGAACGCACATCGCGAGGAATTCCGCCGTTGCGTCGCTCAGCGCGCCGACGGCGATCAGGTCCGCCATTCGCATCTTGTCGGCCCGGAACTTCCTGATCGTGATCGTTGCTCCCTTCGGGGAGACCGGCGGGATCGTGATGTTGACGCGGGATCCATCGGGGAGGCGCGCGTCCACCATCGGACTCGCTTCATCTACGCGTCGGCCGAGGGGCGCGACAATCCGCTCAATGATGCGCATGACGTGTTGCTTGTCGCGGAACCGGGCCGGGCTGCGGAAGATTCGGCCGTCCTGCTCGTAGAAGATCTTGTCGAGGTCGTTCACCATCACTTCCGAGACGGACGGATCGCGGAGCAGAGGCTCCAGCGGGCCGAGTCCCAGGACCTCATCGGCAACGGCTTCCACGAGTTCGTCGCGGCTGGCACCGCCCAACTGAAGCTGCTCCTGGACGATCAACTCACGTGCGGCCCGAACGACCGCGTCGCGCTGGGCGTCCGCGTCGAGGCCCTCGAGGGCGCCGTGCTCCAGCTCATCGATGAGGAGCTCGTGGAGGCGGATCTTGGCGACCTCTGCCTGGGGATTGCCCTTGGTGGGCGCGATGGAGGAGGCGCGGCCTTCCATTGCGCGCCGCCGTGGGCTCGCTTCCGCTGCCGGTGATGGACCTGCGCTGGTGGCCGGAGAGCTTTCCGCGGGACGGAGCAGAGATGGCTGGCGCGGCTGGATCCTGGCGGGTGCGGCAGGTGGAGCCGGTGGGAGATCAGTCTCCGTGCCCCAATGCCGACGCAACGGGGTCAGCTGCCCTGAAGGGCGCAGTCGTGGCCGGGCGGGCTCGTCTGGCTCGGGCTGAGGTTGTTCAGGTGCTGGCAGCCTGTCGATGGCTTCGTTCACGCCGAGACGAGGCCTGACTCCCGACCAGCCAAAGGGCCGGACGTCATCTTCCGGGGCCTTCCGTTCGACATTCTCGTCTGACACGTTCGTTCCTTCCTGGCCGGCGGCCTAGGCCGACTTCCGGAACAGCGGCCGGATGATCTTCCCGAAACCTCCGCCGCTCTTCGGCTTTCGCGATCCGCTGCGAACCCCGGCCAGCGCTCTTGCCATCTCGCGGAGCTCGATCGAGGCCTTGCTGTTGGGCCTGCTCATGACAATCGGCCTCCCGATTTGCGCTGCCTTCACGACCTCGTTGGCCTTTGGGATTCGCCACCAGAGCTGAGAATCGAGCGTCCGTTCCACGTC